>JAIXOU010000134.1 GCA_027486585.1 Verrucomicrobiaceae bacterium | reverse complement strand
TTCACCGCTCCTGGCAAAAAGAAGAAAAAGGACGCTTAATTTCCACTTTTGAGTTCGGCGACCCAACCCGCTGACTCAGAAACGCGAGCCGCATCTGGTAACAGGTGCGGCTTTTTTGTGACCATGCCTCGGCGGTGTTTCATTATCCTCCCGACTAACTTGCCGTAGAGTTACGCGATGTTCCGCCCGCCATGGATGATATGACACTGTTCGTAATTCGAGTTTGTAATCACAGGATTAACAGGAAAACAGGATTCACAGGAATGGGTTCTGACCTGTAAATCATGTTTTTCTGTTTTCCTGTAAAATGGAGTATCCAGTTGCTTGGTTGTCTCCGACTCACACGGCCAAAGTGACTCTTCGTTCCACATCCCAACACCGTGGATTGTCTGCTAAAAACAGGAATGGCTGACCGCCGATTTGCATCCGTCATTGATTCCACAAGGCTTTACGCCTCTCGGGCGGTGTCACCCAAGACACAGCCGCTTCGAGTCGAAGAAGCCTTGTGAAACCAAGCCCTGGCGCAACTCAATGATCTTCCATTCCTGTCTCTAGGATTATCACACCCGTTCACCCAGTTGGCTCACCGAGGCTGCTTTAAGTAAGCAATCAAATCCGCCAGTGATTGCGGTGTCATGGCGGCTTCGAGGCCTTCGGGCATCAAGGATGTGCCCGCGCTTTTCAGTGATTCCACATCACTGCGCAGGACGGATTTGGTAATGTTTCCTGCCATCTTCAGTGTCAGACTTGCGCTCGTTTCGGTGGCGATCACGCCATAAAGCTGCTCGCCGCTCTTCAGCGTGCAATGGTAGGCCATGAAACCGGGCTCGATGATCGCACTCGGGTCCAAAATGGAGTTGAGGAGCTTCTCCGCATCGTGCTGCGCCACGCTGCGCAGGTCTGGGCCGAGTTCGAGGCCCACGCCGTCGAGTTTGTGGCAACTGATGCACACACTCGCGAATACAGTCTTTCCGCGTGCCGCATCGCCCTGGAGCTTCAGCGCCGGTTTGAACTTCTCCACCACCGCGGCGCGTGAGGCGCTGGTGGCATCCGCGAAGACCTTCTCCGCCAGGTTGGCGATGTTTTTCTTCGGATGCTTCATCAACCGCGCCTGCGTCGCCGCATCACAAGCCTTCGCCTCCGGCCGTTTCAGCAGCGCCAGCGTCCAGGCGTCGTTCGAGAGCAGCGTTTCGAGAATTTGAGTGCGCAGCGCTGGCGTGCGCTGGTCCCAGCCTTCGAGCAAAAACTGCTCGCCGCCCTTCGGTTGCAGCTTCGAGACGAGCCGCAGCACTTCCGTGTTGCCCGTCTTCGCCCAAAGCTCCGGCAGCAGCGCTTTGACGCGTTCCCGATGCTCCCGATCCGAGGCCAGCAAGGCCAGCGATTCCATCGTCGGAGCCGTTTGGATCGAGTCCGCAGCCTGTTGCAGCCTCGCCGCCATTTTTTGGACCGCTCCACGCGCCTTGGCATCCGTGACCTGTTTCGCGAAAGCCGCCAGCGAGAGGTTTTTCTCATCCAAAACGGCCAGAAGCTCCTCCAGGCCCTTTTGCGCGTCCATCCGCGTCACCAGCGCCGCGATGGCTTTTTCGTTCTTCGTCGCCAATGCGCAGCGCAGGAGCATCGCGAACGATTGGGCGTCCGCACGAGCACAAACCCGCTCCAGATGCGGCAGCACCGAACTCAAGGCCGCGCCTTGCAGCGGCGAACCCGGCTCCGCGCTGTTCAGCACCTCCGCGAGCAAATCTCCCGCCCATTCGAATTTCAGCTCACCGAGTGTGCAGGCCAGTTGAAGGCGCACTTTGGCATCTTGATCGTCCAGGAGCTTCGTGAGCGCCATGTGGAGCAATCGAACATCATCACCCTTCCAGTCAATCTTCTCGGCCATCTGAAGGGCTTGCTCGCGAATGTATCGTTGCTCGCCGTAGTCATCATTCAAAAGGACAATGCAATCAGAGGCACTGAGTTTGCCCAATGAAAGAGCAGTCCATGCATCTGCCACCGTTCCTATGCTAGATGCAACTGGGTCAAACGTGGGAGCCTTGCCATCCCATAAGGCCATCATCTGTGCACGATCACGCATCCACCCATTGGTGCATGAAAGTCGCGGCAGCGTTCTGGAGTGCGCCGGGCCTCCGGCGCTTTCGGGTGTCCCTCGGCCTGCGGAAAGCTCCAGAGGGCTGGAGCACTCCAAAACGCTGCCGCGCTGCATGGGAGCGTTTCTTTTTACCACCCGCCAAATCCGTCCCTTGTCGTCCCCTTCGCGGTAATGCGGCAGCAGCTCCTCCTTCCCATTCTGCGGCAGCCACTGCGGGTGCTCGATCATGTAGCGATACATGTCCGCGATCCAGAGTGCGCCGTCGGGGCCGGTGCGGACCATGACGGGGCGGCACCAGCGGTCTTCGCTGGCGAGAAAGTCCATCTTCGATTCGGCGGGATCACGCACGGCCTTGAAGGTGACGCCTTCGTCTTCGAGGAGGTGATGCTGCACGACGTTGTGGAAGGGCTCGCACGTGAAGGCATGCGTCTTGCCATCCTCAAACAGCACGCGGTCGCGATACACCTCGATGCCGCAGGCGCTGGTGAAGCGTCCGGCCTGATCGAAGCTGTGGAAGCGCTTCTCCATGCTGCTGGCGGGATACACGGGCGGATTCCGCGGGAAGAGCTGATGGATCGGATCGGGCGGGATGACGTGCGGATTGCGGTGCAGGTAGTGATCCTGCAGGATGTAGTGCCAGAGCGGAAAACTGTTCTGCACGCCGAACCAGTGGCCCCAATCATCGCGGGCGCGGCCGAACTGCGAGGGGCCGGTCTGCGGATCAAACTCGCCGGTGTCCGGCTTGAAGCGGAAATCGCGGCTGCCGAGGTCGATCTTCTCGCCGGTGAGCTTGCACTCGATGAGAGTGCCTTTGTTGTAGCCGCCGTGATGCGCCCCGGCGGCGCAATACACCCAGCCATCCATGCCCCAGCGCAGGCCGTTCACGCGGAGCTGCTGGTTTCCGGTGCTGAAGCCGGTGTAGAGCACCTTCTTCGTGCCATCGGGCGAAATGAAAAAGATGTCCGGCGCGGCGGTGACGATGACGCCTTCACGCCAGGTCAAGATGCCGGTGGGATAGCTCAAATCGCTGACGATGACGTGGCGCTTGTCGTAGCGGCCGTCGTTGTCAGTGTCCTCCAGCCGCACGACGCGTCCGCCTGCCTTGCCATTGCCATCCATGCCGAGCGGGTAGTCCGCCATCTCGATGACCCACAGGCGGCCCTGCTCATCCCAATCAAACGCCACCGGATCGAGCACCACCGGCTCCGCCGCGACGAGCTCGATGCGGTAACCCTCGCGCACATGCCACTTCTTCGCGGATTCTTCGGGGGAAAGTGGTGCAGTCCTCTGGACTGCGTCTTTCTGAGCAGCCGGGACGGCTGCACCACTCTCCAAACCGGCGACCTCGACCTTCTCAAACGTGCCTTCCAGCGGCGCGAAGTCATCGCAGCGTTTGCCGAAGAACAATTCCTTCGCGCCGGGCGCGGTGACGGGCAGTTCGGCGTCGATCTCCAACTTGCCGTTGAGCGTGACCTTCACGCGTGAGCCGAGGCGCTCCAGCTTCACGTCATTCCACGTGCCCGGCTCGATGACCGTCGTGCCGCGCACGATTTGCGCAGCCGCATTGCCATTGAAGACGAACAACCGGCCCGGCGACGAGTCCTTGTAGCTCCCGCCGATGCCGAGGTGATCGCCCGGCGCTTGAGGATCGCCCTTCGGCCCGCGTGAGATGAGGTAGGCGGTCACGGCGCTGACGTTGTTCGCCTTCGTGTTCTTGAAGCGCATCGACGCGGACCAGTTCTCCGAGTGTGGTGCAGTCCTCTGGACTGCGTCTTTCTGAGCAGCCGAGACAGCTGCACCACGCTTCTTCCGCTCCGTCCGCGAAACGGCCCGCTTCGCATTCTCCTCGCCCACTTTCGAGATGTTCCAAAGCTTCGCGATGAGCGAGGGCTCGATGACGCGATCCCAGATCGTGATCTCGTCGAGTCGGCCTTCGAGTTTTCGCCCCAAATCTAGCGTTTCTGGGCCACCAGATGAATTCATTGAAAGCACGGGCTTGAGATTACCATCAATGTAAATTCTAAGTTCCCCCTGATCCTGAACGAGCACCACAAAGTGCCAATCATCAGCATATCCGATCTCATCTGATGTTTTGTGGCCTGCGGCAACTTCCACTCGATGCTGATCATTTTGGCGAAGTATGATGTCGCCTATAAGGCTCCCACTTCGATTCGATGCGCCGCTTTCATGACCTAACCAGAACCAAAGAGCCACCGAGAACTGACCAGCAAGTTTCAGGTTTGATATTTCAAGATGGCCTCCGGTAAGTTGGATGGAGCGGTTGATGCGCTTGGGACTGCTGAATGCGGAACCGGTGAGAGCCGATTCGCTGTCGTAGCCGAGTCCGCTGCCGACTCCAGGAAGATAGAAAGCATGGGCACCAACAAGCTTCGCCAGTTGTGTTTGGCCGTTGATCAATGAGACCAATGAGCTTTCCCCTGTTTGGCCACAGCCAAAATGTGCCAGAGGATTGGCGGAATGAATCTCCACTGCGTATGGACCGGCTGGGGCACCTGGCTTGTGCTTCTTGTCGTTTGTCAGCGAAGCGATGGATTGACTGAGCTGATCCACCATTTGCGGCTCGGCTTTGACTTCAAGCCCGGCTGTTCGCGCAGGCCACGTTGTATATCCGCCGAGTGTGTGCTGCTCAGGCGGAGGAATGTAGCCGGTGGCTCCATTCGCCAGCTCGATGTTGAAATGCGTTCCGAAGGGTGACTTCTCCCTTAACTTCAATCCCGTGATCGCATACACCTCGTTCGGCAGCGTCGCGATGCTCAGATCGCCGATGCGGATCGCCTGCAGCTTCACGCTCGTCTTTTGACGTTCGTGAAGGATGAGCGCCTCTCTCGCATAGACTTCCTCTTTGCTCTTCGGCACGTCGTTCTCGATCTTCGCGGCGATGGGGCGTGCCCAGGCGAGGCGTTTTTCGTCGGGGACGCGGTAGTTGAGCTCCAGCGTCTTCTCGACCATGTCGAGCGGGGCGTGATCGACATACGTCACGGTTTGCAGGGCCTTCAGGGCGCTGTCGGCGACCTCGGAGGCGTAGGTGTCGATGGTGATCGTCTTTTTCTCCGCGCCGTAGTCCATCCACATCTGGTCGCCGCTGGTGCCCTGGCTCATGGCGCAGACGAAGGGGCCGTTGTCATCGCCCTGCTGGCCCATTTTGGCGGCGAGGTGTTTGCAGAAGAGGCCGAAGTAGTCGGCGGAGACCGGCGCGGTGCCAAAGTAGTGCTGCGAGTAGTTCGCGAGTACGCCGAGCGGTTTGCCATCGAGCGTTTGCAGCGCGATGACGCTGAGCTGCGGGTCCACCGGGCCGCTGGGGCCGACGACGTCCTTGCTGAGGTAGCCTGGGTGCATGTTCGCGCGGCTGGTGGGCTGGCCGAAGGGATCGACGACCTCCTTGCCGGGCAGGCGAATCCAGCGGCGGTTGTGCGTGTGCTCCCAGTCGTCAAACGAGCCCCAGCCGATGCGGGCCGGTTGCAGCGCCGCATTCGCCGCCACGATGGCCTCGGCGATTTTCGGCGTGAGAAATTTCGCATACACGGTGTCCTTGCGCGTGCCGAGGCAGCCCATCGCGGCCGGCGCGGAGTGTGTGTGTGTGGCGCTGACCATCATGCGGTCCACCGGGATGCCGCACTGCTTCGCCGCGATGCCTTTGGCCTCATCGATGAGCGACTGCTCCATCATGCACGTGTCCACGATGGCGAAGGCGATCTTCATCTTCCCATCATCGAGCACAAAGCTGCGCACGAAGAGCTTGTCCGCGAGCTTTTCGCCCCGTCCTTCGAGAAACCCGCCCGCGATGATGCGCGGGAACTCCGTGGGCGAGATGTCCACCGCGGCGACTCCGGCGCGAAAGACAGGCTGCGCGTGTGCAGCAAGAGTGAGGCCCAAAGAGACTAGCAGGAGTGGTCGTAAAAACATGACCAGACTGCGACGGAACAAAGCGCCCCAGTCTTTCAGGCCAAGCTGGCGAGGACAGCTTCAGCTGCATGGCGACCACTGAGCAGGGCACCATTGATGGAGACATCCTCCACATAATCTCCGCAGCGGTAGAGTCCTGGCGCTAGCACATTGTTGAGTGACTTTAAGCCTAGTTTTAACTGACGGGATTCAGGCTGGGCATTGCGGATCTGATAGGTGCGTAGATGCTTCCATTCACGGGCACCAGGACCAAACCAGTCGATCATTTGTTCGCGCACAACGCCCTCTAGTTCATTGCTGGACGGGGCACCGATGATGCTAGTTGAGATGAGGTGCTGTCCAGCCGATGCAAGGTGTGGAGAGGCATTCGAAATCACGCAGGCATTGTTCACTGGGCCGCGACCGTCTCCGTCGAGGTGCAGGATGGCTTCTTTGGGTAGCTTCTGATCCGTGCTGAAATACATGCAGGTGGTGCTGCGCCCTGGCACGAGCTTTTCACCAAGATCAGGCAACAGACGATGGGCCACTTCTTCACTGGTGGCGATGACGATGTGCTTGGCCTGGATGACCTGCCCATTGCTCAGAACGACCTCTCCAGCGCTAACGGCTGCGACAGGGGAATTGAGATGAAGTGATCCCGGCGGTAGCGCGACGGCAAGCTGATCAGGGATGGCCTGCATGCCATGTGCTGGTAGGGCTGCCCCAGACCGCAGGAACATGGAGTAGAGGAAGAGAAACATTCTGGCTGAGGTGCGCAGATCCTTTTCCAGAAACACACCACCAAAAAAGGGCCGGAAGAAACGGTCGATCATGGACTCACTGAAGCCGAAGTCCTGCAGATAGTCTTCGGTCTCCATTTCCTCGATCCTGCGTTCAATGCCATACGTGCTGGTGACTTCCTTTAAAAGCAGGAGTGAATGCCATTTATCCCGCCAGGGGATGAAGTTGTCGTTGATATTCTTTAACGCATCAATGGGATGGTGGAGAGGGTCGGCAAAGCGATGCGTCTGGTGCTTGTAATGCACGTCCGAACCCCGATAAAGTGGGCGTAAATTCAACCCGTCATAGTCGAGAACGCGTCTGGCCTCTGGGTAGCTGGGCAGCATGACTTGAAAGCCACGGTCTAACGTAAAGCCATCCACGCGATCTGAACGGACCCGACCACCCACTGCGTCTGATGCCTCATGAATGGTGAAAGGCACGCCAGCCTTGGTCAGAATACGTGCACAGGCCAAACCGGAAAGGCCGGCGCCAATGATGACGATGCTGGGAGTAGGGGAGGGCATGGAGTGGGGAGCCGTCAAGAATGAACGCCTATCAGCTGAATGCAAGCTGGACGGATGCCAAGGTTAGGCCTCATGATCGGCTATTATGAAAATATTGATCACCGGAACCTCTGGTCGACTTGGAGGCGCGCTGAAACGCTGCTATGAGCCGCGTCATGAGATCATAGCGCCTAGCCACGCGGAGCTGGATTTGGCCAGGCCAGATGATCTTGAGGTTATTTTGAATGGTTTGCAGTTTGATCTGCTCATCCATTGTGCAGGTATGGTGAATCCTGATGCCTGCGAGCGTGATCCTTTGGCATCGATGCAGGTAAATGCTGAATCGCCTGCGCAACTAGCCGGATTCTGTCATCAGCGAGGCGTTAAAATGATTCATATTAGCACGGATTATGTGTTCAATTCGGTCTTGGAATCTCCCTTGGGTGAGGCTGCTTTGGCTCATCCAATCAATGCGTATGGTCGCTCTAAGTTAGCGGGCGAGCAGGCGGTATTGGCGGCTTCATCGAACGCCTTGGTGGCTCGTGTTTCCTGGTTGTTCGGTGGACATTTGCCAAGTTTCCCTGAGCAGGTGCTAAAGGCAGCGCTTTCTGGTCAGGAGGTCGCTGCCATTGCTGATAAGTGGAGTGTGCCAACAAGCGTGGATGATGTCGCCGATTGGTTGGAGCAACTGATGATTCAGTGTCCTACAGCCTCTGGCATTCTGCATGTCTGCAATAGTGGTCAGGCTACCTGGCATGAGTATGCTGAAACGACACTGCAGCTGGCACATGAGTTAGGATGGATCCCTGATGTGCCGGTGGTCAAACCTCAGGCGTTGGATGGCTTTGCAGGTTTTTTAGCGAAGCGTGCGCGTTACACGGTGATGTCGAATGCAAGACTTTCTCAGTTGCTCGGCCGAGTCCCTCGAACTTGGCAAGAGGCCTTGCGGGACTCGCTTGCAAGGAGCCTTTAGCTTACTGCTGGCTTCAAGATTTGCTGTTGAGCCAGTTGAATCTCTTTGTGCAGGGCCATAATCTCTCGCTGGATTTCAGCGGAATCTTCTGGGCTGATGGCGGGATGCTTGAGCTGAGTCTGCAGTCTTTGTTTCTGCATCTGCATTCGGGAGATTTCCAGCGCACTGAGGGCGTGCTGAGCAGAGGCTAGGCCACCGCCTGCGGCTGAAGACTGATGCAGGATTTGAGTCAGCGCAGCTTCTTCTTCGGGGTCTAGACCAGTCAGGAAGACATTGATCCCCACAGGGTCTAGAGGATCAAACTGACCATGCCAGATCAGGGCCAGTAATTCGGTGCCAGTCAGGTCACGCAAAACGTCATCATGGGGTTGACTGCGCAACCAGTGCAGAACTTCAGCATCCGCCAGCGCCAGTTCACAGAGAAGCAGTGCATTGCGATCCTGACTGGCGAGAAGCTTTTTGCCGGGATGTTCACCTTGTGGTTTGGCCGTTTTTTCTTTCCCTGCCTTGGGTTGAGCTCGAGCGATGAGCTTGCGGATGGTGTCCTCGGGAATGCCAAGACGGACAGCGACTCTCTGGGTGGCGGTTTCTCTAGCTACCGGGCTTTCTAGCAATTGGATGTTAACCGCCATTTCTTCGGCAAAGCGCACTCGCTCACGCATTTCGTCCATGTTTCTGCGAGTGCCGACGACCTCGACTTGATAATCGATGAAATCACGTGCTGCTTTTAAAAGATCACCAAAGGCTTCAGTGCCCTGTTTTCGAATCAGAGAATCAGGATCTTCACCGGCTGGTAGTGAAGCTACTTTGACGATCAGACCGGTGGGAGCGAGGATTTGAAAGGCCTTTTCGGCGGCCTTAAATCCTGCATTATCGGAGTCATAACAGAGCACGATTTCATCAGCCTGGCGTTTTAGTGCCTTGGCATGGAACTCCGTAAAGGCGGTGCCTTGGCCTGCCACGGTGTTGGGAAACCCAGCTTCATGCAGCATGAGGGTATCAATTTGTCCTTCACAAACAATGGCTTGACCGGCTTTAGAAATTGGACGCTTGGCTTTATCGAATCCGAAAAGCACCTTGCTCTTGCTGAAAATGGGCGTTTCAGGCGAGTTCAGGTATTTGGCGGCCTTAGAATCTTTGTCCATTAGCCGACCACTAAAAGCGATGGTTTCACCATTGTCGTTGCGGATGGGAAACATCAACCGATGGCGGAAACGAGGATAGCAGTCGCCACGCTCTTCGCTGAAAGCGAGGATGCCTGCATCGACGAGGAAATCCTGACCGAATTTGTGCTTGGCTGCCCATTGCCGCAATGAAACGGCGTCAGGTGGTGCATAGCCAATCATCCAGTTCTTGGCCACCGCAGAGGTGATGCCACGTCCCTTCAAATAGGCCCGAGCACCTTCGGCGACGGGGCTTTTCATGAGGAGTTGGTGATACCAACCTGCCAGTTCCTGATGAGCACGGATCATGAGCGTGCGGATTTTGGCTTCTCTCTCCGCATTGGCGTCCCAAACCTCTTCTTCAATGCGGATATTGGCCGCATCGGCCAAGCGCTTTACCGCCTCCATGAAGGTCATGCCATCATGCTCCATGACGAAGCGGAAGGCGTTCCCGCTGGCTCCACAGCCAAAGCAGTGATAGGAATTGGTCGAGGGCCGCACATTGAAAGAGGGCGACTTCTCGTTGTGAAATGGGCAAAGTCCCACCCAGTTCGTACCTGCGCGCCGCAACTTCACTCCACGCCCGATCAAGTCCACGATGTCCGTGGCAGCGAGCACTTGTTGGAGGGTTTCTTCGGGAATGCGTGGCATAAAATGGGACTGCTCAGAAAGGCGTGGAGGCTTTAGAACTCAAGAGGGAGTTGAAATTATGACGTAACCGATTTTATCGCCCGGCTTTTGGATTCAGTCTTTCACCAATTTCGCTTGGTTTATTTTATTTCTTAAGAGTCACCAAACATTCGCGTTTGTTGAATTTCAATAATGATTCGCATAAATGAAATTAACCGCAATTATGATTTGCGATTAATTATGGTGGTAATACAATTGTTAAACTGAGGCCCTTAGTTTTTCACAAACAATAAAATCCACCACGCAGTCATGACGACATATTCAAAAATTAGAATCGCAACCGCCGTTCTCCTGTTGGCTGCAGGGACTGCTAAGTCTCAGGCTCAAAGTGTGACCACGACTCAGTCCCTTGGATGGTATATGGACATGTGGAGCACGGTTGGACAGAATTCTTCATACTCTAGCGACTTCTCCTATCAGCTCTTTGACCCAAGCTTGGGTACTTTGGAGAGCGTGCAGTTTTGCATCACCGTTAAAGGCACGGGCGAGTGGATGGGTGACTACGGTGGTGATGGAATCAATAAATTTATCGACATCAGCATGACTGGCGGTCAGGCCATTGATGTCGACGGTGGTCTAGGCTGGTTGGGGGCAGGCTGGTCTCCTGTGGTGGATAATTTCAACGTGACCAGCACTGTCACACTAAACAACGTCCAGGTTCCATTTTGGATCATGTCCCCTCAAGATGGTCCTAGTTTTGCTTGGGGTGTTCAACAGGGCTTCAATCTTCCAAATACGTCCGCTTTTATTGGCACTGGCACGGATTCAGCCACTTTCAGCACTTACGGTCTCATCAGCTACCTGACCAATCCTAATGTGAACATTGCTCTTGAGGGGCACGGTTACAACTGGACCACGGATCTTAGCCTAAAATACACCTACGCTCCAGTGCCAGAGCCAAGTTCAGCGCTGCTTTTGGGTGGCACAATCGTTGCGGGTTTCAGCCTTCGTCGCCGCCGCAAGGCAGCCTAGTCTGCTGATCAGAGTTTGTTTAAAACGCAGTCCTTTTAAATGAGGGCTGCGTTTTTTTAGGCCCTATATCCGACTTTAAGAAGGAAGCGATGAACGCCGCCGCCAAGGAGTCCTCCTAAAATCGGACCCATAAGATAAACAACGAACCAGCCGTTGCCATTGGCTGTAAATGGGAGGCTTCCCCAGCCAGCTAATGACGAAAAGAGACGCGGCGCTAAATCACGAGCTGGATTGAAGCAGGCCATGGTCAGTGGACCGACCAATGAGATAAGCAGTGTGACGGTCAGGCCGATGTAAGCCGGAGCCAATCCTTGAGGGCGTTCATTGTTGTTCGGGTCGGTGACACAGAAGACAATCAAAACTAAAACGGCTGTGCAAATGATCTCAATACCCAAAGCGCGCCCAAAACTTACAATGGCTGCGGCTTCAGATAAGGGTTTACCGCCTGGGTTTGGAAAGAACTCTCCAAACGCAGCGGCACTGGCTTCGCTGCCAGCGAGGCCTCGCACGATTTGATTCGTGGATTCAAAGACATGAATGGCGTCTGCAAACATCGCATACACGACTGCGGCAGCTAAGAAGGCACCGATCATCTGCGCGAAAATATAAGGGATCACTCTGCCTTTGTTGAAACCTTGCCAAACGGTTGCAGCTATCGTTACGGCTGGATTCAGATGCGCTCCAGACAGGGCTGCTGTGCAGTGGATCGCAATCGCAACCGCAATTCCCCAGACAATGGCGACTTGGAACACACCCGATTGCGCTTCAGTCGTGATGGCTGTAGCCACGCAGCCACAGCCAAAGAAAACAATGAGAAACGTGCCAATGAGTTCTCCGATTAGCGCAGTTTGAAGTGGCTTCATGCTTCGTACTTAAGCGGCTGATTGACGTTTCATTTGATCCCGTCGTCCATCTGCATAAGCCGTGAAGACGGCTTTGATTTCATCCCGAACGCGTCGGAAAACGGCTAAGATTTCTTCTTCGCTGCCTGTGGCGTGTGCGGGATCATCAAAAGGCCAGTGGTGGCGATTGAGCTGACCTGGAAACAACGGACAGGCCTGATCCGCATTGCCGCAGACGGTGATGACGGTTTCCACCTCACGGTCAAGGAAGTCATTCATGTGCTTGCTGCTGTGTGAGCTGATATCAATGCCGATTTCCTGCATGGCGACGATGCCAAGTGGATGAACATAGCCGGCAGGCTTAGAGCCAGCACTCGCGACTTCGAGAAGATCACCCGCAACGGAGCGCAGAATGCCTTCAGCAAGATGGGAACGGCAAGAGTTGCCGGTGCAGAGAACGAGGACGAGTGGTTTCTTCATGGGGCTATTAGCAGCAGTTAGAGCCTGGGGTGCAGCAGGAAGCTGGTTCTGTTTTGGGGGCGGGAGTGCATTCTCCAGGAATACAAATCCCACGAGCCAGGCAGTCAGTGTGTTTTGTGCCTAAACGAAAGATCAGAGTGTCACCAATGACGACTTTTCCTTCGACGGGAAACTGCGCTACGACGCCGTCTTCGTATTCAATTTCGACAGGCAACTCATGATGAGGAAGTACATCACCAGCTCGATCGAAGATCGTGGCTAACTTGCCTGCAAATAGGCGGTGATCGATATCATCATGGACCCAGGTTTGTAGAAGGCAGGTTTCCAAAGTGCGTCGAGTGCCGCCACAGTCGATGAAGCGCTTTAAGACATGTCCAACTTCCGTGACATGAAAGTGTGCGGCAATCAGGCCGCCGTCGGGTAACATGAATTGAATTGGTTTCTCAGAATGAGAACGTAGGGCTGTGAGGAGTTCAGAAATGTTCATGGAATGTTTAGCAGCAGGTGTTTTTATTGCCTCCGCATGCCAGTTTATCGACACAGCGGAGGAATTCGCCCAGACAGTCGCAGGCGAGTGAGTAGTAAATGTTTAATCCGCGCTTCTCACAATTGAGCACCCCCGCTTCGCGCATGAGTGACAGGTGTTTTGAAACCGTGGACATGTCTGAACCGACAAGTTCTTTTAAATCACAGACACACTGCTCACCCTGCATGAGTGCTTCTGCCATGCGTAAGCGCGAAGGATGCCCAAGAGCCTTGATGACAGCGCTGCGGCGTTCGGAAGTGGTGGCAGTGAGTAAAGGCATCTATTTGGCTATTTAGCCAAATAGATGCCGCGATGCAAACAACGAATGTTTGATTTAAAACTATTTCTTCCCAGCGGGGTGTCCCCCTGTTTCGGTAGGTAGCGTTTTGTCATTAAGCCAGACGTATTCCTTCCACGCGCCTTCATAGAGGCGGACGTTTGGGTATCCGGCGACGTGTTTCAGATAGAAGAGCAGCAGACTGCCCTCACGCGAAGTACCGCAGTAGGCGATGATGTTCTTATCGGCGGTGATGCCTGCGGCTTCGAGTTCGGTCTTTACTTCTGCAAAGGGTTTGAATTGGTGGGTGTTGTCCTTTTGTGTCAGGCGTGCCCAGTGGAAGCTGATGGCACCGGGGATGTGGCCTTTACGCAGCCAGACATCGTCCTCACCACGAAACTCATTGATGGGGCGGGCATCGACCAAGACGTTACCGGGCTTGCCCACGTGCGCCTGAACGTCGGCAATGCTAGCTGCAACGCTAGGATTGGCTTGCTCCGGCAGATGGCCAGGTGGATTGCCAAAGTAGTCCTGAATCGCGGTAAGTCCCTGCTTCTTCCATTCGGCTAGGCCGCCATCGACGACTTTGATGTTTTTGACACCGAATTTCTCCAGCACATAGACGACCATGGTGGTGCTGAGGATTTCGTCATTGGGCAGCACGTCACCGGTGGCATAGACGAGGTGCAGGCGGTCTTTGTCCACACCAGCGCGGACGAGCAGCGCCTTGGTGATGTCGTCTGGCAAATATTGAACCGGAACGGCAGCATCAGTGCCGCGTAGCGTGTCGAAATTGATGTGATGAGCGGTGGGCAAATGACCACGGAAGTAGTCTTTATAGCCGCCGCGTGTATCGAGCACGATGGGGCGCTTTGCGGCGTTTGGATTTTCAATGAGGGCCTTAGCTTCGGCAGCGGTAATGAGGCCGATGTCTGCATGCGCCGCGGTGGTGAGGAGGAAGAGAGCTAGAATGGATTTCATGGTCGGTTTTGAGGTTGGGGTTTAAAAGGTGAAGACAAAATTGATCTTGGTGATGACGCTTGCACGGTCTCGGTCTGGGAAGTTCGCCCAAGTTTCCAGGACGATATGCTTGCTCAGGTCATACTTAGCCCCTACGGCGGTGATGAGGCCACGCTGATCGCGCGACTGCACGAGGTCGGCGTTGAGGTTGAAGTTGCGGTTAAATAGCTTCCAGGTGCGGTCGATACCGGTGAGGAAACTGCAGCCATTGGTCTGATAGCCGTAACCCGCATGAAAACGAGCGAAGTGGAAGTCATGCCAGAGCATGGCGTAGCTGAAGGGATCGCCAGAGCGGTCCTGGTCTGTTAGCGCTATGCCAGCGATACCCATGGCAAACATGCCATCTTCCCAGGGCGAAATGCGCGCCTTGGTTTGAAACAGCAGTGGTCCACTCACACCAGTGCCGAGCGGGCTATCCATACCCCACTCGAGATGCACCGGGTCGAGGTCCCAGCCTGTTTTGAAGCCCATCCATTGGGAGGTCTTGCCTGTCTCGCCGGTGGCGAATTGGTTGGCTCCGCCGAAGCTGCTGAAATACTGAACGGCAACGGTGCGATGCGGCACGGTATCGGCAGTGGGGATGTTGTTGAGACCTGTTGGTGTACCAAAGGTGGAGGTAAAGACCGCGAATGCGGCCACAATCATTGCATTTGTTTGTTTTCTCATGGCGAGATGGGTTTGTATGTATTTGGGCGATTACAGAAAGTGTTTACCGAATGCATAAGCGGCGGCACTGAGTGCGGCGGCGCAGGGCAGAGTGATGATCCAGGCAGCAAGGACCGGAATGACCGTGCGCCATTTCGCCTGACGTGTGGTGATGCCGATGCCGAGTAACGCACCGACGGAGACATGCGTGGTGGAGACTGGCAGGCCGTGATAACTCGCCGTGGTGGTGAGCATCGCGGTGGCGAGGTTCGCGGCGAACCCTTGGCCGGGATTCATGTCGGTGATCTTGTGCGCTAAGGTTTCTGCCACTCGCTGGGCACTGATGAGTCCGCCTAAAGCCATCGCCACCGCTATTAGCATGCTGCCTGACAGGCCGCTGAGTCCACCCACGCCGAGAAGCAGTGCGGCCATCTTCGGCGTGTCATTCATACCACGCGCGAAACACACAGCTCCGGCACTTAAAAAGTGCAAGGCATCCAGCGTCCGTGTGCGATGATCTGGCGCGAGTCGCAAGGCTTTCAAGAGAATATAAATCAGCGCTCCGCCAATAATGGCAATCACGGGACTCAAGAGCAGTGGCCGCACAAAGCTCTCCCACAACTTTTCCAGATGCACGCCACTGGCGTCAGCCACCCATCCTGCGCCGAGTAGCCCACCGGTGAGCATGTGTGTGGTGGAGGCCGGGAAACCAAACGTGGTGGCGAAGAGTCCCGTGAGTCCAGCGCCCAATGCTACAGCAAGCAGAAACATGGGCTGTGTCGTGAGTGCCTCAGCCACAAGTCCTTTACCTGAGAAAGCCTTTAACATGGATGAGGTCATAAGCATCGCCAGCACACAGCCTGCGGCAGTCATCACCGCTGCCCAGTTCACTGCCGTGCGGAAGCTGGTGGTGCCGCTGCCGTAGAGTGACGCCACACCTTTGAAATTCGCGTTCGCCCCGCTGGTGTAGGCGACAACGAAAACGGCGGCGATGAGGAAGAGTGTCATGCGATGTATGCCAATGAGTGCATGTATTTGAGTGCAGTTTTTTAAGCTTTATTCGTGGTGCTTTTAGCAGCAGCCGCTGCCTGGAACGCAGCCGCCTTGAGTCTCCATCACCTCGACACCATCGCGATGCGTCGGTGTGGGCTTACCTGGGCGGAAGTGTTCTTCGTGATCCAGTGTGGCTTGCAGACCAAAGAAGTTGGCGGTCACCTGGCTCAAGCCTTCTTTAACCGCATCAACCAGTGAAGCTGGATCAGCTTCAGCGCGGAGATTGACGATAAGTTGACCACCGGTTGTTGGCTCGTCGAGCTCCATGCCGAGTTCGGCGACGTAGTCACTGCGGACGAGGTTGATGCTGGCAAGCTCACCTGCGATGCCGTCATCAGGACTGAAGGTCATTTTGAAATGGGCGATCTCGACTCCCGCGAGCTGCAAGCGCCCTTGCACGTTTGTGGCGAGCTGTTTGAGGAAGTCATTGGCTTCAAATTCATCAGCTGCTTTCAGTGTCACCGTAGCATTTAACCAGCCGAGCAGGGCTTCGCCATCGGCATAGACTTCGTAATCGACGGCCATGGGATTCCGTCTTGCCTGTTCGCCGGTCATCAGACTGGCGAAGAGTTCTGCAAGGCCTGTTTCAGATCGCGGGGAGGCTGTGACGATCTTTGCCAGTGGGAACTCTGTGGCGAGCACGGTGTGCAGTTCCTCTCGTTCGCCTTCGGCAAGCAAGTCGCTCTTGCTGATGACGATGATGTCGGCTTCTTCGAGCTGCTTTTTGAAAATATAGGCTACCTTGCTGGAAAATGTGCCGCCGGCATCCAATCCGAAGACACGACGAGCACGCACAGGATCGACAAGCACGCTGAGGGGGGCGACGGTGAATGCATTGCCGTAAAGGCGGCGCAGTGGATACGTCACTGTAGCGACGAGATCGGTGCAGCTTCCCACGGGTTCTGCGATGAAAACGTCTGGTTTTGTGCTATTTGTTAGCTTGCTGGCCGCATCGACGAGTGTGTTAAATCGGCAGCAAAAACAGCCCCCTGCAATTTCTTCTGTTGCATAGCCTTGACCACGCAGGAGTTTGGTATCAACGAGGCCTCCAGCTTGATCATTGGTGATCAGGCCGACGCGCAGTCCTTGATCGGTCAAATACTTGGCAAGCTTGCCGACCGTGGTGGTTTTTCCGGCTCCGAGGAAGCCGCCGATCATGATGTAACGTGCTGGTTGGGACATGGGTGATAATTAACGTATGCCAATCTAGGCATGTGTCATCCAATCTGACAAGAAAGATTATTCCTGGTCGAAATGAAAGGTGCAGCAGCCGAGATTTAGAGTGTGGTTATCCGCGCTGAGCTTGTGGCGGAATGGGCTCGTGATTGTGACATGAACGAACTTACCGGTCTTCTCAGTCTCGATGATGCCCGCATCACGCAGGATTCGAATATGTTTTGATACGTTGTATTGGCTGATGCCGAGACGTGTCACCAGGTCCCCCACGGTGAGTTCTTTGCCAAGTAGTTCGCGTACGATTCTCCAGCGGCTAGGATCTCCTAATGCCTTAAGGTAAGGCACGCAGTGGGGCTCTTGAGTTGACATGGGGTGAACCAATCCTCCGTGGTTACACAGATTTCATGAGGAAGTGCTCCAAGCTGTCCACTAGGGCTTCCCAGCTGGCATCGATCACATTGCTAGAGACGCCGACGGTTCCCCAGGTGCGGTTGCCATTGCTGCTGACCACGAGCACCCGGGTCTTGGCTGCAGTGCCGCTGCCGCTGTCAATGATACGCACTTTATAATCTTCGAGGTGCATCTGAGCGATCTGTGGGAAGTGTGGCAGGAGCGCTTTTCGCAAAGCTTTGTCCAGAGCGTTCACCGGGCCGTCGCCTTCATCTACGGTGTATTCAGCCTTGCCATTGACCATGAGTTTAACGGTCGCTTCCGTGGTCTCGCTGGTGCTGCCGGGCTGATGGCGATGCGTGGTGTGGTATTCAATGAGTTCAAAAGACCTTTCCCCATGGCCGAGTTGGCGGCGGATGAGAAGTTCGAAGCTGGCTTCTGCGGCTTCAAACTCGTAACCTTCACTCTCCAGGCGTTTGACTTCAGCCAGGATTTTTTGCACATCGGGTGATCCTTTGGCCAGAGGCAATCCCATAGCCTGCGCTTTGATCAGGACATTGGTTTGACCCGACATATCGGAGATGGTGATGATGCGCTCATTCCCCACCAGAGCTGGGTCCACGTGCTCATAGGTGCGGGCCAGCTTTTGCACCGCATGGACATGCAGTCCGCCTTTGTGGGTGAAAGCTGCGAGTCCGACATAAGGAGCGCGGATGTCATGCGGCACATTGGCCAGTTCATCGACAAAGTAGGCCAGTTCACGCAGGCGGGTCAGGTCCATGCCTAGCTCGATACCCATCTTTAGTTGAAGCGTCGGCATGATGGTGATGAGATTGCAATTCCCCACACGCTCGCCGTAGCCATTGATGGTGCCTTGAACCTGATTGGCTCCGGCTCGCACAGCCGCCAGCGCATTCGCTACGCCGACACCGCCGTCATTATGAGTGTGAATGCCGACAGGTTTACCGAGGTGGGCGATGACTTTCCTGGTCACTTCCTCAACAAACTCCGGCAAAGCGCCTCCATTTGTTTCACAGAGCACGATCAAGTCAGCTCCTGCATCCGACGCAGCTTTGACAGTCTTGAGAGAGTATTCAGGATCCTCTTTGAAGCTGTCAAAGAAATGCTCGGCATCATAAAGCACCTCACGTCCGTGCTTTTTTAGATAGGCCACCGTATCGGAAATCATCGCTAGATTTTCTTCCAGACTCACTTGGAAAACTTCCGTGACATGTAGAGGCCAGGTTTTGCCGACAATGGTGACGGCTGGTGTCGCAGCGTCCAGTAGCATCTGCACTTGAGCATCCTCTTCGACTTTGATCTTACCACGGCGGGTCATGCCAAAAGCCGTGATCTTGGCATTCTTCCAAGTGCGCTTGGCGGCTTCCTGGAAAAAGGCGGCGTCTTTCGGGTTTGAGCCGGGCCAGCCTCCTTCGATGTAATGAACACCAAATTCATCAAGCCGTTCGGCGACACGGATTTTATCCAACGTGCTAAAAGAGATTCCGGTGCCCTGAGTGCCGTCGCGCAGGGTTGTGTCGTAGATGGTTACTGATGCTGACATAGAAAGAGGTAAAGAATTAAAGAAAGGTTAACAAAAGGCTTGGCGGATGAAAAGGGAATAGAAGAATGAAGTGACGGATAAGGTCAGTTCGGCAACGCGCGCAGTCTGGAAAGTCGAACGATTTGGGCTGGGTACCTCGACAATCAGCCATCACGGACTCCACCAGCTGCGTTAGGCGCAGGGGAGCCCGTTGATAATTCGGATAGCGATGCTGGCAGTGGTTTGAACCATGGAGCCAAGATTTTAAGACAGCTCCACGTTCTGGCAACTTCTCTTTTAATGTGTCTAAAGCGCGCTGAAGAAAGAGCCTACCGTTAATCTCACGTATGGTTTGGATGAAACTGTTCCTTCATCTTTTCCTCATCGCAGGAAGCGCTGTCGCTGCCTATCCAGAGAAAACTGCGGATACCCCTGGAAACAGGATGTTGCAGAGTTATTGGGAACGCCAGGTCCATGAGATCGAAGAAACGGGCGGCCTGAAAGACATCCAAACGGCGGATGATTGGAAGACAAAGGCACCACACTATCGGCAGCAATTGGCTGAGATGCTCGGACTTTCGCCGATGCCTGAGCGCACACCGTTAATGGCAACAAAGACAGGCGGCTTCTCGGGCGATGGCTATCGGGTAGAGAACATGCATTATCAGGCAGTGCCAGGTCTGTATGTGACGGCAAACCTTTATCTTCCTGAGAAGACGGATAAGCCATCTCCGACCATCCTTTATGTTTGTGGGCATGCCAATGTCGTCAAGAATGGAGTCAGTTTTGGAAACAAGACAGGCTATCACCATCATGGCGCCTGGTTTGCTAGGCATGGTTATGTTTGCCTGATCATTGATACCGTGCAGCTCGGAGAAATTCGCGGGGAGCATCACGGCAGTTTTAGCAAGGGCCGCTGGTGGTGGTGGTCCCGAGGCTACACGCCAGCTGGACTGGAGGCTTGGGCTGGGATTCGTGGACTGGACTTTCTGGAAACTCGCCCTGAGGTGGATAAGACGCGCTTTGGCGTAACCGGACGTAGCGGTGGCGGAGCCTACTCCTGGTGGGTTGCGGCTCTCGATGAGCGGATCAAAGTGGCAGCGCCCACGGCTGGGGTGACAACGATCAGGAATCATGTGGCCGACGGCTGTGTGGAAGGTCACTGCGATTGCATGTTTTATGTGAATACCTACCGATGGGATTTTGATCGCCTCGTGGCATTGGTTGCGCCCCGCCCTCTGCTGATCTGCAACACGGACAAAGATTTGATTTTTCCCATCGACGGTGTTTTCAAGATCTACCAAAACGTGCGTCGTGTTTACTCGTTACTCGGAGCAGACGATAAGATCGGGTTACAAGTTGCCGAAGGGCCACATAAAGATCTACAGCCGCTGAACAATGGAGCTTTCCACTGGTTTGAGCGACATCTCAAAGGCGCTGATCCCATGGCAGTACTGAATGAGGGTGCCGCGAAGTCCTTGGAGCCTGAGCAACTGCAGGTTTTCAAAGAGCTGCCGAAAGACGAGAAAAATACGACGATTGATCAAAGCTTTGTCACCCAAGCTGTTGTGCCATCCGTGCCTGACACAAAGGAATCGTGGCTGACTCAGCGGGACCTATGGATGCAGGCTTTAAAGTCGAAAGTTTTTTCTGGTTGGCCACGAGAAGCCTCTGCCACAGTGTCAGTTAAAGAGGGGAGCAGTGACCGTGATGGCATTCAAATGTCGGTCTATGATTTTGAATCAGAGCCAGGTATCCGTCTGCGACTGTACCTTACTCATCGTGCTGGATTACGGTTGGAGGATCTTGAGCTCGTCGCACTGAATGTTCTGGATGCGAAGGGTTGGCAGGATTTCTGTCAAACCTATGCATCTCGTTTTGGCAAACACATTGAAACTTTCCCGAGTACACAGCCAGACAACAAGGCCTTTGAAAGTGAGAAGAAGATGTTTGAGTCCTTCAAATGGGGCATGGCCTATCTTTGTCCGCGTGGGGTCGGTAGCACGGAATGGACTGGCAGTGAGAAAGCGCAGACACACAGACTGCGGAGATTTTATCTACTCGGTCAAACGGTGGATTCGATGCGTGTCTGGGATATCCGGCGAAGTGTACAGGCGCTAAAGCAGATCTCGGGTATGGAAAAAAAGCCGCTTTGGATTCAAGCGCATCGAGACATGGCGGTGGATGCTGTCTATGCCTCGTTGTTTGAGGAAGGGGTTACTCGCCTGGATTTGCATGAAATGCCCAATAGTCATGAGTCAGGTCCAGCGTATCTCAATATTTTGAAGTATCTGGATCTTCCACAAGCCGTAGCCATGGCCGCAGAAAGAAAAAGGGTGATCGTTTACGCTGCGAATGATCCTGTTTGGAGTTACCCGACAGGGATAGCAGAGCTCTTGAAACTCCCTGAGAAACAGTGGCAGATTAGGAAGCCGATGCCGACTGAGTAACAGGTATAAAAAAACGCTCGGCAGATAATGCCGAGCGTTTTATGACTACTGTTTCTGTATTGAAAACTAGGTTGCCGGAACTTCTCTAGTAGCCGCCGGAGCTGCTGAGCCACCTTGGCCACCAGCGATGCTTGTGGCGAGGTTGCTGCCAGGAAGGCTCTGTGGATCGTCTTGGCGATGGCGGGCTTTGAGGGATTTCTTAGCACCGAAGTAGTAGCGCACGCCACCAACGAGGCTGTAGAAGCTAGCGTCACCCAAGGCACCATCGGCAAACAGGGCAAGACCTGCGATAGGAGTCTGGTATTCGAGGTGAGCCGTGTAGAAGTTGCGCTCAAAGCGGTTCTCATACCCAAGACGGATGACAAGGTCATCGATTGGGTAGATGGCAGCATAAAGGCGAGCAGCAACAAAGTTGGTCTCATTGGCCAAGCGACCGCCGAGCTTCGGATTGGTGAAGTGGCTGTCGAAGTTATTGTACCCGACAAAAGCACCGAGAGTGATTTTATCCAAGTAGTATTCGCCTTCGACACCAACAACGAAGTCATTGAAATCAGTGCTGGTCAGACCACCTGCGGCCAGACCAAGAAGACCTTTGGAAGGGCGGCGGGTGAAGAAGTGAGCGCCGTAACCATAAATGTCGGTTTCAGCAGCGCGGGCATAGAGTCCATCGATCTGGACACCGAAGCTCTTGCCGACTGGCAGAGAAAGGGCACCGCCGACACCGCGAGTGTAGGTGTCATTGACCGATCCATAATGGAAGTCGATTTTACCGTTCACAGCAGACACTGCTGCATCCGTGATGGAGCAGGTAGCGCATTCTTGAATGGTTGGGGCAGTTCCAGCAGAGGCATTGAATGCCAAAGCCAGGAGGGAGACTGCTAGAGTGCAGCCTTTGAGTTTAGATGTGGGTTGATTTCTCATAGGAGATAACTGAGTAAACCAAACAAGCTCTGGTATAGCAATGATTAAAATGTGGTATAGCCGCCGGAGTTAAGCTGCTAAAAACTTAGAACCGGATGCCTGCACGCAGACCGAAAGTCAGAGGAACTCCACTTTCGCCAACTCGATTTGATAAGGCAATGGGGACATATTCTGTATTGAACGCATTGTTCACGAACACTTCGGCAAACCAAGCGTTCTGCCGAAGCCCCATTCGAAAGTTGGCCAAAGTGTAGGCGTCTTGCACGCTTGTATTCTGGACGTCATGATTAAATGAACCCATCGTCTGAATATCCAGTCGAGCATAAAGACTCAAATCGGCGCTTAATGCATGGTTCATGAGTGCCCCCACAGTAAAACTGTAATCAGGAGCATAGGGTAGCTGGTTTCCCCCAATCTTTAGCCCATCCTGCCTAGAAGTATCTAAAAAGTCGGTGTCCTGCCAGCCAACGCTACCAAAGAAGGTGATGCGTGAATTGAGGCGCAGGGCTAGATTGGTCTCTAGGCCACGCGATGTGGCTTTGCCTGCGTTTTGAAGAGCGCTTAGGCTGGGGCTGAAGTGCTGGGTGATCTGTACATTCTGCCAGTCTGTGTAAAAGGCAGCAGCCGTGAATGAAAGCTTATTTCTCAAAGCTCGACCTTTGAATCCTATCTCGTAACTCTGACTGCGTTCTTCATCATATTCTGTCGGGCCGATTGCGTTAAAGCCTCCAGCTTTGTAGCCACTGGCTAGACTTAGGTAGGTCGTCAGCTCTGGGCTGAGTTGGTAGCTGATGGCCATTTGAGGTGTCACCTGACTCAATGACTGTTTGGCTTTGACCTGGCGTGCTGGACTTACAAAAGTGATGTCGGAGGTCTGTGAATCAACCTCCGTTCTCTCGTAGTCCCAGCGCAGTCCTGCTGTCAGGCTTAGCCGTTCTTTCCAAATCAGGCTGCCCTGTGTGAAAGCGCCCAGCCCCGTCTGACTCAGCTCAGACTGAGTCGATCTCGGGTAAGGAATCGGAACTGCGGGAAAGCTGTTTTGGATCTCCTGGCGGTAATCACTAAGAAACAACATCAGGCCTGCCTGCCAGCTTAGCTTGAGTTCTTCATTCAGCGCGATGAGTTCATTGGCGGGATTGGAAAAACGGAACTCCTGTGTCCAGGTGCGCATTCGTTCCTGATTCAGCTGCGTTATTAAAGGCACCGCTGAATAATCCAAATCGCTGGACTCATCGGTCTCCCAGCCGACGTAACCAGTGGTCGATGTGAAATCAAAAGCATCGACATGATACATCACTTGCAGCGTTGGCATGATCAGATCCCGCGTGTTGTATCCGCTAAAATCTTGCCGTGTTTCACGAGGCCTCTGCCGCAAAGCCTTTACATCCGTGAAGACGGGGCCTCCATCGCGATCTGATTCGCCAGCGATGATGAATCGCACCTCTAGGCGCTCATCCGGTGCCCATAAAAACTGGGCTTTGCCAAAGTGTGCACTGCGATGGTCAGCATCTTGCCCCGTCAACGTATTCTGGGTGTATCCATCCCGTTCACTGAGTCCGCCTGCTAAACTGAACCCCAGTTGATCTTGAATCAGAGGACCCGTCACGCTGCCGCGAAAGTCCCAAAGATTGTAGTTTCCCACGGTTGTTTGGAATTCACCGCCAAGCGTGGTTAGGGACGGTCGGTTACTTGTGATGTGGACGCCACCCCCTGGGGTGTTTCTGCCGAACATCGTTCCCATGGGACCCCTTGTCAGGTCAATCTGCGCCACATCAAGTAAGCTGAGACTGGATGAACTCTCATGAAACTGCGGCACGCCGTCGATAAATGTCGTCACACCTGGATTGAAGCCCGATCCGCCAATACCTCTCACATATGGCAGACTGAGTCTGCGTGCGGTGGATTCGACAAATAGCGTATTGGGCGCGTAGATGGCGGCTTCATTGACCGTTCGGACCATGGCTGAGCTGATAAATTCAGCATCACTCACGATTACGCTCAGGGGCAGCTTTAAAAGATTGCCAGCTGTCTTGGGGGCTAGGATGAGAGGAGTTCCGATTTCAGTCACCTCAACTGCGGAAGCTACCTGCAAGGCCTTGGGAATGGCTAACTTCTCATCCTGTACAGCATGCCCCGCCCATGGGGTAAGCATGGGCAAAAACAGGCACAAAAGGAATCGCACGTCAGGCATCCCACAGTCTTATGAAAGTGAGCCTTGTCTGGCAATTCAATTCAAGAAATTCATCTCCGGGTGCATTTTAGTGAGGTGCTGGTGGAGAACTTGGGTTGAGATTTGATCAGTGGCTTCGTTTAATGAGAGACTTACTTATGCCTACCATTGCTATTTTAGGAACATTCGACTCCAAGGGCCCCGAGCATGGATTCCTAGCGGATCAGATTCGCGCGGCAGGATTTCAGACGCTGCTCATCAATGCGGGCAGTCTTTCCGCACCAGGTCTTCAGCCTGACATTTCAGCGGAGACGGTCGCGGCTGCGGCGGGTGGAGATTGGCAGGCGGTTCTGGCGCGGCAGGATCGCGGGGAATGCGTGGTTTTAATGGCTCGCGGAGCGACAGCGATTGTAGCTGAGATGGTGGAGGCGGGGCGTGTGCAGGGCATCATCTCACTCGGTGGTGGCGGCGGCACGGCGATCTGCACGGCGGCGATGCGTGCTTTACCGATTGGTTTTCCGAAGGTGATGGTGAGCACTCTTGCCAGCGGCAATACGGCACCTTATGTGGGCACGAAGGACATCGTCATGATACCGGCGATCGCTGACGTCGCAGGGATCAATCGCCTGACGCGGGTGATTTTTGAAAACGCGGCCGGTGCTATCTGTGGCATGGTGGCTGCAGCAGAAAGGCGGAAGGCGCAACCGACCTCTGATAAACCTCTGATCGTTGCCAGCATGTTCGGCAATACGACAGCCTGTGTCACAGAGGCAAAGCAGCAGCTGGAGGCTGCGGGTTTCGAGGTGCTGATCTTTGCTGCCACGGGCAATGGCGGTCGGGCGATGGAAGGTCTGGTCGAAAGTGGCCTTGTCTCAGGCGTACTAGACATCACGACCACTGAGTGGGCCGACGAACTCCTGGGCGGTGTGCTTAATGCCGGACCCGATCGGCTAGATGCGGCGGCGAAAGCGGGCGTGCCTGCCATTGTGACGCCTGGTTGTTTGGACATGGTGAACTTTGGCGAGCCACAAACCGTGCCTGCAAAATATGAAGGACGTACTTTTTATCATCACAACCCTCAGGTGACCCTGATGCGGACCTCAGCCGAAGAGTGCGCGCAGTTGGGCAAAATTATTGCGGAAAAGGTCAATGCCTACAAAGCGCCGGTGACCATCCTGCTGCCAACGAAGGCCATCAGTGTGATCAGTGCGGAAGGTAAGCCGTTCCACGATGCCCAGGCAGATCAGGCCTTGTTTGCCGCCATGAAGCAGCATCTGCGTTCGGGTATCCCCGTCATTGAGATGGATGTGGAGATCAATGACCCGCTGTTTTCGAAGGCCTGTGCCGAGGCGCTTTTAGAGAACATCCAAAAAAGCTGAATGCTAGGGTTGGATTCTCCTTCGTTGCAGGAGTGGAAGTCTGGGTTTAAGGCATAGCACTGCCTGTGAATCCAAACTTAAACGAAGCTGACACTCCTTTTGACCTCGCCATGCGCCCGGCGGACTTCGATGACTTTCATGGTCAGATGAAGGTGAAAGAGCAGCTTCTTGTCATGGTGGAGGCCGCTAAAATGCGTGGGGAACCGCTGGACCACGCGCTGCTTTGCGGGCCTCCAGGATTGGGCAAGACGACTTTGGCAAATCTCATCGCCAGTGCCGTTGGCTCAAAACTGCACACCACGAGTGGTCCCCAAATCGAAAGGGCAGGGGATCTGGCAGGTATTTTGACCAATCTACAGGCTCGGGACATTCTTTTCATCGACGAGATCCATCGTCTGCACCCTAGCATCGAAGAATACCTGTATCCGGCGATCGAGGACTTCCGGCTCGACATCATCATCGATCAGGGGCCAAAGGCGCGGACGATTCGCATTGATTTACCGCCGTTCACGCTCGTCGGAGCGACAACTCGTGCGGGTATGTTGACGGCTCCCATGCGGTCCCGCTTTGGCATTCCGAATCGGCTGGATTATTACACCGTGGATGAGTTGCAGCATATCCTCATGCGCTCAGCCCGACTCATGGCGGTACCGATGGAGGATGGCGGCGCACGTGAGATCGCTCAGCGGTCAAGAGGCACGCCCCGTATCGCAAATCATCTTCTGCGTTGGGTTCGTGATTTTGCTCAAGTGAAGGCGCAGAGCGTGGTGACACAATCGGTGGCCAGCCAGGCTCTGACCATGCGCGACATTGATGAGACGGGCCTAGATGAAATGGATAAGCGTTTCCTAGAGGCGCTGATTCACAAATTTGATGGTGGCCCCGTCGGGCTCAACAGCGTGGCTGTAGCCGTTGGTGAAGATGCCTCCACCCTGGAAGATGTGCATGAGCCCTACCTTGTGATGCAGGGCTTTATCAAGCGCACCCCGCGTGGTCGTGTGGCCATGCCGGCAGCTTATCGGAAGCTCGGGCTCGTACCGCCGCTCAGCGGTCAGACAGAGCTCTTTTAGCTTCGTTTTTGATTCCTGGGTTCGGGAATACGAGCCAGCAGGAGCATGGAAATCACAGCACAACCTGCGGCCAGCCAGGCGACGGCATGGAAGGATTCGGTGATGCGATAGACCTGACCACTGATCGTTGTCGCCAGCAGAAGTGAGAAGACATTGAAGAAGCCTAGAATCGCCTGGAGGGTCGATCGGCGTTCAGCGGGACATAGCTCAGCGGCCAGTGTGAGATCGCCCACGCGATCCAGGAATAGGCCGAATCCTAGAGCAAAATAAGCCACCGTGAAGCCTGAGAAGGTTTCGTTGTATCCGACCCAAAGGCATAGAGCCATGCAGACCACGCGCGAGCTTTGGAGCAGCACCTTGCCTCCGCTGCGATAGCCAACATATCCTGCCAGCAGACTGCCCAGAACCGTGCCGATGGCCTGCCAGGTGACAAAGCTTCCCTCATCGGCCTCAGGACGTCCCGTAACATGCAGCGCGTGGATCGTTAAAAAGGAAACAAGCATCAGAAAACCGTTCCCGAAAAAGCGCGCAAAAACCAGCTTTTTAAGATGGCGCTGTTGTCTGAAGAGCGCAGGCAGCTCACGCAAATACTGAGCATAAGGAATGCTCGGTCTCGGTGCCACAGGATGACCTGTCTGCTCCTTCATCGGAAGCTGTGCCAGCCAGGAGATGAAAAGCAATGCAAAGGCCGCTAAATGCAGCCAAGCATAGCCCATGCGCCCTGGGATATAGGTCAGCACCTGATGGATCACCGTTCCTGCACCCACAGCAATCACGGCCTGCATGATGTATCGCGCTGACCAACCGGCAGCACGGACTTTTTCGGGAACCATCCGAGTCACCATTTCCATCCACGCCACCACGGTCACGCCGCCAATGAGGCCGGACATCACTGGGGTCAGAACCACCAGCGGCAGCAGCCAGCTTTCGTCCATGTTTTTGGCAAACATCAAGATGAGACCCGTGATGAGATAAGGCAGACGCTGGAGCAGTCCAAAGCCTAGCACCCAGGGTTTGAACCGATGCAGCCGCTCGACCACAGGAGCAATGAAAAGCCCGGCACAGGCAAAAGCTGCTGGCAGCAGAACCGGCATCACCGCAATCACCCAAGGCAGACCACCAAGGGTCTGAACCATCTTGGGCATCACGCTTTCAGGTGCTAAAAAGGCGGTGCCACCCATGTAAAAGCCGCCTTCCAGCACATGGCAGAGAAAATTTCTCCGCACATGATGCGAGTTGGATTGGGTGGCGCGCGATTCAGACATGAGGATCAGAAGCTGACTAGACTGCGCCTACCTGCTTCAGCCAATCCTGCAAATTGTAATAATTCGTCACTCGCGCCACCTTGGCCCCACGGATGTCAAAGAAGGCTCCGACTCGCAGCCGATACTTTTGACCCGTTGCCGGCGGCAGACCTTCGTCCGTCTGGAGATAGGCGCCTGAGATGTAAAACTCCGCAGAACCACGCGTGCCTTCGGCATTGGCAAAGACGACCAACTCCTCCACCTGCTCTGCGTAGCAGCGGTCCATGCGCTGAAGAAAGGCTCGAAAGTCTTCGATGCCTACCTGCACATCCCCTTGATTGATGTCATGCACCACATCGTCGGTCAGCAGCGCCAGCATCGACTCTCTGTCGCCAGAATTGAAGACAGCATAATAATGGTTGATCAGCGCCAGCGCTGTTGTTTGAGAATCACTCATCCCGTAAATCGTGGACGGGGCAGGGGACAGCGTCAATCACAGACACACTGGACCTTTGGGAAAGAAACTAGGGATGATCTCAAAGGCAGTGCCTTCAAGATAAGCCTCAAAGGGATCAAACGCTGTCGTTTTGATCTCGTGCCTAAAGATAAAGAGCAGCCTTGGTGTTACGCGTGAAAGCTAGTGGCTGCTCTCACGTTACCACGCCCATGAAGCACTTGCTCATTCTCGCCACACTCGCTATCTCCACCGCCGGAAGTCTTTTCGCGGCCGATGCCGCCAAGCCCAACGTCCTGTTCATTGCTGTGGACGATCTCAATCACTGGATCGGTCATTTCGGTCGCAACAAACAGACGAAGACGCCCAATATCGACCGGCTTGCTGCCATGGGGGTGAGCTTCACCAATGCGCAATGTGCCGCTCCGGTATGCAATCCTTCCCGTGCCGCTCTGCTCAGTGGCAAACGCCCTGGCACGACGGGAATTTATGACAACAACAACCCGTTCGAAAAAGTGCTGAAGCCTGATGTTTCGCTCGTCATGCAGTTCAAGAAAGCAGGTTATGATACCCTCGGCTCGGGCAAGCTTTGGCATGGTGGACTCGGCTGGCCAGAGCAGTGGACTACCATTCAAAAAGAAAGCGCCGAGAAAGGCAAAGTGCAGGATCGCAGCATCGGAGGCATCGCCTTTGGTCCGATCGTTGAAGGCGGAGACGAAACCGTGTCGGACACCGGCATCGCCGACTTTGGTATCTCAGAACTCGGCAAGACTCATGACAAGCCCTTCTTCCTCACACTCGGTTTTCACAAGCCACACATGCCTTGGAACGTGCCCCAGAAATACTATGACATGCATCCGCTGGCCGATATCCAACTGCCACCGACCAAGGAAGGCGATCTCTCCGATATTCCATCGGCAGGCGTTAAGATGGCCAAGCCAACGGGTGATCACGCCGCCGTGCTCGCCTCCGGTCGCTGGAAAGAAGCCGTGCAGGCCTACCTCGCCTCCATCTCGTATCTTGACGGCCAACTCGGTCGTGTGCTCGATGCCTATGACAAGTCTCCTCATAAGGACAATACCATCATCGTCTTCTGGGGAGACCACGGCTGGCACCTCGGCGAGAAGGAACACTGGCGGAAGTTTGCGCTCTGGGAAGAAGCCACACGCGCCCCTTTCATCTGGGTCGCACCAGGAGTCACTAAGCCTGGCGGGATCTGCAAAAGCCCAGTCGATTTCATGAGCGTCTATCCGACTCTCTGCGATCTCACTTCTTTGCCAAAACCCACCTGGCTCGAAGGCGACAACATCAAACCCCTGCTCGCCGATCCTGCTGCCGTTTGGACGGGCGTCGGCGTCACCACCTTTGGTCAAAACAACCACGCTGTCCGTACAGATCGCTGGCGCTACATCCGCTACGCTGATGGTGGCGAGGAACTCTACGATCATAGCAACGACGAATTCGAGTGGACCAATCTCGCCAGCAAGCCTGAGCATGCTAAGCTCAAAGCCGAACTCGCCAAACACTTTCCTAGCATCAACATTCCCCCTTCTGCTCATGGCAAAATGAGTGATAACGAAGGCAGCCCCAGTGGCAAAGGCGAGGCCAAAAAACAAAAACGCAAAGCCAAGAAAGCGGCTACCGTTTCGCCAAAGTAGAGCCCAAGGCAAGGGGCGAATGCGCCAGTTCAGGCCCGCAAGTTGGTCGCTCCTCAAGTGTGCCTATTGAATAGCCACATGAGGACTCGAAACGAAATGAAGCTCGCTACCTTTCGTTTCCTTTCCCATGCAGCGATTACTCAGATTCCTCGCGCTCTGCCCCATGCTTCTTGCTCGGGCAGAGCGACCCAACGTCTTGCTCATCCTGGTCGATGACTTAAAGCCTGCTCTGGGTTGTTATGGCGATACCGCAGCTAAGACACCCAACATTGACCGACTTGCGGCGCGGGGCATGCGGTTCGATTTGGCCTACTGCAATCAATCGGTGTGTGCGCCCTCGCGCTTCACGCTGATGCTCGGCTCCCATTCCACCTCGACTGGATTGTATGGTCTTGGCAGTCCGCTGCGCAAACTCGTGCCAGACGCCATGACACTGCCGCAACACTTTGCCAAGCATGGCGGGTATCGCACCGAGTCCGTCGGCAAGGTCTTCCATGTCGGTCATGGCAATGAAGGCGATCCGACTTCCTTCAGCGTGCCGCCTTTCAAAGACAAGGTCATCGAATACCTCGACCCTGACAGTACAGAGGGCGGGCAACTCACCCGTGAAGAAGCGCTGTTCACCAATCAGAAGCTTGGACAAATCAAATCCTTGCCGCGCGGAGCCGTCTTTGAATCCCCGGATGTCAAAGATGACGACTACGCTGATGGTCGAGTCGCTGCCGAGACAATCAAGCGACTGCAAGCCGCGCAACGACGTCGCCAGCAAGACGGCACGCCCTTTTTCATCGCGGTAGGCTTTGTTCGTCCGCATCTGCCGTTCTCCGCGCCGAAGCAATACTGGGACATGCACGATCCGCAGAAACTGCCGATGCCCACCTTTGAAGAACATCCTGCAGGCTCGCCCCAAGTGGCCCATAAGCGCGGGGGTGAGATCGCCGCCTACAAACCCGTGCCTGAGGGCGATGCGACGTTCTCTCCTGAACTGAAACGGAAACTCATCCACGGCTACTATGCTGGCACCAGCTTTGTCGATGCCCAGATCGGCAAAGTGATCGATGAATTGGATCGTCTGAGACTCACCGAGAACACCCTCATCGTGCTTTGGGGAGATCACGGCTTTCATCTCGGTGATCATGGCATCTGGACCAAGCACACCAACTACGAGCAAGCCAATCGCATCCCCATCCTTATCAGCGCCCCCGGCGTCACCAAGCCCAACAGCAGCACGCGCCAACTCACCGAGTCCGTGGACCTCTTTCCCACCCTCGCCGAACTCGCCCATCTCCCCGCACCCATTGGCCCTCAAACGATCGACGGCCTTAGCCTTGTGCCTGTGCTCAAAGATTCAAAAAAACGAATCCGTGACCACGCCTTCCACTGTTTCCCGAAAAAAACCCTTGGCCGCGCCATCCGCACCGAGCGTTACCGCCTCGTCGAATGGAAGACACCCGGCGCTACGCCTGAAAGCACGGAGCTCGAACTCTACGACTATGAGCAAGATCCCCTAGAGACCAAAAACCTCGCCAATGAGCAACCCGACGTCGTCAATCAACTCCGCGCCATTCTTGTCAAGTATCCCGAGGCCAAAGCGCTGAAGTAACACCCAAGTGGTCCGCGCAGTCCTCTGTGCCGCAAGCGTCTCCCAGCCTGCCATGCCGCACAGAAGACTGTGCGGACCACTTGATACCAATGGCCTTCCACTAGTTCTTTTGGCCGCTGCTGTCGGTCTTCTAGGTCACGAGCTGGTTCGTGTTGTATAAAAGTATTCACCCGCTCGTCTAGGCCTTTAGCCAGTCAAAGGCTGTCTCATTACCGACTCATGCTGCCTGATGGATCTCAGGCTTTCAAAGCCTCCTCAACTTTTCCCAACTTGCCACACTAAGTTTAGAGGCGTAGCCTTTTATCTCTCTCCATGAACAAGCATTGTTACATCGACGAACGCAGCCTAGCTTTTGATCGCCTTACAGCACAGAAGTTACTGGCGGAGCCTGCGTTGGTGAATCGTGGTTTGGCGAATCTGGAACGCTGGCTGAATACTTGTTCACCGTCGGTTCGTCCTGTCTTCTTGGAATGGCGTTCATTGCTCAATGGCCCCCTCGAAGTGGTGATCGCCATCCTGCTTAGCAGCGACGAGTATGCGTGTCGACTGCGTCAGTCCAGTCCTTTTGCTGGGCTGCTCACGACAGCCGAGCGCACATCCATTATTAAACATTTCCACAGTCGTGAATCGCTATCAGCTTGAGCATATCATCCGCGCCGCAGCGGGTAATGCAGACACGCGTGAAATCATCGTGATTGGCAGTCAATCCATTCTGGGCACCTACCCAGATGCCCCGCAGGAGTTACTCGTCTCGATGGAAGCAGATGTGTACCCAAAGGATTGCCCCGAACATTCCATCGTCATTGATGGCTCTATTGGGGAGCGGTCCATGTTCCATGAAACATTTGGTTATTACGCTCATGGCGTCGATGAAACCACGGCTGTGTTGCCTTCAGGTTGGCAGGGGCGCCTCGTTCGAGTCGAGAATGAAAACACCCGTGGCAGCATCGGATGGTGCCTGGAACCACATGACTTGGCCGTCAGTAAACTTGTGGCAGCTCGTGAAAAGGACTTGGTTTTTGTAGCGGCACTGCTGAGTCACCGCATGGTGTCCAAAGAGACTTTACGCGAGCGGCTGAATACGACTTCATTTGAGAAGGCTGAGGGTCGTACTCTGGCACTAGCACGCTTGGATCGACTCGGGAGATGACTGCCGCAATCCTAGACTGAAGCTTTCTCCCTTCACCACTAAGGAGCCGGAGCCGAGATTGACGTGTTCCGCCTCATCCAGATGCCCTTTACCCAGGGCTTTTGGCCGCTGCTGTCGGTCTTCTAGGTCACGAGCTGGTTCGTGGTGTTATGGCTGTAGTCCGTGGTCACTCCGGTGCTAAGATCATGCTCGCTCGTCCGATTGCCAATCGAATCGTTACCCCAACGCTCATCTTTCACCACGGCGCTGTCACTGGTTTGTTTTAAGGCGGCGCTGACCAGTTGATGCGCGGCATCATGACCGAGATCGTGCTTCGTCTCATGGTCCGCCGTGCTGCCCAGCTTCCGCAACCAAGTGGCAATTTCCTGACGGCTGTTCCAGGTGTAATCAAACTGGCTGATCGTGACCTGCTAATCAGATTTCTTAACCGCTAATGGACGCTAAAAAACGCTGATAAAAGCCCTCGGGAAATTCTGTTTTCAGCTCTGAAATTAGCGTCAATAAGCGTCTATTAGCGGTTAAAATAACCCCTCTACAGCAGTGAATGAAGCAACCGAGCAACCAAGTGGCCATTTCCTGACGGCTATTCCAGGTGTAATCAAACTGGCTGATCGTGACCTGCCAATCAGATTTCTTAACCGCTAATGGACGCTAAAAAACGCTGATAAAAGCCCTCGGGATATTCTGTTTTCAGCCCTGAAATTAGCGTCAATAAGTGTCTATTAGCGGTTAAAATAAACCCTCTACAGCAGTGAATGAAGCAACCGAGCTTGCTACGAAACTCCTTATTGATCCTTTACCATGTCGTTGCCACCGCTGCCAAACACATCCGTCCATGTGCTCAGGCGCTCGTCACTGTCATAGCCAAAACTCTGCGTCACCGCACCCGGTGTAATTAGGGTATCCAGTCGGCTCCTGGCATGACATTCAGCTACAGGAACACCAGGCATGGGTGTGCCTTTGATGAGCGCCTCACAAAGGGATTCGCTTGATGGATGGGCATCACCGCCATCACATCCGTTTCACGTTCGAGCCTTCGCAGTGAAACATTTCGCTATGGCGTCCGCGCAGCTCAACGGTGATGCGGCTCTTCTCCAAGGGCACCTCAACGGTGGAAGTCGCGTCTTCGGCTTGCCAGGGGTTCACGGCGAGGATGATCCATTCATCGGCGCTGACGCGCATTCGGCGGATGAGGGGGCGCTTGGCTTTCCAGAGGACGTGCGCGGGTTCGTCGGCCATGAGTTCGGCGGCAGCGATCTTGGAGGAGAGGTCAGAGATGCGGCCGAGGCTGGTCATGAAGACGGGAAGCGTGTGGTAGTATTGCCCCTGACGCTTCGGCTCCGAGCCCCAGAGCGCGAGTCCGCGTGCGCCGCAGAAATAAGGCAGCACGGCCATGGCTTCGGCGAGCCATGGGGCAACTTCTTGGCCAGCGAGTTTTTTGTTAGAACTATGATAACGCAGCCACTCGTAGGCGTAGAGAGGTTTGCTGCCGTAACGGCGGGTGCGCTCGATGTTTTCCTCCACATTGGCCGCCATGTAATAGATGGAGTCAGGCTTGTCGTAGAAGACGTAGATGCTGGCAATGTAGTAATCGACGAATGGATCGATGTGCTGCCACAGCTCTGCATCGCTGTGATGTGTGCCATCGATTTGCTGCGCCGATTTGCCGGAGATGCCGAAGTAATCGCGACGAAACGGCTGCGGGCCGTAGATGCCAATGGGAGTGCCGGGAAAGCGTTCCTTCGCCCACTGGCAGGGCAGTGTGAACCAAGTGGCCCACTCGCGCATGTAGGCATCGGCGAACTCCTCGCGAGTCGTGGCCTTTGATGCGGCGCGGATCACGGGATCTGCCCACACTTGGTCGATGTCCTCCTCGAAACTGAACTCGATGTCGTGGACAAAAATGGCGTTCTGGTTGCCGCGCTTCTCGATGTTGCGTTTGACGATGCGCTCGAAGAAATCGGGCTTCTGCCAGGGATTGGTTTTGTTGGTATCGAGCGTCTTTCGAATGTTCTCCTTCTGCCTGCCGGGGTAGTCGGAGTAGGTGCTCAAAAGGTCCACCATCTCGAATCCATGCGCAGCGGCCTCGCGATAGTTGGTTGCGTTGTCACCGCCCGCCACATTCCAAAAGGCCCGCAAGCCACCGCTCATCGGCACGCGGCGGATCGGCTCCCACGCGGGCGTCGGCGAGGTGCTAGTGTCGTTGGTTGGGGAGTTCTCCTGGGCGTTCAGGAAGGCATGGGAAGAAAGCAGCAGCGTGCTGAATAGAATGCAATGGTTCATGGCAGTGTTGTGTCGAGGAATCAGGCTTGCTCACGCACCTTGGCGATCACGGACTGAACCTCGCTCCAGGGCACATCATGGGGCGCGGTCTTGTTTTTCGCGGCGACAGCGGCGGTGGCTCCGGCGGCTTCGCCCATGGCGGTGGCGTTTCCTGTGACGCGATAACTGGCGTGAGCGATGAAGTCACCGCTGATGCAGCGGCCGGCCATCATGAGTCCGTCCACATCGCGAGCGATGAGTGCGCGAAGCGGGATGTCGTAGGGTTTCGTCTTCACACCGGCATTGTGGTAGGCGGCCTTTTTGTTGTCCTCGGCACTGAGGGCATGGATGTCCACGGGGAAGGTGGCGCGGACGACGGCATCGGGCTGAACAGAGCCTTGGACAAGGTCTTCACTGGTCATGACGTAGCGCCCCTTGATACGACGACCATCGCGGACGCCGATTTGTTCAGGCGTGGCGGCGACTTGCACGCCGTCCCAAGGGCCGCCGAGCTTGCGCAGGCCGCGCACGATTTGATGAATCTCGCCTCGGGCGCGGAGAGTTGCCTCGGTGACTTGCGCGGCATCGGTGGCGTTGATGCCGTATTCGTGGTTCGCCATCAGCAGCACAAGATTTCCCTGAATGGGGAACAAGCAGGCGTGGCCGTAGCTCGGCGTGACGCCCGCTCGCTTCAGCGTCTCTTGAAAGGCCTTCGGGCCAACATGGCGACCGCCATCGCCGGTGCCGTGCAGGCAGTCGGCGATCCGCGCCACATCTTTCACCACGAGCAGGGCATACATCGTCATGGGCTGGCAGGGACAGGCTTTTTCACGGCCGATTTCGAACTCACAACCCGCCTGCGCCCCGAGGTCGCCATCGCCCGTGGTATCGATGAAAACCGGCGCCTTCCATGCCTGACGACCACTTTTCGACTCAGTGACAATGGTGGTGAGCGAGCGCCCCTCGCGATAGGCGGCGGCGACGCGGGTGTGGAGCTGCACTTTGACACCCGCAGCGCTGCAAAGTTCCTCCAGCAGCAGTTTCATCTCTTCTGGCTGATAGCTGAGACCATTCATGCCGCCGCCATTGATGGCATCGCGCTCCCGTAGGCGGCGCACGAGTTCCACGTTGAAGCCCGGTTTATCAAAATCGAGCAAGTAGCCGAGCAGCGAGGAGGTCCACACACCACCAAGTGCTCCATGCACCTCAAACAGCCGCACCTTCGCCCCGGCGCGTGCAGCGGTAATCGCAGCGGTCACTCCCGCAGGCCCCGCACCGCAGACGATGACATCGGCATCTGTATGGACGGGCAGGTCGCGGGCGGCTTCGAGAAAACCCTGGGGAGCACTGCCATCGGCTGCCGATAGTGATCGGGCCGCCAGCAAACCGGAGGCGGCGGTGAGACTGCCAAGAAAGTGGCGACGGCTGGGGATGTTCATAAACGAGGGATTGGGGTGAGTGATATTTTTTTAATTGCCGGAGCGAGCCCCTGCATCAGGTGACGCAGGCATTCTTCGACAAAGGCTCGCGCTTTCACTGCCTAATCTTTCACCGTTGCAGGCTACTTCGCAATGGCCAGCACGGCGGCGATGCGCAACCCCAATTTCATGCACTCAATGAACCGTATCCACGCGCTGAGTCAAAGTTCATTTGGCTGATCGTGCATCAAGAGAAGGAGTGAGCATGAACGCGATTCAGGCGGGCAGCAAAGACCCGAGCCCCGAGCCGTGGCAGATCACGCAGGCCTTCTTGGAGCGAGAGATTACAAAGGCAGTGTACTCGGAGGAAAAGGCCAAGAGGCGGAGGAGGATTGGGTTTTGTGCTTGAGACACGCTTGCGTCTGCCATACGTAGAAACCTAAAAATCGATGTTTGCGGGTTGGCACGCTGGATGTTAGGCATGTAAATCATTTTACCATCCCGAATGAGCATTCACATTCATGCCCTGAATCAAGGGGACAGCCATGCATGGTCGTCCGCCTATCCGCTTCTGTGGGAGGCAGGCATGATGATCGCTAAATTGCGACTGGCAGGGGAGCGCTTTGAGCAGGATCGGCAGGACCTCGTCAGCACCGCCATCCAGCAGCTCATCAGGGGGCTGGTGGAGAAAAAAGGCGAAAGCTTCAATCAAATCAGCACCTGGGACGATTGCCTGAGCATGACCCGCCACATCGTCCGCCAACGCATCACCGACTTCTTCCGCTCACGTGAGAGGAGCCGAGAGGATGCTGTGGAAGAGCTGCCAGAAGCACCACAGGACTTTGCGCCTGATCAGCGCTTCCGTTTGGACGAGCTGCTGCCCGAGGTGGACTGCCTCCAGCCAGACCCACCGGTGCCTCAGGTCTTTCGCGATCGCTTTATCGAAGGTTGGAGCACCGATGAAATCGCTCAGCGCAGAGGTATCAACCGCAATACCTTGCTTACCTATTTTGCCAAAGGCCTTCGCACCCTGCGGGAGCGACTTACCCGACTGGAGGGAGATCTGTCATGACTGAGCCTGACCCATTTCGTGAAAACGCCGACCTGATTCGTGCCTTTGAGGAGCGCCCGCTCACTGGCGACATGAAAGTGCCGGATCGTATCCTGTTTGATCTGGAGGAGGTACGGATTAGAGCCCTTCAGGCCCACCAGCGAACACTTCGTTCATCCTTCGTCGTAAGGCATTCCGGCTTTATGCGCTTGGCTGCCGTACTTGCACTATTGGCCGCAGTCACCTTGCTGCTCATTCCAACCACGACGCCGACCGCACGCGTCGTCGTCACCTCTCCTGGCGACGAGATCACCGATACCCGCCCGACCATCGCTTGGACCAGTAAGGACGAACCTGGGCAGAAATACGATGTTTGGATTCTCCCAAAAGAGGGTGATTTCCGCGACGCCGTCGCTGCTCCCACTTTGTTTAAAGCTGAGCGTGTCACCTCTCCTGTCGATTTTATTTCCTTCAAGCCTGGAAAGGGAGTAGCAACTCCAACCCTCCAGCCCGGCACAGATTACCGCGTTCTCGTCTGTCTTGCAGATACCGGGCGCATGGCCGGAGTTCCTATTCCCTTTAAAGTCAAAACCGCACCTTAATTGTGAAGTTTTTCCTTCGTCTTTTTTTCCTTTACCTAGTGTGTTCTACAGGCCAGATCATGGCGGCTGATATTGTGGCCTTGGTCATTGGGAATAATGAATACCAGCGTGAAGAAGATAAATTAGATACCCCGGTGAATGACGCTCATCTCATGAAGCGCACCCTGGAAGCACTGCCAGGTGGAGCGGATGTGAAGCTGCTCATTGATGCTACCAAAGAGGACATCCAGATCGCTCTGAATGCACTGAAAGTCCGCGCCCAGGGGGCCAAGCTGGCGCTAGTCTTTTACTCAGGTCATGGGATGGATGGTCAGCCCGACGGTTATGTGAGTGAGGATACCTTTTTGCTGCCCGTGGATGCCAGCATCCCGGATGTGAACTACCTGGACACCCGTGCCATTTCTCTTAGCAGCGTCCTGACCGCCTTGAAAAATACGCCGGTTACCGCGCGTGCCGTTTTTCTGGACTGCTGCCGCAGCGGCGCACCGAAGGCCACCGCCGCACTAGCAGCCAGCACCAAGAATTTTGGCGACATCGACGAGCGTGTGAAGGCCGCCTTGGGCAAGGCCGTGGTCCCAGACGCCACACTTATCGCCTTTGCCGCCAGTCCTGGGAGGAAGGCTGCAGCTTTCCTCAGTGAGTCCGATGAAAACAGCCCCTTCACCAAATTTCTTACTGAACAGCTCGCCACTGGTTCGGGGAATCTGCGCGACCTCGTGGAGGCTGCCGCCGAGATCACCGAGACCCGCACTGGCAAGCGCCAGGTGCCCTATGTCATCTACAGCGGTGCTGCTAGCGCCATTCGCCAAATTACCTTCCGCAGTAGCCCAGCGGCGCTTAACATTGCAACTCCAGCAATGGATCAAATTAAGACCGATTACGGGGCGAGTGAGTTAGCGGCTGGCATGACTCAAAATGCATCGAAGGTTGAAGATGCTTCGACCTCCAGTTATGATCGGACCAAACCTGAAATGACTTGGCAAGACATTGAGGAAGGCAATTTCAACGGATGGAAAGCCGAATTAATAAATGGTTATGACTATGTTCCTTTGCTTGATCTTTTTAAATTCTATAGATTTAGGGGTATGGGTGTTGGTGGCAAAGTTCACAGATTAGCTTCTAACAACGTCTTTATTGACCTAACTGCAGGCACAAAAGATATAGTTATCAATAATATCAATTTTTCGACTTCTTTGCCCATTCTTGAGAAGAAAAAAATGGCTTATCTTTCAAGATTGGACTTGGCTAAGTTGGTTGATCCTGTGTTGCGCCCTAGTTACATTCACCCAAGTGCCGACTTCAAACGAGTCATCATTGATCCTGCAGGCGGAGGAGATGGAGAACCTGCAAGTTATGATGAGCTTACTTTGAAACTGGCCCTTGCCATCAAAGGACAATTAAGCGCGCGAGGTTTTGACGCAGTTTTGACGCGGCACGAGGGTGAAGATGTTTCTTTAGCCAAGCGAATCCAAATCGCGAATTCATTAACACCTGCGGTGTATATCAGACTGACTTATCAGGAGTCTGGCGATAGCACAAAAAGTGGGATCGAATCTCTAGCTCTAACTCCTCTTGGTGCTACATCGGACTATGATGAGGCGGTTGAAGATATGAAATGTGCAGGTAACAAGTGGGATGCTTGTAACGTGGGCTTTGCAACTGCAGTTCATGCCATGGTAATTTCACGGTTTAAATTCGTTGACTTGGGTTTACGTCGGTCTCGACATCCGGTTTTAACTGGTCTCAACTGCCCTGCCTTCATTTTCAGAGGTGGTTATCTATCGAATCAAAATGAATCTAAGCTAATTCATTCGCCTACTTTTGATGAAGCGCTTTCTATCGCAATAGCTGATGCTATTCAAAATTTCAAACTCGCAACAGTCGCAGCAGGTCATAATTTAAACAAATCAGGCAATAATTCTATAGCAGTAGCAGATCAAGAAAGCCTTTTGTTTAAAGTTCAGCGCGTTCTGTCTTTTACAGGATTCTACGATGGCGAAATAGACGGCGTGATGGGTAAAGGCACTCGGCAAGCTCTAATTAATTATCAAAAATCCCAAGGATTGGAGGCGTCTGGAGAGTTGAGCGATGAGACTTTGAATCAGTTGGGATTAAAGAATTAAGCAGCTTATTGGCTTTAATCAGTCGTTGCTCTGAATAGCAAATTTGGCGGCGTTAACGCACGAGAAATTGCAGTCCGCATTCTGGGAGGAAGAGTTTTTCACATTCCCACAATCAAACTTCGGCCCCTGGCGATAGGCCTCTGTGAACACGCTGATGCGTGAAACCCAAACACAGAAACAAGCATCCAAAAAACATCGCCATGAAAACCATCGCCATTCTCTCCCTCGCCCTTATTACCGTCACCGCCACTCCGTCTGCCAAGGCAGACTACTGCCGTCCCTACATCACCCACACCTGCGTGTTGCACAGCCGCACGGAATGCCACTGGGCCACGGACCACTGTGGCCGCCGATACGCCTACGAAATGCGGGTGGTCACCTACCGCAGCTTTTATAGCAATGGCCGGAGTAGCACCTTCACCAAGACCTACCGCGACTGAGTTGCTAAAGTTATGCCAACGACGGACCTGACAATCAAGAAACTGGAGTAACTTAAATCTTGACTGCCATGTCTTGTTAGACTTTTTAGCTCAATTGATTTTTATGACTAGGCTATGCTCTATTCTATTCATTTGCGTTAGCAGCCTTTTGGCCGTGGAACCCACCGTCGTGCCTGCTGTGGATCTGGCGAAGAAATGGAAGCGCACTAAATCGCTGGCCGCGCCGGTGGAAAAGCTGCGCAAGGGCCTTGTGGTGGAGGTCAATGGCACCGCCGCCCAGCCAGTCGAGGTGAAGGTGGATGCCGATACGGCCTGCAACTTCGTGAACATTCAGTTTCACAAAGACAGTGCTGAATTCACCAGCGCCATCACTTTTGCCCAGCTCGCCGAGATCGCCAAAGGCATGACGGCGGCGGGCACCGAGCACTTCCTCATCGAGGGCCACACCTGCGATCTCGGCGGTGACCAGCACAATCTCACGCTCTCCCAAAATCGTGCGCTTGCCGTGCAGGCTGCTCTCACCCGCCTCGGTGTGCCTGCGGCAAGGCTCCAAGTCATCGGCTTCGGCGCCAGCGAGCCCGTCGTCGCCAACACTGATGAAGCCGCGCGCAGCCAAAACCGCCGGGTGCAGATTTTCCGCAAACTTTGAACCGCTCGTTTCAACGCTCCCACCAAAAGCAGATAGATGAAATCCATCTCTCCATCCAAGCCCTCCGCTTGGCCCTCGGGCCGCCTCCTCGCCTTCATCCTTGCGATTAGCTACTCTTCAGTGCCGCTGATGGCCGCCCAGCGCGTCGCGCTGGTCATTGGCAACAACCGCTACAGCGAACTACCGGACCGGATGCAGCTTACCAGCCCGGTGGCAGATGCCACCGACGTCGCCGCTGCGCTCAAGGCCTTGGGTTATGTCATCATTACAGGGCAGGCGCTCACGGATGCCAGCCGTGAAGCCATCACCACAGCCACGGAGAAGTTCACGGCGGAATCCAAAGGGGCAGAAGCCGCCGTGTTTTTCTACTCTGGCCACGGCGTGCAGGTGGGGGAGGACAACTACATCCTGCCTACCGACACGCCAAAGCTCACCGGCATGTCCATGCTTAAGAATCGCGGCGTGCTGCTACGGGACAGCATCATGGTCGGCCTAGAGGAGGCCGGGGCCAAGACCAAGGTGGTTATCCTGGACTGCTGCCGGGACAATCCTTTCTCCGCGCAGCTAGAGGCCGCGCTGTCCGGCATTGGCAAGAGTGTGAAGACCAAATCGGTTGGAGAGATCACTGGATACGGTCCGGGTTTCTACCTCGCCTTCGCAACCAGTCCCGGCACTACCGCCAGCGATGGAAACGGCCAACGCAACAGCCCCTTCACCGCAGCTATGCTTGATGCCATTCCCAACAGTGCGAACAAGGACATCGATTTCTTTTTCCGTGATGTGAAGGGCAAGCTTGGGGCCGATCAAGTCTCTTGGACGAACCACAGCTTGACCGACAGCTTTTCTCTGGGGGCTGTCACCGCAGCTACCGGATCCACGCCGGCACCTGCTGGCACCATAGGACCATCGGGGTCTCCCCTAGCCGACGCTTCTGCGATGGATGCCTCCGAAGTCGCCCGCATGAAGGCAGAATTGGACGAACTTCGCAAGCGAGCTGCCAATACAGCTATGGTGATTGAGTCACCCCCAACTTCACTAAAAATGGAGGATCTGCCAGAGATCGGCTATTTTGATTTAAAAGGTCTTTTTGCCGATAGTGCCTACGTTAGTTTCAACAGTTACAGTCAAAGTCGTATCCTGCGTCGCGCACAGAATATTCTTCTGCAGGCCGGCCATTATAAAGGTTCTGCAGATGGCCTTCCTGGACGTGGAACGCAGCAGGCTATCATTGAGTGGCAGCATAAAAAGAGCTTGGCTGTTACGGGGCGATTGAGTCCAGACACCCTTTTCTCAATGAATCTTGTCGGTTTATCCGCTGAGATCGAACCTGAAGTTAAGCGTTCTCTTGTTCAAGCTCCTGCACCAAAGAGAGATACGAAAACGAAGTCTGAGCGCACCTCATCAAAGCCAACGACCTCTCCAGAAAAGCAATTCGAAATGTCGCCCGATGAGTTTTTACGCCGTGCGAAAGAATTGGCGAACTGAACTTGCCTGAAGAGTCCCTAGTAACTTGAAAATCCTCACTCCAACGATCCAACACCATACTTATGAATCATCAAACCAGATCAACTTTCAAAAATAATTTTTCTTATCTTCTCATTTTTCGTTTCATGCTAGGAACATGTGCACTTATTGCAGTTTCTAGTTGTGTCACAGCAATGTCAGATCCTGGTGCCGAAATATTAAAGGCTAAGATCAACAAAAATCCACCATCCGATGGGATCGTTGGAATGTGGCATCGAGATAATGCCACCAATCCCGGCACCTATACAACGACTTGCTTATACAAGAAAGATGGAACTGCTTACTTTCATTGCGGTAAGATTGGGAATTATAACGATTTTCTGGATCCTTGGACTGATCATGATCAAGTACATAATTACGAATATTACTATCAAGGTGGCGGCGTGTGGGAGCTTTTCTATATTGATTCGTTCAATAAAAAATGGTCGGCCAAAAAGGCATCGTTGGCAGAGCAACATTTAATTATTACCGATAATAGTACTGGCCTTTCATACCTTTATAAGCGTCTTAAAAACTAAGATACCATCACTTTCAGTCACTGAAAAGTTGGTTTGACCGTTAGCTAATCACTTTAGAAATTTATGAAACAGTTTCGATTACTTACCCAATTATTTATTTTCGCCATAACGGCTTGTTGCATCTCGGGCTGTGCTGGTGACCCTCGTGCAGTCTTGCTCGAACCTTATGTGGAGACCAACCCATCGCCTAAAGCGATCGTTGGTTTGTGGAATAGCAAATACTCCACTTACTCGACGACTCTACTCTTCCGAAACAATGGCACGGGACTCCATTCATGGAATAAAGATGAGAAACCAGTTTCTTTCACTTATGAATACATTGGAAACGGCAAGTGGAGAACTAGTCTCCATCAAGGTACGGTTTTCAAAATCGCAAAGGGCCAGCTAATGCTTTACATGTGGCCGTGCAAACCACAAATCTTTGATCGAAAAGCATGAATCGATGGATTCATATTAATTTAAAATGATTGGTTGCTGTAAGATAGAAAGATTCGGGAATAACAACGCAGACATTCACCAACATCGTTTAAGCTACAGACAGGGATCCTATGCTGAGAGATAGCTGGTCTAGCAATAGAGAATTCTGGCTCACCGCTTAGAATTGGGTTTTGTGTTTGAAAGTTAGTTAATCATAATCTCTGGCTTAGCCTGACCTCAGGTGTCCAAGTAGTTCACTACCGGGATGTTGGCATCCACGGGCATGCTTGACGCCACCAAACGGCGTTTTGAGGCACGATGGCAAAAGCTTCGTGAGGAAGGGGATTTACGGCAGCTCGCGGCGTCCATTTTCGCGTGGTATCAGTTCAGCCAGGAAGCCAACACCGAGGGGTTGCGACAGGCCTGGAGCACCCGATGCTGAAAAAAATTCACATTCTCACAATCAAACTTCAGTCCCTGACGATGGGCCTCTGTGAACACGCTGATGCGTGAACCCCAAACACAGAACAATCCTCCAAAATACATCGCCATGAAAACACTGCTCGCCCTCCTCACCTTGGCCGCCGTCACGCCCGCCGCTCACGCTGGCACCTGCCCATCCCCAGCTCCGGCCTATTGCCCGCCAAAGGCCTCCGCCAAACCCGCCTACGCCTACACGAAGAAGCTCGCCACCCGCACGGAGTGCCGCTGGTATACGGACAAGTGCGGCAAACGCGCCAGCTACGAGGTGACCTATGTCACCTATGCCGACTACTACACCGACGGATCCCACCGCACCTACACCAAAGAAATCCGTTCTTGATCGGCGATCCAGCGGGAACGGTTCTATTCAGGACCGCTCCCGCTTTGAGCATTTGCACCTTGAATATTTTTTTGAACCACCCACTCTCCTGCCGCATGAAACTCACTCGGCTCATCCTTGCTTTTGTCGGCCTGTTCAGCCTACCCGTCATGGCCCAGCAGGCCCAGCCGCTGGATGTGGAAGCCGCCCGTGCCGCACTCTCTGCGAAGCCGCCTCGTAATCCAGTGAAAAGCACCTCTCCAATCGTCAAACGCAGCTACGAGCGCCGTGCGGGTAAAGGATTGGCTGTCGAGACAGGTGCGCCCGCCACTGTTGAGGTGGAAATTATCCATCGCGAGGATGGTTCGACTGAGGAGCATCCGTTTGTCTCCTTGCCTATCCTTTTTATTGTCAACTCAGACACCCTACTTGATGCGACCTCCCGCACAAATGCCGATCAGATGGCCGGCATCCTCAGCGATCTCATCCAGAAGGAAAACGCTCGATTCATTCTTCAAGGTCACACTAGCGCCGAGGGAGATACCGAGGCCAATCAAACCCTCAGTGGGCAGCGCGCCGCTAGCATCTTGGGTGTGCTCACTGCCAAAGGAGTTCCCAGTTCCGCACTTACTCCACTCGGCCTTGGCGAGACCTGCGCCCAATTTTCGGAGACCGCCCCAGACTCCCAGCGCCAACTCGATCGACGTGTGCTCATCGTGCGCATGAAGTAGCGCTGCTTTTTTTACACTCATGAAACGTTTCTTTCTGATACTTTCCGCCTGTTCCTTGTGTTTTGCAGGACAGCTCGCTGCGGCGGACATCGTGGCCCTGTGCATCGGCAATAATGCCTATGTCACCCCTGAGGATGTGCTGGACACACCCGTCAATGACGCTCGCCTGATGCATCAGACCCTCCGTGCCGTTCCAGGTGTGCAGGCAGCGGATATCGTCTTGTTGGAGGACGCAAAGCGCAGTCAGATCACCCTAGCACTGCGACAGTTCAAGGCGCGTGCTGAAGGGGCTAAACTGGCTCTCATCTTTTATTCAGGGCATGGTATTGAAGACACGCCCACGGGTTATGATCGCGCCGAAACCTTCCTCCTGCCAGTGGATGCCGTCATCGACTCCGCAGATGATCTCCCAGATAAGGCCGTGCCTTTAAAAACCGTGCTGGATGCTCTGGAGGGCACACGTGGTGCCGCGCGTGGCGTGATCCTAGATTGTTGCCGCAGCGGCGCACCAGGTGCTACGAAGTCCCTGGCCCGCGCTGGAAAAAACCTTTCCGCGCTGGATGAAAGCGTGAAAAAGGCTCTGGGTGGGGCCATTCTGCCACAGGGCACTCTTATCGCCTTCGCCGCCAGCCCAGGGCGAAAAGCTGCCGCCTTTTTGACCGAGTCGGACACGAACAGCCCCTTTACCCGCTTCATCTCGGAGCAGATGAGCACCCAGGGCGGGGACCTCTTTTCAATCGTCAACGCCGCCAGCCGCATCACCAAGCAGCGCACGGAAATGCGTCAGGTGCCGCATGTGGAGCTTCGTGGAGATGCCTCTCTGATCACCGACTTTGCAATCCCAGCTTCCAGCCTAGTGAAGCTCACTACCCCGCAGGCTACGCCCGCAATGACCGAGGCAGAGATCGAGCGCCGGGCGCGGGAGCTGGCGGCTAAAATGACTGCCCCGTCAGTCACGCCACCATCTCCGTCAGTTACCACCAGTGGTGGCATCCTGGACCAAGGCGCGGTGGAAAAGGCCATCCAGGTTGAGCTGCCTGGAGGCGTGTTCATGCAGTTCTCTTTCTGCCCGCCCGGCAGCTTTATGATGGGCAGCCCGAAGAGCGAAGTGGGTCGTCAAGACGATGAAGACCAGGTGCAGGTGCAAATCAGCAATGGCTTCTGGATGGCGCAGACGGAGGTCACTCAGGCGCAGTGGAAAGCCCTCATGGGCAGCAATCCCAGCGAATTCAAAGGGGATGACCTGCCGGTGGAAATGATCAGTTGGGAGGACGCGCAGAGTTTCATCACCAAGGCGGCAGCGGCGACGCATCTGCCAGCGGGATGGAAGTGGGCGCTGCCCACCGAGGCGCAGTGGGAGTATGCCTGCCGGGCGGGGACTGAGAGCCCGTTTCACTTTGGCAGTATGCTCAATGGCACTCTGGCCAATTGTGATGGTACTAACCCGTATGGCACGAGTACTAAAGGGCCGTATGTCCATAAAACCTGTGCAGTGGGCAGATATACATCAAACGTATGGGGATTGCATGACATGCATGGGAATGTGTTGGAGTGGTGTGCACATACATTGGATGGGAGTTCGACGTTGACGGGAACCGACACCCATGTGAGCCGCGGCGGCTCGTGGGGCAGTGATGCTGGCTCTTGTCGTTCCGACTCCCGCTTAATATTAGGCTCGGGCGACAGGTTCAGCATCCTGGGCTTCCGCCCTGCCCTAGTTCTATCCAACCCTTAACCCGCACTGGGGCGGGATTTTTTGCGAAAGATCACAATCGAAACTCGACAGCAAACGATTGGCTCACCTGAATACCATGAAAATACTGCTCCTACCTCTTCTCATCGCCTCCAGCGCCCTCCACGCCGCAGACAACGCCGCTGTGCTCAAGCTCTTTGACCAAAAATGCTCCGACTGCCATAGCGACGGCGATGAAACACCCACGCTCACTGCCGGGATCAACCTAACCTCCCTGCTAGGGAGTGAGGATGATGTGAAAAGCATCATGGATCGCGTCGAGCGCGCGGATGAGACGAAGGGACGCATGCCGAAGAGCAAGGGTAAGCCCGGTGATCCTAGCTACCTGCCGCCTCTTACAGCGGAGGAGATCGCGTTGCTTAAAGGCTGGGCAAAGGGTGAGGCAAAACCCGCCCCAGCTGCCACGGCCAAAGAGGAGCCAAAACCCAAGGAAGATAGCGCACTAGCACCCACGGCGAACACCGAACCAAAAACGAAGAACCAAGAACCAAGAACCTTTGTCCCTTTGCGGAAGGAGATCCGCCTTATCGCTGAAGATTTGGAAAAACAGGCGGAGTCCACTCAGCCCTTTGTGCGTTACCTGACGCTGACGAATCTAGCTAACCTGCGCGATGCCAGCGGCAAGCCGGTAGAAGACGAAGCGCAGATGGACACCTACCGCGCCGCACTGGGCAAGTTGCTCAACAGCCTTAGCCATGAGGGCCAAATCACCGTGCCAGTGGCGGTGGATGCGGGAAAGACGATCTTCCGTTTCGATCTTCGCGATTACGGATGGACGCAGGAGGAATGGGAGAAATATGTGGTTGCCGGCTACCCTTATGCACTGCGTGGGGTGGACGGGAAAAGCGAACGCGACATCACCGAGGCCACGCATAGTCAGTCGGCCTGGGTGCGGGCGGATTGGTTCGCCTTTGCCGCCAGTCAGCCGCCGCTTTACAACCAACTGCTGCGACTGCCGGATAATGACCGTGATCTGGAAAAAGAACTAGGCGTGGATGTGATCCACAACCTGCAAAATCGTCGTGCCATCCGCGCCGGTTTCCGTGAAAGCGGTGTGAGCCAGGGCAACCGAATGATTGAGCGCCATGAACTGGGCCGCTACCCCGGCGCTTACTGGAAGAGCTATGACTTCACCCCGCTCGTCCGCAATGGTCAGCATGATCTCTTCCGAAGTCCGCTGGGACCCGTAGGTGCAGGACTCACACCGAACGCGGATCGTGAATTCGCCCACGATGGTGGCGAGATCATCTGGAACCTGCGCAACGGCCTGCAAGCCTACTATCTGAGCACAGCAGCAGGCGTGAAGCTGGACCGTGCCCCCACGGAAATCGTGCAGGATCGCAAACGCCGGGACGGTGCCATCATCAACGGTATATCCTGCATGGCCTGTCATGACCAGGGCATGAAATACACCCTCGACAAACCTATCGAGCAGTTCCGCGACGAAGTAGGCGAAATTGCTCTCAAAGCTGGTCTGGACCGCGCCGAGGCCAACAACGTAAAGGACCTCTATGTCAGCCAGGAGAAGCTGCATAGTGTGGTGAAAGTGGACGAGGACCGCTTCAAAAAAGCCCTAGCCGCCGCCATGCCCGGCTACTCGCAGCCGATTGATCCCGTCAGCCGCCTTTACAATCGTTTTAAGGCGGATGTGAAGCTGGAGACACTGGCCGCTGAATTCGGCGAGGAAGACGCCCGTTTCCTGGACCGCCTCAAAGACAGTCGGAATGCCGATCTGGAAAGCATCGCCGTTCAGTTCGAGTCCGGCATGCCCTTTCCGCGTGCTGGATGGCTGGACCAGTTTCAGGTCATCGCCCACGCCCTGAACCAGGAGCAGCTCACCTACCAGCCAATCGCCTACACCGAGTTCACCAGCGGCGCCGCCAAGGCAGGCGGCAGCGAAGGCAAGGTGACTCTGACTGAAGGCGGCAGGCTGACAATCGCCACCAACAAGGCCCACTACAAGAAGGGCGAGCTACTGACCGTGAAGGTAAAGAGCACGGAAGGCATCTACCTGCGCCTCTATCACCTTAGCGCCGAAAAAGTGTTGACCCAGATTTTCCCCAATAGCGCCCGCACGAACAACTTCATCAAAGGCGGTGAGGCCGTGGAGATTGGCAGTCAGATGGACAGCCAACTGGGGGCCGGAGAGTTCCGCTTCCGCATGAAGGAACCCTTCGGCACTGAGATCATTCTGGCCGTGGCCAGTCCGGTGCAATTCACCGACACAGAAAATCTTAGCTTTGCCCAAGGCGAGGTCTTCAAAAGCTTCGCCGAGACCGATCTGCGCACCGCCAGCAAACGTGGCACCAAGGGCCTGACCGTGGAGACTCAGGACGCCACCGGCAAAGCCAGAGGTCTGCTCAGTGCCCCAACCTTCAGTGCACGGGCCGTTTTTACGGTGGGACCGTGAGCATTGTCATCCCTAGGGTCATTGAGATTGATAGCAATTGTGTTCCCCAGCCTTGAACGAGTGCGCCATCTATTGCCCGCGCTGGATCTTTGTGCCAAGCTCTTGCCGCTCACCACTTCGAGGGTTCTGGTGCTTGAAACCAAGGAACCATTCTTTATATAACGAGAAAGCCCATGATCTACGTCCTCAAACTCCACTTTCTGGCCGTCCTTACCCGCGAAGGAGGAAAGCGTTTTGAGCTCGGACTCACCTTCCAGCCGCATTACCGGGCAAAGACTCTCTACTAAACTAGTTAAGAAATTTCTTTGTCGCTCTTATGAGATCAATCATCATCTACCTCCTTCTCTGTATCGGTAGCATGCTGCGGGCCGCGGAGATCGTCGCCCTTTGCATTGGCAACAATGCCTACCAGCGTGTGGAGGACCAACTGGACACGCCTGTAAACGATGCACAACTCATGAAAGCGACTCTGGAGGCTCTGCCTAGTGGTGCGGATGTGAAGCTGCTGACGGATGCGACGCGCGAGGACATCCAGATTGCGCTAAATGAGCTGAAAGTCCGTGCCCGGGGGGCGAAGCTGGCGCTCGTTTTCTATTCCGGTCATGGCATGGACGGCCAGCCTGACGGCTTCGCCAGCGAGGACACTTTTCTTTTGCCAGTGGACGCCATCATTCCAGATGTCAACTATCTAGACACACGTGCCGTGTCTCTCACTAGCGTGCTGACCACGCTGAAAAACACCACAGTGACGGCTCGTGCAGTAATCTTGGACTGCTGCCGAAGTGGGGCCCCAAAAGCCACTGCGGCGCTGGCAGGAGCGACAAAGAATTTTGGCGATCTGGACGAGCGCGTGAAGGCCGCTCTGGGTAAGGCCGTCGTCCCAGATGCGACCCTCGTGGCCTTTGCCGCGAGTCCGGGGAGGAAGGCAGCGGCTTTCCTCAGTGAGTCAGATGAAAACAGCCCCTTCACCAAGTTTCTCACCGACGAGCTCGCCACCGGCACAGGAAATCTGCGCGACCTTGTGGAGGCCGCCGCGCAGACCACCGAAACGCGCACTGGAAAGCGTCAAATGCCCTTTGTCAGCTACACTGGTGCAGCTAGCGCCATACAGTCGATCGTGTTTCGTTCACGCGGCACATCGGAAGGCGGCACATCGGCTCGCCCCGCGAATCTGGTGGAGATTGATAAGCAAGACCTAGAGAGCATGAAGGAGGAAATTAAGCGAATGAAGGAAGAGATAGCCATCGTGCGCGATGAGGGGCATAAGCCCGTGGTTCATGTGAAGGACCAGAAGCCTGATAATCGCCAGCGGGAGGCTGAGTCTAGCCTGAGTGAATTCATTTCCGGCTGGTTTAAAAATCAAGCCAGCAACTCGGTGGTAGATTGGGTTTCCGATTTTACTGAATCTCCCAAGTATGTCTATTGGGAGGGCATCGGTGGCGCTCCCAACTCTTTCTTACATGAAGATCGTGGCAAGCTCACTCGTCGCTATCCTTCGCGCCAGTATTCCCAGCTTGGCAAGGCGGCTGTGGAGTGGTTTGACAACTTCAGCCGGGCCATCTTGGTCATTAGCTACCACTACGAATACCAGGGCACCAAAATTACGCGTGGTAACTCGTTTGTGACGATGCAGCTCAGCCAGGCCTCCGGCCTGTGGAAGATTTCCTCGTTCGACGAGGAAGTCCGGAAAAACGTCTATGCGCCCAGAGATAACTCCGATATTACATCCATGCCGATGCCCGAGCCAGCCCAGGATGGCGTAACCGTGAGTGATGAAATGGTCCGCCAGTTTGTCATGGGATGGGTCAGGAACAACAGTAGCAATGATCCTGACGACTGGGTGTCGGATTTCGATACCTCTGTTACATACTGTTACAAGGAGGGAGGTGCTGCGACTCACTCCTATCTCCGAGCCGATCGAACGAAGCTGATTGACCGCTACCCCAGTCGAAAATACGAGATCACGAACGCAAACTTCGATCGGCTGAAAAGTGGTTTAATCTCTCTATCTATCACGTATCGTTATTACTATGGCACATCAACCAGTGGAGGATGTTCAGTCTCCATGACTCTACGGCCCACAGGCGCAGGCCTCCGCATCATTAGTTTTGACGAGCAAGTTGTCAGAAGATAAACCATTATGATCTCACGTATTTCCTTCAGTCACGGCATTTTGTTTTGCTTCCTGCTAGCCGCCAACTCCCAGTGTGGCCCTTCTACCAAATCCAAGCAAGTTAATACAAACAAGGGCACTGCAGCCAATTCCAATTCGGACTCAGCTAACGATGCACCTTCTTTTAAATCCGAGCCAGACACTCTCAAACCCGGCTTAAATGCCGTTGCACCACCGCTTCTTCCCCCTGACTTGGCAGTGCCGAAGGCTGTCGAGGTTCGAGATGTTGAGCTTGCCGCTCAGCCCGTTCCGGAAATTAATAGCATCATTCTGTCCACTCTCTCGGAGTTTCCAAAGGCGGGCGGATACAGTGTTTCACGAAAAGCACTCAACGCACTGGCTCAGGCGATCTCCTATGACCCTAAGGTTGATCAATTTCTCGTAACACCCAAGAAGTGCATTCCTTCCTTTTGTTCTGGGGCGACTTACCTAGTGCTGCTGAAGACTCTGCAAACTCTGTCAGAGGAAAGGAAACTTGCATTGACTCCCGAGGCATGGAAAGGTTATTCTGAAACGGCAAAGTCTGATGGCGACGGACTCTGGGGACGCTGGAACGCCAATGGTCCAGGCACGGCGAAGTTTTTTCATGATTTGCAAGCGGGCATGAATTTTTCGAGCTTAGATCGCGCGCTTCCTGGCGACTTCATGAAGATCTGGTGGAACATGGAGATTGGTGCAAAGGAGTCCGGCCACTCCGTGATTTATCTGGGATGTAGCATCGAGAACGGTGAGGAGATGATCCACTTCTGGTCGTCCAACATTCCTCATGGATTCGGAGAGAAGAAGATCCCGCGCACGAAGGCCAAGAGGGTGCTCTTCAGCAGACTTACCCATCCCGAGAATTTGGCCAAGACCGCCAAGCTCCCACGTCATGATAAATTTCTGGCTTCCATGCTCAACCGTTCCTACCTCTGGGAGGAAATAGTGAAAGAGTGCGGCGTTATTGACGGTCGGCAACAGATTGATTTGAAAGAAATCGTTGCACCTAAAGCTGTGCCAGTCGAAGAAGAATGAGGCTTGCTCATAATCATCGTCAAGTATTTGCATTTACAAATCATCGCAGTGCAGTTTGAGACCGGTTTGAGCTTGCCAAGCACAACTCAGAGCAGATTCAGAAAATCGCCGAAGCGCTGAACCAGCGGCAGCTTAGCTTTATACCGATTGGTTACATCAAGTTGCCCAGCAAGTGCGGCACCAAGGGTCTGATTGTGGGGGCTCAAGACGCTAACGGCAAGATCACCTGTCTGCTCAGTGCCCCAACCTTCAGTGCGCGTGCCGTTTTTACGGTCGGACCTTGAGGTTTCGCAGCTCTAGGGTCATTGAGATTGACAGCAATCGTATTCCGCCGCTTGCACGAGTGCGCCACCTATCGACGACCTGTGTAAGGGAATCTCTTTTCGAGATCCCGAGAAACCTTATTTGGCGCACTACCAAGAAAATTCCATGTAAACGCAGATTTCAGCTTTCCACTTCAAGGCTGTCTCCCGAACTTCCCGCCAGTCGGCTTGGGTGTGTGGTCACACCGAAAGTAAGTTCAGGCTCACTCGTGCGATGGCCTATCGAGGATGATGCATTGAACCAGAGGCGGGTGGTGAGTGCCCGCCTCTGGTTGGATTGAGGGTTAACTGCCGACGGTGAGGGTGACTTCGTCACTCCATTGGCCGACGCGCTGATCGCCGACGCGGTAGATGACTTTATAAGTCCATTTGGCCAGTGTCGGGGGAAGGGGAGTCGTGTCCAGATAATCGGGGGTGGTATCAAAAGCCAAGGGGCTGAAGCCCCGGCCATCGGCACGGTCCACACAGATCTCGACCATGTCGAGAAAGGCGCTTTGACCCTGCCAACCCCAGCGCACAAGCACCTGACCGCCGGTCAGCTCGAGGCTGATTTTAGGTTTTAAGGTTGTCAGATCTGGCGCCGCGCTGGCTGGGCCTTCGATGCCCAGAGCCGAACCGATGGCCTCATTGTAGGCGGGGTGGGCCTTGATCTGCTTCACGAGGGCACGGAAGCGGACCTCGATGCCGGGTGCTACCGCAGGCACCGGCTCAGGAAGCTGACTGGCTGCGGGTGAGCCTGAGGCTGGCGGGGTGCCGCCCATGCGAATGAGATCTTTCCAGGCGGTCCATTGCTTGGACTGATTCAGGATGATGTCCTGACAGGCCAGGGTGTAGGCAAAGTAGTCACTGTCGGCAGCCAGCGCGGCGGTTTGAGCGGTGCTGATGCCCAGTAGGGCGGCGTAGGAACCGAGATTCAGCTTAAAGGTAGAAAGCTGAGTGGCGAAGTCGGTGTCCCGACTTTTGAGGTAGTCTGATTTTGGCATTTTGTTTTTAGGTTTGGGTTGGCTAGGTGGGGGGAGGGTTGCGGCGGGAGGCTCTTGGTAGCCAGGATCTCCGGGTTCGAGGACATAGGAAGGATCGCCCCAATAGGCGTTGGGATCGTCAAAGCGTTCTCCAGAGTCGAATTTTAAAACACGCATGGCGGCTGTGAGGCTTCTGTCTTTTTGATTGGTTTTCAGTGCCTAATAAGCAATGCGCGCAGGCTGAGCGACTGAGGTGAAATCCTTTTTCCGTGCGGTGGAAACATTCTGCCGTGCGGTTTCAAAGTTCTGCCATGAGGTGGGGACATTGGACCGTGCGGTAAGACCTGGCTGCCACGTGGTGAACAGAACTGACCTCGCGGTGGGGGCAGGGTACCTTGTGGCAGCAAACCATTGCCGTGAGGCAGACACCCTCTGCCGTGAGGAGAAAGATCTCTGCCATGCGGTAGCCACTGGGGACTGCGACTGGGAAAACATGGAGAGTGCGCTGTTTTCATCAGCTGAGACCACAAGCTTATTTTTTGACTCACATCACAAGAGGCTCCTTGAGAATCCTCCATTTGATCTAAGTCATATGAATTGGAATCAAGCTTTTTGCTTATTTTGACACCCATATCTAGGATTATTATTAGATTCACATTTCTATGACAAGTGTTTTTTGACACCATTTTAAACGATAAATCTTATTTAATAAGTGGAAATTAGGTGATTCAAAATTCTCAAAAGACCACCATGACCTCACCCTTAAGCAACCTAACCCATTTTCACGGCGATTTGATCTAGCCGCTTCGGGATTGGATCTCCAGGGTTTTCCAATTCGGTTCGGACGCTGAGAGGCCAGAGCGTTTTTTTAACGCGACCCAATGGCAGGTGGAAGGTCTCGTTGATTCGGCTTCTCATGCCAATCGGTTGGAGCGAACCTTTGATGGGCTGCATGGCTTGGCATCCCTGCGCGAAGGAATGAGGCTGCGACTGGATCGTTTCATCCGTGAAGCAGTTCAAGAGGAAGACGATTTGAACCCGTGGAGCTGGTGATTTCTTGAATGAGGATGACGGCGACAGCAGGCGAAATCTGATTTTCTAGCGGTCTGCTGAAAGCTCTGAGTTGACGCCCTTCTGTTACTCTTCATGAACAAGAGTTAAACCATGTCCCAAGCCGTCTTTCGTACCATTCCTGTCCGTGACCTGATCGCTGATCAATTGCTCGATCTCTCCAAGAAGATGAAGCTCTCCCTGTCCCGCGCGGACATGCTGGTGGTGCAGGAGATCTTTCAAAATGAAGGCCGTGACCCGACGGATGTGGAGCTGGAAGTGATCGCTCAAACCTGGTCGGAACACTGCAAGCATCGTATCTTCAATGCGAAGATCCATCACACCCTGAATGGTCAGGAAGAGGTGGTGGACAGCCTTTTCAAAACCTACATCCGCAGTGTGACCGAGCAGATCATGCGCGATAAGCCCGATTTTGTACTGAGCGCTTTTGTGGACAACGCGGGCTTTGTGAAACTGGATGAGGACAAGGCGGTCTGCCTGAAGGTGGAGACGCACAATCATCCGAGTGCCATCGAGCCCTACGCGGGAGCCAATACAGGACTGGGCGGCGTGATCCGCGATATTTTAGGCGCAGGGAAGGGGTCCAAGCCGGTGGCCTCGATCGATGTGTTCTGCTTTGGGCCGCCAGACACCAAGCAGGAAGATCTGAAGGCCAAAGACGTGATCCATCCGCTGGGCGTGATGCGCGGCGTGGTGCGTGGGGTTCGTGATTATGGGAATCGCATGGGCATCCCGACGGTGAATGGGGCCATCCAATTTGACGATACCTTCATTTACAATCCGCTGGTCTTTTGCGGCACGGCAGGGATCATCCCGATCAAGGACATCGCTAAAGAAGTGAAGCCTGGGCATTTGCTGATCGCTGCAGGGGGGAGAACCGGCAAGGATGGACTCAAAGGAGCGACCTTTTCCTCCGCTGAACTGACGACGGATTCTCATGAAGAGGATCAAACGGCGGTGCAGATCGGCAATCCGATCGAGGAGAAAAAGGTGGGCGACTTCGTGCTCGCCGCGCGTGAGGCTGGACTGATCGAATTCATCACCGATTGCGGTGCCGGTGGTTTTTCCAGCGCTGCTGGGGAAATGCTGAGCGAGGTGGGCGGGGAAGTCTGGCTGGAAAACTGCCCCCTGAAGGAGCCTGGCCTGGAAAGCTGGCAGGTCTTCATTTCAGAATCCCAGGAGCGCATGGTGATGGCCATCGAGGAACACAACCTGCCCGCGCTGCAAAAGATCGCCGACACGTATCAGAGTGAAATGTTTGTCCTAGCCAAGGCCGATGGCCTGAAGCGCCTGAAAGTCTGGCATCATGGATCCGTGGTCTGCGATCTGCCGGTGGATAAACTGCACGGAGCTCCACGACGCGAAATGCGTGCAAAGTGGTCGCAAGCCGTTGCAAGTGAACCCCAAGTTGCCGTTCGCCCCGAGTCCTGGACGCAGGTTTTGAAGACGTTGCTCGGCGATTTTGCCATCGTCTCCCGCGAGCCGATCATCCGCGAGTATGACCATGAAGTGCAGGGGAATACGGTCCTGAAACCTCTGGCCGGAGCCAGCGGTGACGCGCCGCAAGATGGCAGCGTCATCAAAGTGGATGGCAGCAACCAACTGGTAGCCCTCTCCTGCGCATTGCTCCCTGAATGGGGCAAGGCAGATCCGTTTGCCATGGGCCGCGCCTGTGTGGATGAATGTGTGCGTCAGCTGGTGGCCATGGGTGCCAATCCGACCCGAATCGCTATCCTGGACAACTTCTGCGTCGGCAATCCCGACAACGAAAAAGAACTGGGTGCCCTGGTCGAATGCACCAAGGGCCTGGCCGAAAGTGCCTTGGCCTATGGAGCGCCGTTCGTTTCCGGTAAGGACAGCTTCTACAATTACTTCATCACGGACGAAGGTCCGGTCTCCATTCCTGTGACCCTGCTGGTCAGTGGCTTTGGAGTCATCGAAGACGCTCAGCACGTCATCGGTTCATCCTTGCGCCGGGTTGGCAGCAAGATCTGCATCCTTGGCGAGACGACCCCAGGCTTGCGTGGCAGTGTCTTTGCCAAATACACTCAAAGTGCCGGCCTGAACGGAGTGCCGACTTGGAGCGATGAAACTAATTGGGCCAATTACGAGAAGTATCACGCCTTGGTGAAGCAGGGTGCCATCTTGGCGACGCATGATTTGTCCGAAGGCGGACTGGCGGTCGCACTGGCTGAAATGGCCTTTAGTGGCAAAGCCGGTCTGAAGATCGAGCTGGAAAACATGCCTGCTTCGAAGCAATGCACGCTGGCTGAAATTCTCTTTGGCGAAACGCCTGGACGTCTGCTCATGGAAGTCGCGCCTGAGCACGTGGCTGCGGTGAAAGCTGCGGGTGGCATCGTCATTGGTGAAACCACCGGTGAACGCTGGCTGCACATCACCAATCGCAGCTCGACGGTGATCGACTTAGCCATCGCCGATCTCAAGACGATCTGGCAAAACGGACTGACCCCTTTCTATTGATACCTCTTATGCCCCACGCTCTTCTCATTAAATTTCCCGGCACCAACTGTGACCTCGAAACCGCGCGTGCTCTCGAAGCTGCTGGCTTCAGCGCCGAAGTTCTGCCCGTGGCACTGCTGGAACCGGCATCGCTAGACAACGCTCAACTCGTGGTCTTCTCCGGCGGCTTCAGCTATGGCGACTACGTCATGAGCGGCCGTATTTCTCAGCTCATCACCAAGCATAAACTGGGGGATCGCCTCAAAACCTTTGTGGCCAATGGCGGCTACGTCTTGGGGATCTGCAACGGCTTCCAAATCTTGACCCAATTGGATCTGTTGCCTCGTGGCAGTCTGATTCACAACACGACGGGCCGCTTTATCTGCCGCTGGGCTCCACTCAAGAAGAACGGCAATACCAGCCCCTTCCTGAAAGCTCTGCCAGATCATTTTGAATTGCCTGTAGCTCATGCCGAAGGTCGCTTCGTGGGCGAATCAGGTGATGCGGAACAATACGTTAAGGATGGTCACGCCGCCTTGCTCTATGGCAAGGACATCAATGGTTCCAGCGCGCAAATCGCCGGTCTCCAAGATGATACCGGTCGTGTCTTTGGCCTGATGCCACATCCGGAGCGCTTCATCGCCAAGAACACGCACTACGATCCTGATTGGAATGGTGCCGACTTTGGCTGGGGCTACTACCTCTTCAAAGGGGTGGCTGAAGCCTTGGCTGCCTAATGGAATCAAGGCGACTATTTAGCCCATGTCATCATGGGCTATTTTTTTGGCTATCGACTCGACAGATTGGGCTGCGGCAACAGTCAACGAGCCTTTTGTGGCCCGTGATCAAGCCTCAATGAGTGGGATTGAGGATGAGTGGATTGGCGTAAAAACATGACTCAATCCACTCAAAAACAACCGCTTAAGATGCGTTGTCTATCAGATTGGCGAACTCAGCGAAGAAATACTTGGCGTCATTCGGTCCAGGAGCAGCCTCGGGATGGTATTGCACACTGAGCACAGGAGCCTCACGGTGTCTCATGCCTTCAACGGTGCCGTCATTGAGGTTGATGTGGGTCACTTCCACATTGGAAGGCAGACTGGCGGGATCGATCGCAAAACCATGATTTTGGCTGGTGATGCTGACCTTGCCACTGCGCAGATCTTTGACCGGCTGATTGCCACCGCGATGACCAAATTTGAGTTTGAAGGTTTTGCCACCGTAGGCGTGACCTAAAAGCTGATGCCCCAGACAGATGGCGAAGATGGGTTTCTTGCCGATCAATTCTTTGACCTCTTTGTGGATGTATCCCAGCGCGGATGGATCTCCAGGACCATTGGAAAGAAAGACACCATCTGGATTTTTGGCTAACACTTCGGCCGCCGATGTGGTGGCTGGCACCACTTCAACCCGGAAACCGGCCTGACGAAGGCTGCGGAGAATGTTCGTTTTGATCCCGAAGTCATAGGCCACAATGTGATGCTTGGCTGGGGGCAGGGGGTGGAAGGCTCCGAGCGGCCCGCCTTCACGGTTCTGGCTAGGACTCGGGATGTCCCAGATCCGACTTTCCAGATCCTCAGGATCCCAGACGTAGGATTTCGAGGTGGAGACTTCCTTGACGTAATCGCTGCCACTCATGGGTGGGCTAGCCTTTGCCGCAGCGATGGCTGCCTCGATGGATAGCTCAGTGGTGATGACCGACTGCATGGCGCCGACTGTGCGCAAGTGTTTCGTCAGCGCTCGTGTATCGACTCCTTGGATGCCTTGGATGCCGTGTTCTTTCAGATAAGCATCCAGGGTCTGGGTGCTACGCCAGTTGCTAGGCACTGCGCAGAGTTCTTCAATCACAAAGCCGCGCACGTGTGGCTGTGAGCTTTCAGGATCAAGCCCGTTGATGCCATAATTACCGATCATCGGATAGGTCATGCTAACGATCTGACCACGGTAGGATGGGTCTGTGAGAACCTCCTGATAACCTGTCATGGAAGTGTTAAAACAGGCTTCACCTGAACATGTGCCAGGGGCGCCAAAGGATTCACCTTCAAAATAACGACCGTCTTCGAGTGCCAGAATTGCTTTCATCAATGATATAATTCTGTCCACTAACGCGGCTCATTCAGGAATGCAAATGCAGGCTGAACTTTCAGGGAGATTCTGACTCCATTATTTGCTCGACATCGAACGCTACCGCAGTCCATGGTGACGAAGACTGGCGGGAATTCATCCATTTATGAGAGCCATTTTTCTTTTTTCATTCGTTGCCCTCGCGACTGTTCATTCGGCACCGATTGCGAAGATCACTACCTTGAGAGGGAAAACATTTCGCCAATGCGAAATCGTGAGCGTTCACCCAGACGGTGTCTCTTTCACTCATGCCAATGGTGCGGCTAAAGTGCTTTTCACTGATCTTTCCTACGATTGGCGCAGCAAGCTGGGCTACAATGCGGATAAGGCGTCCGCTTATCAAAAGGAACTTGCGGATAAACGGCACGCGAATGCGACCGCAAAGGCCAAACGTGAACAAGAGCTAAATGAAGCCATGGCCGAGGCCGAGAAAGGTGCCCGTTATAGGCAACTTGGATTAGCCGCTCAAGCTGACGCAGCTCGACGACAGCAAGCTGCTAATCCATTACCACAATCCCTGATTCCAGTTCTGCCAGCCTTAGGTGCCGTCCATGATGGCCGCTCCATTGAGCAAAGCTATGCGCGACCAGGCTACGCCACTCCATGGCGTGGAGGCATATACGGTAACTATCCCGGCTATCCAGGTGCCGGATTTCAGTTTGGCGGCGGTTTCGGTGGATTGGGCTTCAGTGCGACTTATTTTCAGCCTGCGCCGTTCTGCCCGGCACCAACAATTATCGTCGCGCCCGATATTTCCCGCCACACACTTATCAGAAGGTGAGGTCGGCTTAGCGTTAGAACCAAGCAGATGCCAAATATTGGCAACAATCAGCCGCCTTTATTAACTACATACAATGTATGTAAAGTAAAATTAACAGGTGGTGAGATGTCTGAATCATATTGAATGAATTCAAGCGGCAGGCGTCTGAGATCAATGCAGGTTGAAGGTGAAAAACGACTTGAATGCAGGTGAAAGTTAAGAAAGCTTAAAGACATGAAACAGAATACTATCCCGTCGGGTCTGGCTGTATTGGGCTTGATGTACGCAGCAGCACCGATTGTAGTGGCTCAGCAAGCGCCTGGATACGGTTACCAACAACCACGCTATGCCCAACCTCAGTATCAGGCATCACCAGCATACTCGATGCCTCAGCAGCAGAATTATCCTCCTCAAGGCTATGCTCAGCCGTCTCAAAGCGCCTATGTAAGTCCGGCGCAGTTTCTGCCGACCTTTGGCCGGAAGTTTGGCAGCATGTTCCGGAAACTTTTCTATGGGGATGCGCCACCAGCGGGATACGGTCAGCCAGCGCCACAATACAGCCATCCGCAGCAGGGGCACGGAAATCTGGATCAACCTCCACATGGGTATAATCAGCCTAATCATTCAGCGCCAATCTCCCCTGCCCCTAATTCATCCTATCCGCCAAGGTACGAAGTGGCACCAGCTCCAAATTCCACGCCTGCCATGCCGCCGACGAGCCGAATGAATTCCGGCAGTAGCAAAACGGCTCCAGCAGTGAAGAAAAAGACGACGCCTGCGCCCGCGACCAAGTCCAAATCCACCAAGAAAAGTAGCGATAGCGACTCGCCCCCGGTCCGCAAATACACGCCTCCGAGCTATAGTCGCGAGCCAACTCGCCCAAGTGTTGAAGATCAGCCGCCCGAGACATCCAGTTCTAGCGGTGAACCAGCTAAATTACCCGGATCCAAGCCCAGCTCGGATCAGGCGTCATCGAATTCATCCAAGACCAGCAGCAATGGTGCCGCGAGCAGTGGCAGTTTTTTGCGGGGCAAAAAAGCCAGCAAAGAAGGCCGCGTCATCAGCCCCTATCCACCCTACCGTGAACTGGATGTGAGTGGATTATCAAGCGGGTCACTCGCTCTTGATCCAACGACTCAAAAGGTTTTCGAGGTGCCTTAGGCTGGTCGATTCAAGTAAGGCTCCGTGTGGCGTCGCGAGCCATAGCGGAGGCCTGAAGCTACTGGATAGTTGCCAAGGCAATAAGACATAGTTTGACAGATTACACACTCTCTCACAACGTCGCAGCATGGGACTATTCGACTCACTCGCAAAACAGGCTATCGGCAGCATGCTCGGTGGAAACAGCAATCCACAAGGTGATATTCTCAGTGGCCTCTTGAGCCAGGCCGGTGGTATCTCTGGATTGATGGATAAATTCAACCAAGCCGGCCTTAGTGACACCTTTTCTTCATGGGTAGGAACAGGCGAAAACAAAGCCATCCAGCCAGATCAACTTCAGCAAATTCTCGGTTCTGATGTTGTCGCAGGTATTGCAGGTAAAGTGGGTCTAGACGCTAAAACCGTTCTGCCATTACTCTCCCAGTTCCTTCCAAAGATCATCGATAAGCTCACTCCAAACGGCGCTGTTGAGGAATCCAATCCGTCTGGTGACCAACTCCAAAATGTATTGGCCAGCGTGATGAAAGGCGGCATTGGCGGCCTTTTCGGCGGCGCGGCATAGGTGCCAGATGTCAACCGACGTCCAAATTACCAAAAGGAAAGACTTCCTTCCTCTCACTGAGGAGTTGGAAATTTACCTCGATCAATTTGGACGTCGGTTTTCGCTGCCGGCTACTTATCAAGATCTGCGTGGTTTTAGTGAAAGCTACCCGATCGACGATAAAAACGGCAACCCGACCCATTGGTCGAGCGTGCTCTACGCTAGCGAGATTCAAAAGGAGCTTTATCCACGCCTAACGAGCATTTATTCCCTGCTGAAAACAGGCGATTTGCATGCTGTCCCCCATCTTTATGTGGAGCGTGTGGACTACTGTGAGTTTGGGAATTCCCGGCCGTTTCGTATTCGTGTCGTTAACCAATACAACGACAATTACGATCACTTCTACATGAAGACGGCAGATGCCTCCCGTGTTTATGGGTTGGAGTTGGAGCATCTGCTATCACCCAATCGGATCAACTACCTCGCCCACAGTGGCACTCTGGTTGAAGAGCACATTGCCGGCATTCCGGGCGACATCTTTATTCGGGATCATCTGGATCGATCCGACGTCAATAAGGTCCGTATTGCCAAAGAGTTTGTTAAGTTCAGCGAGCGCTGCTTTATCCGCCTCCTCGGAGACATGCGCAGTTATAACTTCGTGATCGACATCACGCCTGATTTTGAAGATGTTCAGTATCGAGTGCGCGCCATCGACTTTGATCAACAAAGCTATGAAGGTCGGCGTAGCCTCTATCTCCCGCAGTTTTTTAAAGAAAATAACCCCATCGTCTGGCTCTGCTCCAAGTGGCTTAATCTACCCACGATGAAGCAGTATCAAGAGGAGGAGCGCAGCCTGATTGCCCGCCGCTACATCAGTGAGCATCAGCGCATCAGCACACTCATCACCTGCATGAAGGCAAATCCGCGCGAGCCCGTAGAGAAAGTGCGGCAATTGGCCCGCGAACTTGGTGAATACCATCACACCGACACCTTTGATGTCTGTGACTCCATGGGTGCGATTGTTGAGCGCAATTTAGAAGTGATGCTCGGCCGACACACGGCTTGAGTCGACTATCGGGGCAGCTTCATTTTAAAGCACCGTCTTATTCACGATCTCGTTGCGCTCATTGAGAAGCAGACGCTTGGGAACCACGGGCTGATCCGTCAGGCCAAAAGCCATGATTGTCACTAAATGGCCCGTATTGATCCGATGAGCGGCAGCCCCATTAATCACGATCTGCCCCGAACCAGCAGGAGCTGTGATCACGTAAGTCTCTAAGCGCTGACCATTTGTGATCGACGTTACCAGGACCCGCTCCCCCTCCCAGAGATCCGCTGCCTCCATCAAATCAGTCGGAATGGTGATGCTTCCCTCATACTGGACATTAGCATCAGTGACAGTTGCGCGGTGGAGTTTGGATTTGAGAACGTTTCTAAGCACAGAGCACAGTGACCACCAAAGGACTCTTTGCAAGACCTTCAATGCGGCAACCCATCTTCTATCCAGCCTTGCCATTTCTGCGCAAAGGCTGATTTCCCGGCCAACTCAAACTTTCCGGCTGCTGGCATACGCTGCATTTGAACTTGCAGGGATTTCAGTCATGATCGGGAAGTGCCGCTACTACCTCTTCATCAAGCTCACGATCCACGTGCCCTCATGGCCCGTTGGCGAATTGTCGCCCGTGCCACAGGGCTGCGTGTGCGAGTGCTAACAGAGGTCGCTGGTGAAAAAATCCTGTATTTGGAAAGCCCTCAGGGCCGCAATCAAGCCGCTGCCGACTACCTTTCTACGGGGGTTCATGGAGATGAGGCTGGGGCGGCCTGGGGCTTGCTGAAATGGGCCGAAAGCAATCTCCAACAACTCAGCACTGGCTCCTTCCTCATCTTTCCCTGCTTTAATCCCGCAGGATTGCGGAATAACACGCGCCACGATCATCGGGGGCTGGACATCAATCGGCGATTCGATCTCGCGCAGGACCCCATTACGGCCCCTTGGCGAAAGCTTGTCTCTGAGCGAAAATTACGCATCGGATTGTGTCTGCATGAAGATTACGATTCCCAAGGCTGCTATGTCTATGAGCTCTGCCCGCCCAGGCAATCCTTGAGCTCAAAAGTCATGTCAGAGTGCACTCAGCGTATCGCTGTCGATCCACGCCGAATCATTGAAGGTAGCCGAGCGCAGGCTGGCGTCATCCGCCGCAGCAAGTTACCTCCCAATTTCCCCGGTATGCCAGAGGCCTTCGTGCTTTGGCAACTCGGTTGCCCCATCACGCTTACTTTCGAAACCCCTTCCGAGTTCAGCCTGGATGACCGCGTGGCGGCACAGGCTGCCTTTGTTGCAGCAGCGCTAAAGCACGCGCCAACTCCATGACTTACCTTTCACGTCTAGCCTTTCTAGCACTCTCCTTAACCCTGCTTTCCTGCAGTAGCCTGCCAAAGCTTCCATCCCGACCAGCCTTACATCTTCAGGATTGGTCCAGTTTTGATGGGAAGATCATGCCTTATCAGACCTGGCAACCTGCCCCTGGCACAGCCATACGCGGCGTCGTTATTGCCGTACATGGCCTGAGTGGTGCCACCTCCGATTTCTGGTTCATTGGCGACACTCTGCCCAAGCAAGGCTTCATCGTCTATGCCTACGATTTACGTGGGCAGGGTCATGATCCGGTGGTCAGTGATCGGGGAGATATCCAATCGGCAAAGCAATGGCTGCGCGACCTAGAGACCTTTCACCTGCTGGTGAAACGAAAGCATCCGAAAACCCCAGTCTTTTGGTATGGAGAGAGTCTTGGTAGCCTCATTTGCCTACACACTGCGGCGAACAGGTTGCCCGACCGTCGTGATCCAGACGGCATCATCCTGGCCTCACCTGTGGCAGGATTAAAGATGACCGTTTCAGGCTTTCGGCGCTTTTTACTGGAGACTGCCGCCACCCTTTCACCGAGATCACGCTATTCGTTAGGCGATCTGGCAGGCGTCGATGAAAAAAAAATCCAAGTCACCAGCACCACGACTCACGGCAGTCAGATGGCGATCACTGAGCATCATCTGACTGCCTTTAGCCTGCGGCTACTTACCGAGATTGGCCGGCTTTTGGATGCCAATCCTAGTGCTGCTAAACGACTGCGCATGCCAGTGTTGTTTTTAGCCTCTCCGAATGACATCCTTAGCAGCCCAGATCAGGTGCAAACACTCTTTGGCCAAGTCCGCTCACCCACAAAGCGCCTCCTCTGGTACACCCGCAGCTATCACCTTCTCCTTCATGACGTGCAGCGTGCTGAGGTGAGTGGAGATCTCTTGAAATGGCTGGAAATTCAGCGCCAACGATGAAACCAGTCTGATTCTTCTCTTGTCCGCCACTTCTCAGGTGACTGATCCCTGAGTTTGCTGCTATGGTGGCCGTTCACGGACTCGGTCCTGCATGCATTTTCTCTCACCGGCACTCCTTCATCTAGCCTGGCTAGCGCTCATCCCGCTGGCTTTGTATCTTTTTAGGAAACGAGCACGCCGAGTTTCTGTCTCCACCCTGCTCTTCTTCCGCTCACTTTCACGTGAGCACCAGGAGTCTGCCTGGCTGAGAAAGTTAAAAAAATGGCTCTCGCTTCTGCTGACCCTGTTAGTCATCTTACTCTCAGCATTGGCCATGGCGCGGCCGACCAGTGATGCGGGCAAAAACGCCCCAGGTGCCATCGTCCTTGTGATCGACCACTCTGCCTCCATGGCCGCTAAAGATGCCCAGGGCAAAACTCGCCTTGATGTGGCCAAGAGGCTTCTTCAGCAGCGCTTGAATGCATTGCCTGATCAGGTCGTGCTTTCCTTGGTTGCTTTTGATGCGAAGCCCCACGTGTTGCTCTCCCGCAGTCGGAACCGCCGAGAATGCTTGAGGCTACTGGCTGAGATCCAGCCAATGCCCATGGAGGGCCGACCCGCTGCCGCTTTGACCGTCAGTCGCCGCCTGGCCGAGCTTGAGACACGTTCCCAAATTTGGCATGCTGGGGACACAGCGTTCACCAACACCGACGGCCTCACCTACGCCTTTCTCGATGCTGCGATGACCAGCGCACAAAACATCGGCATCACAGGCTTCCAGATACGACAGGCACCCATGGCACGAGACCGCTTTGAGACTTTTGTCAAAATCAGCGCTGCCAAGTCCAACAGAGCCAACATCACCTCCCAGTTAGAAGTCACTTTGGCAGGAAGACTCATCCAGTTGCGCGAATTAGAATTAGCGCCAGGCCTTTCCACCACCCTTCTTTTGCCCCTGGAAGGTGTGCGCGGTCAGCGTTTGGAGTTGCGTTTAAAGACCGCTGGAGACGCCCTCGCTTGGGATGATGCGATCGTGACCTTTTTACCCCAAACACGGCCCATCATCGTTGCCTGGGTTGCTGAAAAAGCCGACCCCTTCACCGAGCTAGCCATGACCTCGATGATCGAAGCAGGCCGGATTGAAATCCTCAAGGGCACTCCTGCGGCTTGGCCGCTGAAGGATAAGCCCGACGTCTATGTCTTTGAAGGCTGGTTACCCGAGAACTGGCCGACTGACCGCCCCATCATCGCGCTGAATCCACCGCAGAGTTCCGGTCCGGTGCAGTTACAGCGTTTGCAGGAGCCCGGCCTGCCTCATGACAGCGTCCGTAGCGTCGCCCCGGATCATCCCCTGCTTTATCGCGTCAGCAGCAGCCGACTCGCCATCACGCAAACCAGCATCCTTCAGCTCAGTGGTTCTCTAGAGCCTCTCTGGATGGCTGGCACAGAGCCCATCCTTGCCGCAGGCGAGATCTCTGGGCAGCGCCTAGTCATCAGCGCTTTTTCTCCCTCACGCTCCGAGCAGTTAGCCCTGTTGCCAGCTTTCCCCCTGCTGCTCGGGAACGCTCTTTATTGGTGTGCAGAAAGCACAGATGCCGTGAGTGAATTACGCCCTCAGCACCCCGGTGACCTGCTCAATGAGACAGGCCTTATCCAGTGGACCGAATGGGACGGCAACCAATTCAACGAGACCACTCACGAAGCCTCCAATGGACTCTTTGCCATCGAACAGATCGGTGCCTGGCAGTCCTCTGATCACCGCGGCACCAGCATCCTAGCCTCTGCCACAGAGACCAATCTACCCAGTCTGAACGAGGACTCACCTGCCCCCACCGCAATGCCCAACATCAAAGCCACGGCCGGCGTCAGCGACTGGCCTCTTGCCCTACTCTGGCTCGTGCTCCTGTTGCTCATTTTGGAAAGTTGGCTCTTTCATCGAAAAGCTGTTTTTTAGTCTGCTCTATTCATGAATAGGTCTAGCTAGAGAACTCCGCATTTCATCCGCTCCACGTCATTTCTCTTGGCCTTTCGCCACGCTCGTGCATTGATCCCTGTACATGACTTCCCCAGCGCCAGTTTTGACCATTGCCGGATCCGATTCCTCCTGCGGAGCGGGAATACAGGCAGATTTAAAGGCCATCTCAGCCCTGGGCGGTTACGCGCTCACAGCCCTAACCAGCGTCGTTTCAGAGACTCCTGGAAGAGTCTCCCTCATCCACCTACTTGATCCTGAGATCATCGCCGATCAGATCCGCGTTTTATTGGCAGCCTTCCCCATTCGCGCAGCCAAGACTGGCATGCTCGGCGGCACAGAGCAGGTTCAGGCTGTCGTTCATGCCTGGCGCAATCATGCCAAGGACATCCCCCTAGTCGTCGATCCTGTCATGGTCGCCACTGGCGGGGGGAAGCTCCTGATGGATGATGCCATCTCGTCGATCGAGACCCAGCTATTGCCTTTAGCCAGCCTCATCACCCCGAACATGGACGAGGCTACCGTCCTCTGGAAACAACCTGTGACTGACCGTGAATCAATGGCCGCCTGCGCCTGGGAACTAGCCCAGAAATATCAGACCAGCGTGCTCGTCAAGGGCGGCCATCTCAGCGACGACTCCGCTGCCGATGTCCTCTGCACGGATGACGGCCTCTACTGGCTCGAGGCCGACCGCACCCCAGATGTGCAGACGCATGGCACCGGCTGCACCTACTCTGCTAGCATCGCCGCAGGACTGGCCCAGGGCCTTAACCTCCTGGATGCCGTCACGCAGGCCAAAGGTTACATCAGCGCAGCCATCGCCGATCACTTCGGCTGGCAAACAGCGCTTGGCACTGTCCATGCGCTCAATCATCTGCATCAAAACGCCGAATGAAACGTCTCATACTGCTCCTCAGTAGCCTAAGCTCCTTTTTGCTAGCAAGCACTGCAGCCATTGTAACGGACACTGAGAAGGTCGAAAAGCTATCCCAGGCCGCCATCCAGTCTGCCTTTCAGATCCTTCGCAGTGATTACATCCGCAGCACCGAGTTGAACTTTGACGAGCTGAACCGTGCTGCCATGCAAGGCCTCCTCCAGCGGCTCGATCTCGGGGCCGAGTTGCTTACCAAGATTGAAGCTCAGCGACCGCCTTTGAAAAGCGGTATCCTCTCAGAAACCCTGACCCCAGAGATCGCCTTTCTCCGGCCGCTCGCCTTCAGTGAAAGTGAGGCCGCACTCTTGCAGGCCAAATTGCGTGAATTCCATGCTGCCGGCATGAGCCAGCTCATCCTTGACCTGCGCAGCGCAGCAGCGCCAGGTGACTTTGCCACCGCAGCTGCCATGCTCGAGTGCTTCGTCCCCGAGGGAGAGCTTCTCTTTAAACTCAAGCAAGTCGGCCGCGATGACACTCAACTCTTCATCAGTCATCAGAACAGCCTTTGGACTCACCCCATCATCGTCCTGATCGATGAAGAAACCGGTAATCTGGGTGAGACCATCGCTGCTACACTTCGCCATCGGCGGCAGGCCATCCTTGTCGGCAGTCCCACCCGCGGAGCCAGCGTTCAGTATGAGAGCATACCCCTCGACGATGAGTGGATCCTCCGGTTTGCCCGCGCAGAGATGCTGCTACCTGACGACACCTCCCTTTTCAAAAAAGGCCTCCAGCCCGATCACCTCATTCCCCTGCCCTCCCGCATCAAACGCCAGCTCTTTGACCACCCAGAAAGCCAATCGGCCAGTAACCTCAAAAACTCTGCCTTTGATCAAAGTAAGCCTCGCTACAACGAAGCCGCCCTCGTTGCGGGAAAGCACCCCGAACTCGACGACTACATCCGCCGCAGTGCAGGTCAGACTGCCTCTGCGGATCAGAATACACCGCGTGACCTCGTCCTACAGCGAGCCGTGGACATGCTCATCATGCGAGCCCAGCTACAAGCTACGGGGCTTGACTGGACCGCTAACCCTAGAGATGCACGCCCCACCATCAAAAAAGCCCAGCGCGCCCCATGAAATTAGACATCCCTGAAACCGTCGATTCCCATGTCATTATTCAAAGTCAGCACAGCCACCGCACCTGGCATGCCACACTACCCAATGGGAAAATCATCATGGCCTTTCTCAATGAAGAAGATCCACCCATGACCTTTGAGCCTGGGGCCAATGTGCCTGTGTGCCTTACCGTCGCAGACTTCTCTCGTGGCCTCATCGTCATGAAATGATTCTACCGCTAGCACCGTACCTTTCAGCCATGACCTCGCGCCGCCAATTCCTCACCACTGCCTTTCAAGCCAGCGCCCTCGCTGCCACCAGCACCCTTCAGGCTCAAGCACCCGCTGCACCAAAGAGGCAACTCCGCAAAGCCATCATGGGCGGCACCCTCGGCATCAAAGGCAGCCTCATCGAAAAATACACCGCTGCCAAACTGGCCGGCTACGAAGGTGTCGAGCCCGCTGGCGGAATGAATCAACAGGAAGTCATCGACGCCCTAGGCACCTCCGGGCTCAAGGCCGCCAGCGTCTGCTGCCACACCCATTGGAAACAAACACTCACCCACGAGGATCCCAAAGTCCGAGAAGAAGGCCTCCAAGGCGTCCTCACCACTTTGCGGGATGCCAAGGCCTACGGCACCGACTCCATCCTCGTCGTCCCCGGCACCTGTAGCGAAATCGTCCCCTACGACATCGCATGGGAACGCTCCATCATCGAGCTCAAAAAAGCCGTCCCACTCGCCAAAGAACTTGGCGTCAAAATCTCCATCGAGAACGTCTGGAACAACTTTATTCTCAGTCCGCTGGAAGCCGTCCGATTCCTTGACGAGATTGGCGACCCCATTGTCGGTTGGCATTTTGATATTGGCAACGTCCTCCGTTACGGCTGGCCTGAGCAATGGATTAAAGTCCTCGGCAAACGTATCAACCGGATTCACGTCAAAGAATACAGCACCAAGAAAATGAAAGACGAAGGCGTCTGGAAAGGCTTCGACTGTGACCTCACCGAGGGCGACAATAACTGGCCAGCCATCATGAAAGCCCTCGACGACGTCGGCTACACCGGCTGGGCCATCAGTGAGCAACGTGGCGGCATCAATCCCAACGGCCTCACGATGCTCACCGAACGCATGGACCGAATTTTCGCCATGTAGCCAGCAGCCAAGGCTTTGCAAACTGGGCCTCCACGCCCCGACTCACACCTTACCCACCTACCTCCTCAAAGCTGCAGCATTGTCCGTCGTAGCCAAAAGAAATGTCTGCTGACCATCAGACCAGGTGGCTAGGTTCCACTCCTCTTGAGAGCTGAATTGCGGTTTCGCCTGCTTCAACAGGTCAGCCGTGTTCATCACCACCAGGTGAACTTCTTTGCCGCTATCGAGCATGAAGCAAATGATCGTGGCTGGGGCATCGCCGATCTTCAGGCGCTTGCAGCCTAGTGCCTGCGCAGCTGCCAGCGCCGCCTTTGATCATCTACTCGCCAGACTACGCGCAACCGAGGAATGGAAAATGCCTAAAGCTCGGTTCAGCTCTAGATACTCCATTTCCACCGTGCCATGGTTCTAATGTTAGCCGATGCTAGATTTATCTCATGACCATCCCACCGCCTCTACCTTCAATCCCATTCAATCCCAAGAGAGGTGTTTGTATTGGTTTAGGCGTTGCCTCAGTCACTGCGATTTTGACTGGCCAGTTTATCACCAAGGGTGCTTTGTATGGTTACTCCTTCATGGGTATCGCTGTGGGTGTTACGAACGTTCTTAAGGACACTTTTACTCCGGGCGAAGGTGCTGGCTATCTCCTGATGTTCGTTGGCGCTGTTCTGATCATTCTACTGATGGCTCTTCTGTTTGCCGGGCTGATTATTGGTCTCGGAATTGCCGTATATATCACCTCGTGTCGGAGCCTAACTCCCACTGTCGGACGTCTCGCATGTTATCTGCACGCGAGTATCGCAGGATCTACCCTCGTCGGCCTGTCGCTATCTCGCACTCTTCCATCGAGTCCTGACTTTCAAGGTGAGGTTCATGTCGAAAGCTACTTCTTCCTCTGGCCCCTGCTCTTCGCCATTTTGGCTTTGCTTTATGCGAGGCTACTCCGCAATCCCCGCAACAGCTAATGCTGAGATTTTACCCCTAGGCGAAGATAACGCCAGAAGTGGATTGAAATCCAAGCCGAAAAAGCCACTTAAAAAGCATCCATCAATCGTCACTTAAATGCACGTGCATTCGTCATCTCGATAATGCCTCAAACTAAATTGTCGTGTGGTAACTAGGTTCTCCAAGACCTGCGGTTCTACCCGATAACTTCAAAAGTCCGTGGCCCATATGGATCTTGACGTAAACCACGAAATTGTTAACCATCAGATAGCTAGGCTTGAAATTAAATCGCCAACCAGCAAAACCATCGGCAAGTAGCCTGCCACACATCCTATCATGAAAGTCTCGCTTTTAACACTTTTGCTTTGCGCAGCTTTGGTCTGTTCCATCGTCGCACAGACCTCCATTCCGAAAACTTCGGAACCTGAACCGAGCGAGAAAGACATTTACCCGCGATGGAGCATTGTGGGCGACTGGAATGTCACTCACCCATTTTGGACCGATAGTATCACTTTCCGAAAAAACGGAACACTGGTCGCCAAGGACCAAGGCACGACGGGGCGTTGGGTACTGACCGCCGACGCCGAAACGCCTCTCTTGGTTCTGCGGTGGGATAGCTTCGGAACGGAGTCCTTGATGATGGTCGGGCAGGATCATTTTCGCGGACAGATAGCGCCAGGGTCTTTTATCGATATGCGCCGTGGTACCGCGGCAAATCCGTAGTCAGACTCGAAATCAAGACCTGCGATAGAAGCAGCTGATCATTAATAAAATGCAGCCAACGGCTCGTATGTCATCTGTCGTTATCGACGATTCACTCACGTTGTCGCCTGATACGAGTTGTTGCCCAAGTCTACACATTACTCGCTATGCCCGAAAATGAACCGTCAGATTTCAGAGTCCTGCCAGTAATTCTTTCCTTGTCTCTTCTGCTCACTCTGACTCTATCATCATGCGTCTATAAGCATGATGAGAGGAGGTCAGTTTTTTTTACCGCCACTTACCAAGACGACTATCCCCAAAACTATCATAATGGGAGATGGGACCACCCGCCAAAGTTGGGTGACCTATTACCACACTGAATCCCGTTCGGGAGATTCCGCAGAGAATGCAATTGAGCTGAAGTGCTTCAATTGCATTAGCGGATACTATGCCGAGGAGCATATTCTAAGAACTCGTTTTGAAGGGACTCATTGGACCAAGCCTGCCGTAAGACGCGAGCAGGGACGCATTTATCATCTATTCCCGGGGAACGATCCCAGTAGAGCCGCTGCTTGGATTTGGATAGACGCCACTGACTATCACAATCTATTTTGAGAGCATTAATAGCACTCACCGACGAACAAGACTTACGCTTCCGAACTGCTACCACAGATCAGGCCTCAGCCATAAAAACCCAGGTCAATCAACAAACGATGCAACGATCTTTGAACAGGATGAGACCTCATGAACAGCGAGACTGGGTGCTCCAAGTGATTTGTATCACCCTGTTTATCCTCCTTTCGTTCTACACAGCACACATGATCTACCATGACAGCTATGTGGACAGCTCGACCTATTCGAACCGCTCTCTGGCGCTTCCCGCAGGAGGATTATCCTTCGTGCTCACAAGTTATTTGGCAGTTCGTCTTGAATCGATTTCTGGATTGATACGCCTCCTTCTATGGCCAGTCGCTTTCTTCGCCGGTTATCTGTTGATTGGATTGCTCCTCATTTTTCTGAATCAAATGTTCTGACGGCCCACCATGAAGACCAGCTGCCAATGAATGGCAAATATGAAAGAAAAAACGGCTGCAAGGAACGACTCGGCGAATGACAAACCGACGCTGAACGGTCCTATCATCAGCGATTGATTTGAATTGATCGTTGCATCGGCCATGACGATCATGTATCACCGTTCAAATCCACACATTCATGGTCGAAACAACTGGCACACGTAAATTCAGGCGCGTTCTTCTTAAACTTAGCGGCGAGGCTCTCCGAGAAATCGGTAGCACGGACAATATCAGTCCGCCCATCGTGGAGGACATCGCTGCGCAGATCAAAGCGGCTCATCAAACGGGACTGGAAATCGCGGTTGTGGTCGGTGGAGGCAACTTCTGGCGCGGCGTGAGCGCTAGCAATAAGGGCATGGAACGTGCCACTGCGGACTACATGGGCATGCTGGCCACGGTCATGAACTCGCTAGCACTGCAATCGATGCTGGAGGCCATGGACGTGCCGACACGCGTGCAAAGTGCCATTGAAATGAAAAATGTGGCAGAACCCTTCATCCGCCGGGTGGCCATGCGGCATCTGGAACTGGGGCGAGTGGTCATCTTTGCGGCAGGCACAGGGAATCCCTTCTTTTCTACCGACACGACGGCGGCGCTGCGCGCCTCTGAAATGGGCGCTGATTGTGTGTTTAAGGCCACCAAGGTGGACGGCATCTACGATAGTGATCCGAATAAAAACAAAGACGCTGTCCGCTATGACAACATCAGCTTCCACGATTGCCTGACCCAGCAGCTTAAAGTCATGGATTCGACCGCCTTTTCTCTGTGCATGGAAAACAACATGCCGATCATCGTTTTCAGCATGAATGAGCCTGACAACATCCGCCGTGCTCTGGTCGGAGAAGTCATGGGAACTCTGGTGAGTGCTGACGGCAAAGCTTAGCCTCTTGGGCCACGCTAAAGCTCAGGGCCTATGCGAGAACTCTTTCCCAAAGACCGCCCCGTCCTGGTTCTGGCGCCGATGCAGGACGTAACTGATCTGCCCTTCATGCGGCTGATGGCCAGCTATGGGGGGCCAGACATCTACGTGACGGAGTATTTCCGCGTCACTGCCGAGTCTAAACTGGATGGCAATACGCTGCGCTCCATCACGGAAAACGATACCGGCAGGCCTGTTCTGGCCCAGATGATCGGTCAGGATATCCCAGCACTTGTGCGCACGGCGAAGCTGCTGGAAAAACATGCCGTGGCTGGGATCGACCTGAATCTTGGCTGTCCAGCCCCCATCGTGTGCCGAAAAGATGCCGGAGGCGGACTGCTGCGCCAGCCAGAGCGTGTGGATGAAATCCTGCGCGCCCTACGTGAAAACATCCAAGGACGATTCACCGTTAAATGCCGCGTCGGCTTCGCGGATAAAGCGGAGTTTCCACGGCTGCTGGAGGTCTTTCAAAAGCACGACATCCAGATGTTGACCATTCACGGTCGCACCGTTCGGGATGCCTACAAAACACCAGTGCATCCAGAGTGTGTCCGCCTTGCTGTGCAGGCTATGCCTTGTCCAGTCATCGCTAATGGCAATGTCGTCGATGTCCCCACAGGACTGGCTTACCTGCGGGACACGCAAGCTGCTGGGCTAATGCTGGGGCGCGGGGCGATACGACACCCATGGCTGTTCTCTCATCTGCGCACTCACTGGGAAGGCGGCAGCTCGACGGCACCGACGGGACGTGACATGCTGCGCTACATTCAGGCGCTCTGGGATGTGACAGCGGCTTTTCATCCTCGATTTGATGTGCGCCCGCATGTGCAGAAGATGAAGCGCTACATGGTCTTTATCACCACCGGCATCGCTGAAGGCCAGCTAGAGCATCGCATCCGACGTGTGACCACTCAGGAAGAGTTTTTTAGCGCCATTTATGAGCATCTGGATCATGACGATCCCCTGCCCGCGCGGCCGCCAGAGGACTCCAGTGTCTTCTGTGGTTTTGCCGAATTGAAGTGATCCGCCTCAAGTTCTCCTATTTTCCTACGTGCAACGGCGTGGCTTCTGCTTCATGAAGGGCAAACCACATGTCCACTATCCCCGCTTGCTTCACCTCGACTCCTGGTGTGTTCATCACTGAGGCTGGCGTACATTTCTGCGTTTTTTCCCGCCATGCCACCATGCTGGATCTCTGCCTTTACGAGGCAGCCAATCCCGCGCAGGAAACCGCTCGAGTTAGAATGAGTCGAGGCGAAAAGGACATCTGGCATGTGTTTGTGCCTGAGGCAAAATCAGGTCAGCTCTATGGTTACCGCGCTCATGGACCATGGATGCCGCAGAATGCTTTGCGCTACAATCCCCATAAGCTGCTACTGGATCCTTATGCCCGGGCCATCGTCGGACAGGCGAACGGAGCTAGCAGCATGCTAAGCACGAATGGACCGCACAGCTTCCCTGGGGCCCACGACAATGGGTCGGAGGCCCTGAAATCGGTGGTCGTGGATGGCCATTATGACTGGCAGGGAGATGTCCTGCCGAAGGTGCCCTGGCAGGATACGATCATTTATGAATTACACGTCAAAGGCTTTACCCAGCGCCATCCCGAAGTGCCAGAGGAGATTCGCGGAACCTATGCTGGACTAGGGCACCCGAAGGTCATTCAATACCTCAAGGAGTTGGGAGTCACCAGCCTGCAGTTGCTACCAGTGCATCAGCACCTCGACGATCAATTTCTTTTGGAAAAAGGTCTCACCAATTACTGGGGCTACAATACCATCGGCTTTTTTGCCCCACACGCTGAGTATGCTGCGGCCCAAGATCCGCAGGCCATGATCCGCGAGTTTAAGGACATGATCAAAGCATTGCATAAGGCTGGGATCGAGGTGATCATGGATGTGGTTTACAATCACACCGCCGAAGGTGATGAGCGCGGCCCCACGCTGATGCTGCGCGGCTTGGATGACCGCATGTATTATCGGCATACATTTGACGAACATGGATCGAATTACATCAATGTCACAGGCTGTGGCAATGCGGTGGATTCAGCAAGCGCCCCCGGCCTGAAGCTGATCATGGATAGCCTGCGCTACTGGGTGACTGAGATGCATGTGGACGGTTTCCGCTTTGACCTAGCCGTGACGGTGGCCCGTGATCATCATGATAACTTTGATGCCAACTGCCAATTCCTCTCCGCTGTAGCCCAAGATCCGATTTTATCACAGGTGAAGCTGATCGCCGAGCCTTGGGACATCATGCGCATGGACAGCTATCAGGTCGGTGCTTTCCCAGAACCCTGGCGTGAACTCAATGGCAAGTACCGTGACACGGTGCGGCGCTTTTGGGCGGGCGATGATGGCAGCACCGCTGAATTTGCCAAGCGTCTCTGCGGCAGTCAGGACATTTATGGCAGCACCCAGAGACCAGCCCTGAGCAGCATCAATTTTCTCACCTCTCATGATGGCTTCACTCTGCTGGATCTGGTGAGTTATGCCAGCAAGCATAACGAAGCCAATGGTGAGGAAAATCGTGATGGTGACAATCACAATCATAGTGTCAGTTGCGGTGTCGAAGGCGTCACTGATGACAGCCGAGTGCTGCGTCTGCGCGCGCGACTCCGCCGCAGTCTGCTAGCCACCCTGATGACTTCGGTCGGTGTGCCCTTTATCAATGCGGGAGACGAGCGTGGCCGCAGTCAAAAGGGCAATAACAATGCTTACTGTCAGGACAACGAGCTAAGCTGGATCGACTGGACTCAGTGCGACGAGGACATGTTGACCTTCACCCGCCAGATCATCGCTTTGCGCCGGAGTACGCCTGAATTAAAAAGAACCACTTACTTTGATGGCACCTTCAGTCCGGTCAGTGGCATACCAGATGTCGCCTGGCTAGAGGGCAATGGCAGCCTCCTCTGCCACGACGAATGGCATGATCCCTCACGCACGCTGTTCGGTGCATTACTCGCGGCCTCTTCACCATTGGTTTTTCTCTTCAATCGCGGTGACTTACCACAGGGATTCATTGTTCCAGGCACAAAGGACTCTCACTGGCAGTTGGTCTATGATACGGCCCAAAGTACGGCATTCCCGACAGACGAACCACCCTTGATCCCTGGAGCCTCCAGCTTTCCACTCAAAGCCCACAGCCTTGTTTGTCTGCGATTGGCTAAAGGCATGCTAGGACTGAACCTCGCGTGCTAACCTAATCTCATCCCGTTTAGCTTAGCCTATCCATGACACGCTCCTGTGACTTTCATCAATAGATCAGGATGGAGCAATTTAGGCTAGGAATGAAACGTTTTTGCTATCCCATGTTTCGTCTTCTTTTTCTCTGCTGCCTTCTGACCCAAATCTCCTCTGCGCAAGTCACAGCCCCAGTGCAAACGACGGGTGAATGGATTCACTCTCGGGGCAATGAGGCCATGACGGGGGTATCGCTAGTGGCGTTGCGATTTCCGCTGGAGCTGGCCTGGCAGCATCAGATGATGGAAAAGCCGAAAGGACAGGCTGAAATGCTCGTCAGCAGTGCCGTGGTGCGTGAGGGCAAAGTCTATGCAGGCTGCAAGGATGGAAAGTTCGAATGCCTGAATCTTGCCAACGGTGAAAAGATCTGGGCAGTAGAAGCCAAGGGAGCCTTTGATGGCGCGGCAGCTTTTGCAGGGGATCTGGTGGTGGTGGGCTGCCAGGATGGCTTTGTCTATGCCTGGAACGCGGACACAGGCAAGGAAGCCTGGAAGTATGAAACCGATGCGGAGATCCATGCCGCAGCCAATGTCTGGACAGATCCTAAAACGCAAATTCAAAAGATCCTGATCGGCAGCTACGATTACAAGGTCTATTGCTTGGACGCCAAGACCGGCAAACAAGACTGGGCAGCCGAGACAGGCTACTACATCAATGGAGGCTCTGCCGTTGGAGATGGCATGGTCGTCTTTGGCGGCTGCGATAGCGTGATGCATGTGCATGATGTCACCACAGGAAAAGAGGTGCGACAGATCGAAGTCGGCTCCTATATCGGTAACAATGTGGCGATCTCAGATGGCGTGATTTATGTCTCTCATTACGGCAATCGTGTCGGTGCCTATAGCCTGACCGATGGCGCTAAAATCTGGGAATATGGCGAACGTGAATTCGAGTTCTATGCGGCACCTGCCATTTGGGAAAAGACGGTCTTTTGTGGAGGACGCGACAAGCGTTTTCACGCCATCGACCGCACGACAGGCAAGGCTTTGTGGGAGTTCCGCTGCCGGGACCGGATCGATAGCAGCGCCGTCATCTGCGCTGGTAAAGTGGCGCTGTTTGGCAGTGACGACGGCTACCTCTATGCCTTGGATGTGAAAGACGGCAAAGAGGTCTGGCAAAACGAGATCGGGGCTCCCATCAAGACCTCTCCCGCCGTAGCCGGAGATTATGTGATCGTGGGTGCGGACGACGGCAGTTTGTATTCCTTTAAATCCGCAGCTCCAACTTCAGCACCGGCAACTAAACCTTAAATCCCCGCCTGCTGCATCAGCAAATCAAGCTGCTGCTGGAAGAGTGGAATGTCGGCAGCTGGTGGCTGGTAGCCCTTTGGCGCACCGGTCAAAGCCAGACGGCCTGTTTGGTCCATATGCCAAGAAGCTAACTGACCATCGCTAAAGCTGACTTTCCCGCTGATGATGGCACCAGGAATGGTGATATGATCGGCCACCAGTTTCACAGAACCTGCGGGCAGGTCTTCAAGGCCATCCACACCTTCATCCAGGTTATCTGGTGCAGAAGCAGGCTCTGGCGCTTTGATCACTTCCTTCGGACGATCCTTGATTCTCACGCCGATATCCAGCATGAGAAGGCGGGCATCGAGGTAAGTTAGATTGATGCCAAATTCTGAACGCAGTCGATCTTGGACCTGATTCAGGTTAGCGCCATCAGAGGCCCATTGTTCGACGTGGGCCAGTTGTTCGGGGGAAAGTTGTGCCATGATAAAAGGTGGAGGGGTATCGCTAACAGATCACTTATTCATCGGATCAGTCACGATGTGAGAAAGCACTGCGGCTTTTTCAGCTAAGGCCGTAGCCTGCTCAGCGGTGAGACCTTTGCCTTCAGGAGCCACCATCAGCGGAGTCAGAGCAGCCAGGCCTTCTTGCAGAGCTTTGAGCGTTGGATTGGCCTGATGCGCAGGGCTCAGATTAGCCAGGCCAGCCGCATAATATTCAGCGATGTCAGGGCGTATGAGTCGGCGGGTTTTTTCTTCCGTGTAATTGTCAGCAACGCTGCGTGTGGCAATTTCAAAAGCACGCAGCCAGCCACCGAGGCTGACCAGATGCGCGATATCGACATCACGCAGCTGAACCATTTCAGCTTCTACATCGGCTTGAGTTAAGGCCAGCTCGCTGCGTAGGTTATCCCAGTTTCCATCAATGCTATGCTCAAAAAGACTCTGCGTATGGCGGTTCATGCGGGCACCGGCCCCGATGACCTTGGCGTATTTAATCAGAGCACGACCAACATCTTCCATGGCCTCTACCTTTTCACATTGCACGATAAGGAAACCATCAGCGATCAGTGTGCCAAGTCCCAAGGAGACAAGCACACGGTCCGAAGGTGTCTGGCGATTGATCGGCCGCTTCAGATTGTCATAGGAGAGCTTGCCGAGTCCATCCAGCATTTCAAAGAGCTTACGAATGCTGGGCGTGGTGAATTCATTGACGCCGAATTCCTCACGGACATGCTCATCACCGATGAGATCTTCTGGGATGGGCGTCTTACCACCTTCAGCACCCGGCTTTGGCGGCACTGGCAATTTAGGCGAAACAACAGCCTCAGGAGTCTGCGCAAAACTGACCGCCAGTGTCAGTGAACCGAGGAAGCCCATCAGGGTGAAGCGGGCGAGGGAGATGCCGGGGAGATGCATGAGAATGAAGGTTGAGATGGAATCGCTCAGAATTCCACTGAATGCAATGACGGGGAAACACTAGATGATGATTCATTTAAGATCTCGGCGCGGTAGGCTTTGGCCAAAAGGGTCACAGGTTGGGTGACAGCTGCTCTGCCCTGAAGTCCGTTAACGAGCTGCAAATGACAGCCGGGATTGGAGGTGGCGACGACGACAGCTTGGGTGCTTTCGATATTGGCGACTTTTCGTTTCAGCAGTTTGGCGGACTGCTCTGGCTGAGTGATATTGTAAATCCCAGCGCTCCCACAGCACCAGTTGCTCTCAGGCATTTCCTTTAAAACAAGCCCAGGAATGGCTTGCAGCATCTGTCGCGGCTGTGAGGTGACTTTTTGACCGTGGCAAAGGTGGCAGCTCTCATGGTAGGTCACTTCAGCCACACCAGCTCCTTGTTCAGGCTTACGAATGCCGATGTGAGCCATCCATTCATGGATATCCTTCACCTTCCGATCCCATTGTCGGGCTTTGGCCGCATAAAACGGATCTTCATGGAGAAGATGTCCATACTGCTTCAAATGGGCACCGCAGCCACCTGCATTGGTGATGACGGCGTCCAGGTTATCGAGATCAAAGCTGTCGATCTGGCGTCGAGCCAGTTCACGTGCCAGTTCGACCGCACCATTGTGTGCATGGAGTGAGCCACAGCAGGACTGCGCGCGGGGCGTGATGACATCACAACCGTTGGCCAGCAGGACATCGGCCGTATCTCGATTCACATTGGAAAAGGCCAGGTCCTGAATGCAACCGGTGAGAAGACCGACACGATACGTCGATTTCTCTTTCGGCGACTCAAACGGCGCAATGAGTGAGTCTGAAAAAGCTGCTGCAACTTGTGGCGTTTGCGGTTCCAGATCGCGCAGATGCTTTGGCAACAAGCCAAAAAACTTTACTCGACGCATGAGGCGATCCAGTCCCGATTGCTGCCAATGGCGCAGTCCCCAACCTGCCAAGCGCAGCAGACGCGGATGCATGAACAGCACACTCAGCGTCAACCAACGCCAGAAGCCACGTTCCGGGGCATCCAGCACCCCGCTACGCTCCACCTCAGCACGGGCCGTTTCAAAAAGCTCGGCATAATTGACGCCAGCCGGGCAGGCCGTCTGGCAGGCCAGACAGCCTAGGCAGTAATACATTTCGTCGGCAAACTCCTTTGATACCGTCAGCTCACCATCGGCCACGCTACGCATCAGGGAGATGCGCCCTCGTGGGCTATTCCGCTCACGTTTGGTTTCAACGTAAGTGGGGCAAGTGGGCAGACACATTCCGCAATGCATGCATTGCTGGAGAACTGAATAGTCGAGCGACTTGAGTAAATTCATTGGCGAGCGGAATAGTGGAGAGCATTTCACTGAAAGTCATGCTTTCCTTACGGGATCTCTTGCACTCATCCCAATGCGAGCAAAAGTAAATCATGAGAACCTTGGTGATCGGAGACATTCACGGCTGTTCTACGGCCCTGCGCACGCTCTTAAACACCGTGCGACCGGGGACCAACGATGTACTCGTTACTTTGGGCGATTACGTGGATCGTGGCCCAGATTCCAAGGGTGTGATCGACCTCCTTATTGGTCTGGAAAAAACGACCCAGCTCAAGCCTCTCACAGGCAATCACGAAATTCTTTTTCTAGAGGTCATGGCTGGACGCATCGCCCCCAAAGGCTGGTTGGCCGCAGGAGGCACCGAGACCCTGATCTCCTACTCAGGTGACCCCACCAAGCTTTCCTGGTCAGCCGTGCCCAAAGCACACGTTGAGTTTCTCAGCGAGCGCTGTCTACGCTATCACGAGGATGCCACACATCTCTTCGTTCATGCCAATGCGAACTCCGTCTATGCTTTGAGAGACCAAAGTGATGACTGGCTCTTTTGGACCCGTTTTTGCGATGCCTTCCCTCACGTCTCAGGCAAGACCATGATCTGCGGACATACCGCCCAAAAGTCAGGATGGCCTGCGGTGAGACCCTTTGCCATCTGCATTGATACCTGGGTTTATGGGCAAGGCTGGCTTACCTGCTTAGAGGTCGAAACCGGCACCATCTATCAGGCTAACGAAAAAGGGGAACAGCGCACCCTGAAATTAGACGAAATGGAAGTCATCGCTGAGACGACCCAAAGCATCAGGCTGCCTGCATCGCAGGGGTCTTGATCTGTTCCAGCAGCTTGGTGATGATGTCGTCCACTTTGACCTGCTGAGCTTCACCCTCAAAATTCAGGATAATACGGTGGCGCAAGGCCACATGCGCGATGGCACGAATATCATCCGTCGAGACCGAGGTAGCACCGTTCACTGCAGCCCAGACACGGGCTCCACGAATCAAACTCTGAAGTCCACGTGGGCTGCTGCCATAAGCGACGAAACGTTTCACCTCAGGCAATGCCCCCGGCTGCTCGGGGTGCGTGGCCAAAATCAATCGGCTGGCATAATGTGCCACAGGATCAGCCACAGGCATCTGGGCCAGCTCTTTTTGAATCTTTAAAATCTCAGCTCCCGTGCAGATCGCATTCATGGTCGGCTCAGAAAATCCAGTCGTGCGGCGGCTGATCTCTACCAGAGAATCCAAGTCTGGGAAAGGTACCCGAATTTTAAACATGAAGCGATCCAACTGAGCCTCAGGCAGAGGATAGGTGCCCTCCATCTCCATGGGATTCTGAGTGGCCAGTACAAAGAAAGGTTCTGGCAGCGTATGTCGCTCACCACCGGTCGTCACCGCACGCTCCTGCATGACTTCCAGAAGAGCAGCCTGTGTCTTTGGCGTCGCACGATTGATTTCATCCACCAGCAGCAGATTTTTAAAGACAGGTCCTTTTTCAAAAAACATCACGCGCCGTCCCTGCTCGTTTTCATTGACGATGTGAGTGCCCAAAATATCCGCTGGCATCAAATCAGGCGTGCACTGCACACGGCCCGGCTCCACGCCGACCACCTGCGAAAGCGTGCGCACCAGAAAGGTCTTCCCCAGTCCAGGAACGCCTTCCAGCAAGACATGGCCACCCGAAAAGATCGCCACGAGCACATCTCCCAACAGGCCATCATAGCCGACGATGGCTTTTTGCATTTCTGTCTTCAACTGGCCAAAGAGGGTGCGGAAGGATGACATGGTGGAATAAAAAGTTCTCCATGCATAGGCGGCTGTCGCGATGACGCAAAGGAAAGCACAGAATGCTTGCCAGACGATTCCTCCCGCCGCACAGACTATGCATGAATCCCACCTCCCAAAACATCGGCATTATCGGCCTTGGCATCATCGGCAGTCGAGTGGCTGAAAATGTCAAAAAAGCCGGACAAAACGTTTTCACCTGGAGCCACAGCCCGCGCTCGCAGGCCAATTTCATGACCTCTCCACGTGCCGTCGCCGAAGCAGCACAGATCATTCAGATTTTTGTCCGCGATGACGAGGCCCTGCTTTCTGCCCTGCGTAGTCTGCAGCCTGCGCTGACCCGCGACCATTTGGTCATGAATCATGCCACGGTCAGTAAAGCCGCCACCCTTGCCGCGGCCGAGCTTTGTGCGCAAAGCGGTGCCGCCTTTCTCGATGCTCCGTTCACCGGCAGCAAGATGGCAGCTCAAAATGCCAAACTCGTCTACTATGTCGGTGGTGACGCCGCTTTGCTCGAACGCGCCCGCCCCATCCTCGAGCTTAGCTCGCAAAAAATACTGCCCCTGGGCCAAATTGGCGATGCCATGGTGCTCAAAATTGTCACGAATCTAGTCAGCTCCATCACCCTCAAGGCTCTTTCTGAGGCCGTAGCCATCACGCAAAGCCAAGGTGTGTCCTTAGATCTCCTGAAAATAGCTTTGGAGGCCAACGCCAACTACAGCACTCTCATTGGCATGAAACTGCCCACCATCATAAGTGGAGATTTCGAGCCACATTTTTCACTCCAAAACATGCTCAAAGATGCCGACTTTGCCCGCAGTTTGGCAGCATCTGCTCAAATCAAAACACCTGCGCTTGAATGCACAGCGGAGGCCATGCGCGCAGGTGTTCTAGAAGGAAAAGGCGAACTCGACTTTTCCGTGATTGGTCGGATTAGCGATTGAAGCCAGCCACAGGTTGCAGCTCTGCGGAAACTGGGGAGGCAGAACCAGAGACACTAACGACATCGACGATCTCTGGCTGAAGTGTGTTGTCCGTTTCAAAATGGCGACTCAGCAAGATGCCTTCGATCTCAAGAGCACGGTCATTTTCCACTTCACGGATCAGTTGGCTATCCACACTAAAGGCAGGCTGTTTAGGCATCACAGCCGGCATTGGCTGTGATGATGCTAGGTTGAATGGGGCATCAGAGGCATTATTAGAGCCGATATTCATTGCGCCCCAGATGGCCAAAAGCCCAACACAGGCTACCGCAGGTACTAGAACCATACGCGGAGCGACAAGATCATCAAAATACGTCGTCACGCGCTCCCAGAGCAGACTCAGGGACGATTGGCGTAGCATTTCAGAGCGCTGACGCTCATGAAACTTTGCCAGGAAGTCCTCGACGAAGTCTTCTTTTGGAGCCTCAAATCTCTTGAGGCGGATCAGGCGCTGGATGTCTTCAAATTCACTCATAAGCAGGTATTTGGGATGTGTCTTTGATAATTAATGGGCGACTAAACGATGAGCTACACCAAATCCTCCAGATAGGTCTGAAGAATCCGATGAGCGTAAAACAAACGTGATCTAACTGTTCCTTCAGAAACGCCGAGAATTTTTGAGATCTCATTGTGCTGATGGCCTTGGATGTCATACAGGGTGACAACCGTGCGGTGATCCTCAGACAGCTTCATCATGGCTGCGTTCAACCTTTTTTGTAATTCGTTGATATTTACTTCCCGGACTGTATCCCGCGCAGCCGTCGTCACCTTCACAAATTCAGGGTCATTTTGAATGCCACTGTCCACGTCATCCAGGCTGACTTTGGCATAGCGACCCCGCTTTTTCAGGAAATTCAAAGTCATGTTCACCGAGATCGAGTAGATCCAAGTGTAAAAAGACGACTTTCCTTGGAAACGCTTCACGGACCGGTAGGCCTTGGCAAAGATCTCTTGCAGCAGGTCCGCCGTGTCTTCTCGATTAGAGGTCATGTTATAGACCATGCCATACAATTTGGGCGTGTACTTGCGGACAAGGTCATCGAAAGCCCGTGTGTCGCCATCCTGAGCACGCTCCACGAGAATGCGATCCTCAGCGGAACTGCTGGCAGCTGCGGTAGGTTTATCTATGACAGTCTCCATCGGTGAATGTATTGGCGCTGTGAATACAGGCTCTACAGCAAACCATTCACTCGCACTAGAAACAAGTCTTTCTTTAGCTCTTCCGTAATTCTCCTGAAATCATTCCTTTAGAGCGGTCATTTTTGGCTAGAATGCTTGATTCCCTTCATGTCTATCTTCGAATACCTCTTTTCCATCGGCCCCATGCGCAAGCTCATTTGGCGCTTCTGGTATCCGTTCCTGACTAAACGGCTCCAGTCCCAGGATATTTTGTTCCTGAATTACGCTTTTCAAACGGATCCTCCAGAAACTTTCCATCTAAATCCAGCTGACGAACCCAACCGCGCCTGTATCCAGCTTTATCGTCACGTCGCCACACAGATCGATTTACAGAATAAGTCAGTGCTAGAAATTAGCTGTGGCCATGGCGGTGGTGCCTCATGGATTAGCCGCACACAGGCTCCAGCCAGCTACATCGGTATCGACCTGAATCCGACTGGGATCGACTTTTGCCAAGGGCGACATCAAGTAAGAGGTCTGCAATTTCAGCAGGGCGACGCCCAACATCTCCCCTTCCCCGATCAATCGGTGGATGCGGTCATCAATGTCGAGGCCTCCCACTGCTACCCTGATTTCCCAGGCTTCCTGGCCGAAGTGGCTCGTGTCTTGAAGCCCGGCGGCCATCTGCTTTACGCCGACTTCCGGTTTCGTGACAGTGTGCCCGAATGGGAACACTCTCTGCAAAATTCAAAGTTCATCATCAAGGATACCCGGGACATCAGTGCCGATGTTCTCAGAGGCATGGATATCAATGCAGAGCGCAGTCAGCAACTCATACGCCAATGCCTGCCAAAGCCACTTCAATCACTCGGGCTCGACTTCGCAGGAGTCCCAGGCTCGCGGATCTATGAGGCTCTGAAAGCAGGTCAGCTAAGTTATCGCTCTTGGTGCCTGCAGCGCCGAGATGCTGAGGAAATCTAATAGCATACCGCCAGATCAGGCCTTACAAGACAGCCATGAAGTTAGAACAAGGTCAAATTTGGAAAAAAGGAGAGGTCTATTACCGAATCGTCGAATGGGCACGCATGCACATCGAATACAAGCAGATGAAAGACCCAGCCACCAAAGAAGGCACCTTTCATCAGCTCTCCAAAAAAGAATTCTGTCGCCTACTCAAAGGCGCCGAGCTCATCCCCCACATCAAATCGACCACCATCTTGGACGAGAATGATCAGTTCGAAGAAGATGATTTGCTTCTCAGTGACGAAGAAGCCGCCTTCGCCATGAAGTCGGAGATTGAAGCTCAGGAATCCATCCATTAATTGATGGAGCGGGTGATCAGAATCGAACTGACGTATCATGCTTGGGAAGCACGTGTTCTACCATTGAACTACACCCGCGTGTCTGGCGTTACCGACGATGGATCGTGGATGCTCCTGAATATTTGTCAATCAAGGTCCTGAGCAGATCGCTGGCTTGGATTGGATGTGGTAAACCCTGAGTTTACCAGATAGTGTGCAACATGAACCCTGATCCGCTCGCCTCTGTCACTCAATCGATCTCTTCAGTCAGTCATCATCTGCGCTTTCATCTGCCTGTGGCCCATTTGGGGACGGCTTTTGGGAATGATTGGTTTGGATTAAAGGCAGAAAAATTTGCCCGCTTTTTTGGCACACCCACTTTCATCATCTGCCAGACGATCATCGTGGCGGCATGGATTGTTTTAAATGTGATGGGTGTGCTGCATTTTGATTTGTATCCGTTCATTCTCCTCAACTTGGCCTTCAGTCTCCAGGCAGCCTACGCGGCACCGTTGATTTTATTGGCTCAAACTCGACAGGCAGATCGCGACAAAGCCCACTCAGACGCGGATGCGCAGCACCGTGAAGCACTGGCAACGGCAAGCCAGGAGCGGCTGGACCTAGCGGCGAATCAGACGACGCTGCTCCTGGAACTCCTGAAGCAAAACACAGTTCTCACCGAGATGTCACTCAAGCTTTCTGAACGGGTGGAGACGCTCACCTCTCAGCTTCATGCCCATTTGATGAATGAGTCTTTGAAGAAATCAGAAACCTAAAAGCGCCCGTTGTCTCTGGACTTGAGTTACGGCGGAGTCTTGGCAGATTCGGCTTTCACACCATGCTTTTCATTTCCACTCGGGGTCAGACCCGCCCGCATACATTCTCTGAAGCTGTCGAAATCGGTCTCGCCACGGATGGTGGACTGTTTTTGCCTGAGAATCTGCCCTCCATTACGGATAAGCTACCAGCTTGGGAGAAGCTGTCCTATGCTCAACTAGCGGCTGAGTTTCTGACTCTGTTTGCCCCGGAAATCCCAAACAACGAATGGCATACACTGACGGCTGAGGCTTATGCGCGCTTTGATTCACCCGACGTGGCTCCACTGGTAAAGCTCTCAGATAAGACTTATGTGCTGGAGCTTTGGCATGGACCGACACTGGCATTCAAAGACTTCGCCTTGCAGCTTCTGGGCTTACTCTACAAGCGACAGGTCAAACTGAAGGGCAAAAAGCTGGCTGTTTTAGGTGCCACCTCAGGCGATACAGGCAGTGCCGCGATTCATGGCTGCATGGGGCAGGACGGGATCGAAATTTTCATCCTCTATCCAAACGGTCGCGTGGCTCCGCTGCAAGAGCGGCAGATGGCCTGCACAGGGGCAGCCAATGTTTATGCTATTCCTGTTCCTGGCACTTTTGACGATGCTCAAAGAGTAGTCAAAGAGTGCTTCGGCGATCACGCCTTTGTCAGCGAAGTCAATCTTTCTGCCGTCAACAGCATCAACATCGCCCGCGTCCTGGCCCAGTGTGTGTATTACATCTGGGCCTGGCTGAGACTGCCAGAGGAGGCTCGTGCTAACGTCGAGTTCGTCGTGCCGACGGGCAATTTTGGCAATGTGATGGCGGGCTGGCTTTGCCAGCAAATGGGCATGCCCTGCGGTGGGTTCCGAGTAGCGACCAATCAAAATGACATCCTGCACCGATTTTTCACCACAGGGTCCTATCAGGAAGGCGAGGTTAAACCCAGCCACGCACCGAGCATGGACATTCAAGCGGCTTCCAACTTTGAGCGCTACCTGTATTACAGGCTGAATGGAGATCAAAACAAAGTCCGCGAAACCATGGTCCGCATGAAAGCAGGAGAGCAGGTGACGCTCCCCCATGTTGCCTCCAGCTTCCGCAGCACGCGAATGGATGATGAGACGATCCCCACAGCGATCTCTCAAGTCTGGATAGACTACCAGTATGTGGCTGATCCACACACGGCCTGTGCCTTTACAGACATGGCACAAGATCGAGTAAGTGTCGTGCTAAGCACGGCTAGCCCAGCCAAATTCCCTGAAGTGGTCCAGGCAGAAACCGGCAGCGAGCCGATCCACCCCTCTCTGGAAATCCTGAAGTCCAAAGCACTGCAAACGTATCCCATGGAGGCCACGGCAGTAGCCGTAAAGGCTTTCTTACGTTCCAAAGTTTGACACAGCGTCTTCGTGCTGTCTTGATGTCTGTATGTGGCGCGAATTGACAAACCTATGGCAAAGTGTGCGTGACCCTGAGTACGCGCACCTTCTCATGGAGTCGCTGCCCCTCTATGGTTTGGCCTTTGGCGTGACATTGCTCGTTGTCGCATTCGTGGTGAATGAGAGAAAATGCCGGCTCTTGGCTCTGGGTATCATCTTTGTCTCCTGTACCAGTGTCTGGCCCTACCTCGACTTTCGGCTCAAAGCTACCCCACGCATCCTAGCCACACGCGCTGTGGAATATGGCCCCATCATTCAAGAGCAGACTCAACTCAGACAGGATACCGCCTGGGCTTATTACACCATGGCTGCAGTGACCCTCATCGCCATGGGTATGAGTCGATCACGCCATGCCCACTGGGGCATCTTAGCTGTCCTAGTGGGCAGCGTGCTCCTGTTTTGGTTGAGTGTCTGGCTTCACAAAAAGGAGTGTGAAGTGTATCACCCCAATATCAAGCGCCACGAAGTATCCCGATAGCCAAAGCTGCAGGTATCGGGAAGTGGCTAAGCGATTCAATTTCTACATTGGTTAATTTCAGTAGAATCGAATGCCCTGATGCGGCGAAGTGCGGGATTGGTTATTCTTGTCACTTGCTCATACCCGCCCTGCCGTGCTCTGTTGTTCATCATGGCCAAGAAGACTTCCAAAACCTCATCCAAAGTGCAATCTGCTGGCAAGCCTGCCAAATCAGTGAAAGCCGCTCAACCTGCCAAGGTCGAGAAAGCCAAGAGTAAGAGCGATAAATCCGCAAAAGCGGCCAAGGTTGAGAAGGCACCAAAGCTGAAAAGCCTGCCTTTCTGGATCGGCTTTGATCTCGGTGGCACCAAGATGCTGGCCTGTGTGTTGGATAAAGATTACAACGTTCTCGGGACGGCCAGAAAATCGACCGGCGGCTCCGATGGTCAAGTCAAAGGACGCAAGAAAATCATCAGTGCTATCCATGAAGCGATCTCTGAGGCAGGGGTCGATCCAAAAGGACTCCAGGGGATCGGCATTGGTTGCCCTGGGCTAGTCAACCCAGAAAAGGGTATCCTGATCAATGCGCCGAATCTGGGCTGGAATAACATGGGGCTGGCGGGCATTCTCAAAACAGCCTTTAAAAAACCAGTAACTGTCCTCAATGATGTGGATGCTGGAACCTTCGGCGAGTTCAAACTAGGAGCAGGTCAAGGCGCACGTTCATTGCTGGGAGTGTTTCCGGGAACTGGGGTCGGTGCCGGTTTTGTCTATAATGGCCAATTGATCATGGGACGCACTGCCTCAGCCATGGAGCTGGGCATGATTTATCTGCCCGGAACGCATCTAGGAAGCGAACAGCATGGAGCCGTGATGCTCGAAGATCTGACGAGCCGACTGGCTCTGGCTTCTCAGGCTGGCATCGCCTGCTATCGCGGTCAGTTACCTGAACTGGATAAGAAGACACGCGGAAACCTCCGTGACATTCGCAGCAAGGCTTTGGCCAATAGCTTCAAAAGTGGCGATGATGCTGGCATGATCATGTTTGGCAATTCCATCCGCTTCCTCGGCATGGGCGTGGCCGCAGTGGTCAATCTTTTTGCCCCGGATCAAATCACACTCGGCGGCGGACTCGTGGAAGAGTTGCCAGGTCTCTACGTCAATTTACTCAAAGAGGAAGTCAACCGCTTTGCCATCCCTGCCCTAGCGCGTGGCATCAAATACTCAGTGGCCAAACTCGGTGGCACTGCCGTGGCTGTCGGCTCAGTGGCTTGGCTGCGGGAAAAGAAGCCGACCGTGACCGCCTAATTAATCGCCTATTTCCTTTCATGCCTGAACCCACCAGTCCCCCAGCCGAGCAGGCCGTCATTTACGTCGGCGCAGCTTCGCTCTCCATTGTCATTGGTTATCAAGAACCCAACCATGGCTTTGTAGAGATCGAGCACATGGACCGTCCGCTGCCCATCGCTCGCGACATTTTCCGCACAGGCACAGTCACCCGCAGCACCATGGAGCAGGCCGCGAGCATTCTGCGGGATTACCTCCGCAGCACCAAGGAATACGGCATCTCACTGGAGGCCATTCGTCTCTACAATACCAACATCCTTTCTGAAGCCAGCAATCACGAGATCTTCCTCAATCGCCTGCAAGTCACCACAGCGCTAACGGCACGATTGATTGATGATGGCGACATGACCCGCCTCGTTTATCAGATCGCACGGCGTGTGCTGGAAAAGAACCCCAAGCTGGCTGAAGGTAACACTTTTGTCTCCCACATCGGCCCAGGCAATACTCGTGCTCTCTACTTTAAAGACGGCCGTTTGGAAGCCTACAGCAACTATCGTCTGGGCATCTTTCGTGCCCGTGAAGCGGTGGCCAGCGGTGACGGCGAGTCCTCTCATCATCTGCTTCATTTGGAAGAACAGATCCGCGGTGTCGTCGATCAGCTTGAGCAGGATTACGAGCACTACAAAATGAATCATCATGTGGCCATCGGCGCCGAGATTCAGAGTGTGGCCCCGCTTTTAGCAGCGCCTAAACAAGGTGCCTGCCGCCTGAATGAAAGCGAACTGCTGCGTTACACGACTAAACTCGCCAAGCTTAGTCCAGACGAACTCATCCGCCAACTGCACACCCATTACACTGGCGGTGAGGGCATCGTCCCAGCCCTGCAAACTAACCTTGCCTTGGCCCGTCGTTTTGGGGATGAAACCCTCTGGGTTCCACATGGCGACTTCCAAAAAGAGCTGATGCAGGATCTCGTCACAGCACGCCCCCGCACTGCCATGTTCCAAGAAGAGGTTATGCAGGCGGCCTGTGAGATCGGACTCCGTTATAAGACGGATCGCAGACACGCCACCCATGTCTCTAATTTTGCCCAACAACTCTTCCGTGAACTTCAGCACATGCACGCGCTAGAGCCACGCTACGAACTGGTTCTCCGGGTCGCTGCCATGCTTCATGAGGTCGGCATGTTCATCAGTCCTCGCGAGCATCATAAGCACAGTTTATACATCCTTCTTCAGACCGAGATTTTTGGCCTCAGCACCGCTGAACGCGAGATGGTGGCGCTACTGGCGCGTTACCACCGGCGTTACAATCCCGAGCCAAGTCACCCGCATTTTGCAGATCTGTCCCGTGAAGAGCGCATGATCGTCTTTAAGTTGGCCGCGCTACTACGCATCGCTGATGCCTTGGATCGCAGTCATACCCAGCGCATCAAAAGCATCCAACTTCGACCTGAAGGCAGTCGATTAACGATTCTGACACCCGGCATTGAGGACACCACGATCGAGCAGATTGCCATCAACTCCAAGTGCGACATCTTCCGCGAGATCTACGGCTACGAGATCATTCTGGCGCAGCCTTAAATTGAAACCCAACTACTTCGTGACATCGATGTCATGGGTCTTTGGAGTCGGCTTTGCGGCGTCCGTTTTGCGGCGTAGTAGATGTCCTACGTCCAAGCCAAAGTAGGCTAGGCAGTTAATCAAAAGAGCCACGGCTGTCGCCTCATCCAGGTTGCCAAAAATCGGCACATTATCAGGGATGATCTCCACCACACCAAAGCCCAAGTTGAGCAAATACACAGCGGATAAAATACCCGAGCCGAGCACCAGAAGATCGCGAATCAGTTTCATAAGAAGGAAGAATTGAAATGGCCCGCTAAAGTGCACCTTCTTTTCCGCCTGTCCTTATAAGTTCAGAGGAATTTTGGATTCGAAAACAAAGATTGCCATTTCAGACATTTCCGAAAAGAATCCGCTCTTTCATAAAATGACCATTTACGGAACAGCCATTCTTTCTCTCAGCCTGCTCATTGGACTGGCGGCAGGACGTCTTCTTGGGGCCTTGGTTGGCGTTGATGCAGACATCGGTGGCGTCGGCATTGCCATGCTGCTGCTCATCTTCAGCACGGATTACCTCAAACGCACGGGCCGCCTGCAAGTCAGCACAGAATCCGGCATCTCTTTTTGGGGCGCTATCTATGTGCCAGTGGTGGTGGCCATGTCAGCGAGTCAAAACGTTCGCGGCGCACTCAGTGGCGGAGTCATGGCAACACTCGCGGGCGCCTTAGGCGTGGCCGTTTGTTTTGGTCTGGTGGGTTTATTCGTTCGACTGGGCCGAGGCAAAGAAAAGGAGGAATCCTAGACAATGATAGACCTGCTTTTGCCAGTCGAAAAAGTCCTCACCAGTTATTCACTCGTGACGGCTTTTGCCGTTGTCGGCGTGACCATGTGGATCTCTTACACGCTATCTGAACACGTCACGAAAGGTCGCATCCATGGCTCTGCCATCGCCATTTTAATCGGCCTTATCTTAGCTTACATTGGCGGTATCTTCACGGGTGGCAAACAAGGCATCGCTGATGTGCCAATGCTTTCGGGCATGGGCCTGATGGGCGGTGCCATGCTGCGGGATCTGGCCATCGTCGCCACCGCTTTTGGCGTGCGCATGACGGAACTGCGTGAAGGCGGCCTCATGGGAGTCCTGTCCCTTTTTACTGGCATCTTTGTCTCTTTTGCTGTGGGTGGCGCTGTAGCCTATGCTTTTGGTTACCGGGATGCAGTCAGCATCACCACGATTGGTGGCGGTGCTGCGACTTACATCGTCGGTCCAGTCACCGGCGCAGGCCTCGGAGCCAGCTCCGACGTCGTAGCACTGAGCGTCGCCGCTGGTCTAGTGAAAGCGATTCTCGTCATGACTTTGACACCCTTTTTAGCCAAATCCATCGGGCTAGACAATCCACGCGCGGCCATGATCTTTGGCGGTCTGATGGGAACCAATAGCGGTGTCATGGCAGGTCTGGCAGCCACTGATCCCAAGCTCGTCCCCTATGGTGCCATGACAGCTACATTTTACACAGGCCTGGGCTGCTTACTTGGCCCATCAGTGGTGTTCTTTATTGTGAAATTGATTATTCCAGCATGAATCTATATTCCCTACTCGAAGCCAGCTTTCCAGAAAACCGCGACAGCATCTGTCTAGAGATCCCTGATGGCCGAGATCGTTCTTGGGGCGAAATCGAAAGCGGAGCTGCGCGCATGGCTCAGTGGCTAGCCTCCTTGGAACTTCCGCTAGGCTCCCGCGTTGCAGCCCCGATTGAAAAATCGCCAGAGGGACTCATGCTCTACTTGGCCAGCCTTCGTGCCGGCATGGTGTTTCTGCCGCTGAACACCGCCTATCGGGATGCTGAGCTGGACTATTTCTTTGGCAATGCCAAGCCTTCCGTGGTGGTCTGTCCCAGCAAGAATCTCGACTGGATCACACCCATTGCTTCAGCCAATCACGTGGCCCATGTGGTGACGTTGGATGAAGATGGCACAGGCTCGCTCATGCAGGCTTCCGCTGGCTTTGATGGGCAGTTTACAACGGTTGCGGTGAGCGATGATGCCCTTGCCTCCATTCTCTACACCTCAGGCACCACTGGCCGCAGTAAAGGGGCCATGCTCAGTCACGGCAATCTGAGTTCAAATGCCAGCACACTGCGCCACTACTGGGGTTGGAGGAGCGATGATGTCCTGCTTCACATGCTGCCTATTTTCCACATTCACGGCCTGTTTGTTGGAGTCAATGGGGCCATGCTGGCAGGTGCCAAAATGATCTGGCTATCCAAGTTTGATGCCAAAGCCGCCCTGCGTTGCCTGCCCAAGGCCACGATCATGATGGGCGTGCCGACGTTTTATGTACGACTTCTTACAGAGACTGCCTTCACCCAAGAAGTCTGCCGGACCATCCGCCTCTTTGTCTCAGGCTCGGCACCACTGCTATTGGAAACCTTTTTGGAATTCAAAGAACGCACAGGTCACACGATTCTCGAGCGCTACGGCATGAGCGAGACCGGCATGTTAGCCTCCAATCCTTACCACCAGCAGGATGGCACCCGTTTCGGAGGCACTGTCGGCAAGCCCTTGCCAGGCGTCTCCATCCGCATCACGGGTGAAGATGGTCAGCCCTGCAAAGTTGGCGAGATTGGCCTGATCGAAGTCAAAGGCCCGAACATCTTCAAAGGCTACTGGGAAATGCCCGACAAGACCAAAGAAGAGTTCACCACGGACGGCTGGTTCCGCACAGGAGACATGGGCCGACTCGGCGGTGAAGCCGCTGGAGTGCAGGTGCCTGACGATTACGTCTCCATCGTTGGCCGCGGAAAGGACCTCATCATCTCTGGCGGTTTTAACGTCTATCCCAAGGAGATCGAAGGCTTTATCGACGACATAGCCGGTGTCGAAGAAAGCGCCGTCGTCGGCGTGCCACATCCCGATTTCGGCGAAGTGGGCGTCGCTGTTGTTGTGGCAAAAGCAGGAGCCGTTCTCGATACCTTCGCCATTCAAAGCTTTCTCAAAACCAAAATTGCCAACTTCAAGGTGCCCAAGAAAGTCGTGGTCGTGAAGGAACTCCCCCGAAACACCATGGGCAAAGTCCAAAAAAATCTCCTGCGTGACGAACATCGCGGCAGCTTCATTCAAAAGTAGGTTGAACGCATAACCGAGATTCCGTTTTTGTCTGAGACTCTTGACTGCAAGTTCCTTCTTGCTGCGTATGTTTTGTGATCTCCATGCGACTCTTTGCTTTTCTTTGCCTGACCACCACCGCTGCGCTTGCCCAAACGGAAGCGGATTATTTAACGAATATCCGCCAACTGACCTTTGAGGGAAGACGGGCTGGAGAAGGGTATTTTAATGCGGATGGAACAAAGATGATCTTTCAGTCTGAGCGCGAGCCTGGAAATCCGTTTTATCAAATTTACCTCATGGACTTGGAGACAGGCGATCAGGAGCGGATCTCTCCAGGCATGGGGAAAACGACCTGCGCTTGGATTCACCCCGATGGCAAACGGGTGCTCTTTGCCAGCACGCACACTGATCCCAACTCAAAGGACCTACAAAACGCAGAATACAAGGAACGGGAGACCAGCCGTGTGCGAAAATACTCTTGGGACTATGATGAGCATTACGATATCTGGGAATACAGCCTGATGGATAAGTCCCTGAAAAACCTGACTCAGACCCGCGGCTACGACGCAGAAGGCGGCTGGTCCCCAGATGGCAAGAAACTGGTCTTTGCCAGCAATCGCTCGGCTTATGAAAAGGACCTAAGCCCTGAAGACAGTGAGCGGTTAAAAATCGATAAACAGTATTTCATGGAGATCTATCTCAGCGATGCCGATGGATCAAACGTGAAGCAACTCACGAAAACACCTGGCTACGATGGCGGCCCCTTCTTTAGCGCGGATGGTCAGCAGATTTGCTGGCGCAGATTCACACCAAAGGGGGATGTGGCCGAGATCTGGACCATGAAGACCGACGGCAGTGATGCCAAGGCTGCCACCAAGCTCGGCGCGATGAGTTGGGCACCTTACTTTCATCCCAGTGGTGAGTATCTGATCTTTACGACCAACTTGAATGGCTTTGCCAACTTTGAGCTCTACATCGTCGATACTGCTGGCAAGCATGAGCCTGTGCGCGTCACCACGACGGATGGCTTTGATGGGCTGCCGGTCTTCACGCCAGACGGCAAAAAGCTCTCCTGGACCAGTGGTCGCACAGCCAATACACAAAGCCAAATCTTCATGGCTGATTGGGATCATGATCATGCGCGAGCTGCCTTGGGTCTTGTGACAACCGCGAAGGAAACCAAGATCTCACCGGCTCCTGATGTGGCTGTGACAAAGGCAGATATCAATCCTGCGGATCTTCGTCAACATGTCACCTATCTCGCAAGCGATCAGCTTGACGGTCGCCTGACTGGCACTCCGGGAGAAAAGCTGGCCACCCAATATGTCGCTGATGTTTTCAAAGGACTGGGTCTTCAAGAGTATGGTGATGAAGGCTGGTTTGAACCCTTTGAATTCACCGCAGGTGTGGCCCTTGGAGATGGCAACCGTTTAACCCTGCAAGGTGAAGCTTTAATGGCTGATAAAGATTGGCGTCCATTGTCCTTCTCACAGTTGGGAAAAGTCGCTGAAAGCGGCATTGTCTTTGCCGGCTATGGCGTGGAAACCCCTGATGAGGCCACGGATAAAGACGGTAAAAAACTGGATCCCTACAGCAGCTACGCGCATCTCGAGGTGAAAGATAAATGGGTGCTCGTGCTGCGCTATTTACCGGAAGGCATGAATCAGGATCGGCGCAATGAACTAACTCGTTATGCAAGCCTGCGGCACAAAGCGCTGGTGGCTCGCCAGAAAGGAGCGCGTGGCTTGATCATTGCCAGTGGACCCAATAGCAAGGTCGTCGAACAACTGGTGCCCATGGCTTTTGATGCTTCGTTGGCCAGCTCTGGAATCGCCGCCATCAGCATGACGGATGCTGTGGCCGATCGCCTGCTGAAAAGTGCTGGTAAGAGCCTCAAAGAGCTACAAGACAAGCTGGATACAGGCGATCTCATGGGCGGTATTGAGTGCACAGGATTGAAGCTGAGCGCGGTGATCGATATCAAACAGGAGAAAAAAGTGGGACGCAATGTGCTGGGTGTCTTGCCCGCGAAGGATAAACCTGATCCACATGTCGCACCATTGATTGTCTGTGCTCACGTGGATCATTTAGGCAGCAAGGGTGGAAGTAATTCACGGGCCAAGGGAGATGAACTGGACCGTATCCACCATGGAGCTGATGACAACGCGAGCGGAGTTGCTGGCGTGATCGAGATCGCTCAATGGCTAGCCGACCAAAAAAAGCAGGGGAAAATCAAGATGACAAGAGATGTCATCTTTGCTGCATGGTCAGGTGAAGAACTCGGACTGCTAGGCAGCAATCACTATGTGGAGTCACTGGCCAAAATGTTCCGTGGTGATCCCAATGGTAAACTCACAGGCATGTTTGCAGCCTGCCTAAATATGGACATGATCGGCCGATTTCAAAAGACTCTGGTGCTCCAAGGTGTTGGCTCTAGCAGCTGGTGGCCCAAGGAAATCGAAAAGCGTAACGCTCCCATCGGTCTGCCGATCACCACTCAAAATGATGCCCATTTGCCAACTGACAGCACCACATTTTATCTGCGCGGCATCCCCACTTTGAATGCCTTCACTGGCAGTCATGCGGACTATCACATGCCGAGTGACACAGCGGAAAAGATCGACTACGAAAATGCTGCCAAGATCACGAAACTGATGGGTTTACTGGCACGAGGCATCGCTGTCTCTGACACGAATCCTGAGTATGTGGCCATGGAGGCCCCGAAAAACCAGAACACTCGCGGAGGCATGAGAGCCTATCTTGGCACCATCCCTGACTATGCCCAAGGCGACATCAAAGGGGTGAAGCTCAGTGGCGTATCCGCCATTGGTCCAGCGGGCAAAGCAGGTCTTAAAGGCGGAGACGTCATTGTTAAACTAGGCGGTAAGGATGTGCTCAACATCTATGATTACACCAGTCTCATGGGCGAACTGAAAATCGGTAAGGAAACGACCATCACAGTGCTGAGAGACGGCAAATCCGTGGAACTTAAAATCACCCCTGGATCACGCGAATAAATCATGAGTCAAACCGTCTGCCGTTGGGGCATCTTAGGTGCCGCATTCATTGCCCGGAAAAATTGGCAATCCATTCGTGATGCTGAACACGCCAGTCTCGTGGCTGTCGCCAGCCGTGACCTAAAAAGAGCTGAATCCTTCATCAACGAATGCCAAGCCAGCGCTCCGCATGAAGTGGTTCCTGAGGCTATAGGGAGCTACGAAGCCCTGCTGGCACGTGCTGATATTGATGCCGTTTACATCCCACTCCCGACAGGCCTGCGCAAAGAGTGGGTCATCAAGGCAGCAAGGGCCGGCAAACATGTCTTGGTCGAAAAACCGGTAGGCTGTGATGCCGAAGATGTGGCCGAAATCATTGCCGCTTGTGAAGAGAATCACGTGCAATTCATGGATGGCGTCATGTTCATGCATGGTCAACGCTTGAAACATCTGCGGCAAGTCATGGATCAAGAGGTCGGCGCCGTGCGGCACATCGCCACACAGTTTAGTTTCAAGGCTGATGCTGCCTTTCAGAAAGAGAACATCCGCGCCCAATCAGAGCTGGAGCCACTTGGATGTCTGGGTGACTTGGGCTGGTATTGCTTGCGCTTCACTCTCTGGGCCATGAATGAAGAATCCCCAGTCCTAGTGACCGGAAGGATTCACTCAGAGACAGAGACAGCGATGAACGGACCATCTGTGCCTTTAGCTTTCTCGGGCACACTCACCTTTGCCAATGGTGCCTCAGCCAGCTTCCATTGCTGCTTCACCGCCGCTCATGCTCAGTGGGCCATCGTCAGTGGTGAAAACGCTTTGCTACAGGTCTCCGACTTCGTCCTTCCTTTCTCCGGTGATAAAGTCCAATACAGTCTCACGCGATCCAACTTCGTCGTTGATGGTTGTCGAGCTGACATGCATGCAGGTCAACAGACTGAATCCCTTCCAGAGCCTAGCAACAACGCTTCAGGTTCTCAGGAGAGTCAGCTGCTTGAAGATTTTTCGAAGCATGTTCTTTCTCAAAAGATCGATCCACATTGGCCGCGAATCTCGCTGTTAACGCAGAAGACATTGGATGCGTGTTTAAAATCTGCGCAGCAGGGGTCTATGCCTGTAAAATACGGTTGAGTTTACTTCGTCCCAAGCACACTCACGATAGCGCGGACATTGCTGCTAAACATGCTTTCAAAGGTATGCGCCTCCTTGGCCGTGCCATCAGCGATCAGCGCTGTTCCCATCTTCACTCCGGTGCTACGGACAATTTCCTCCAGCACCTTAGGATTGGCCTGATCTTCAGGGAATACGGCGGCGATCTTATTTTCACGAATCGTCTGGATGGTCTGGGCGATTTGCTTGGTCGAAACATCATCCGCTCTACCCACCCCTAAGACTGACAGGGGCTCAAAACCATACTCTTTGCAGAAATAACCAAAGGCAGCATGAGCCGTCACCAGTTGACGCTGACCTCTTGGAATGGAGGCGATTTGTTTTTGCGCCCAAGACTTCAGCTCACCGAAACGTTTGGATGCAGCCTTAGCTCCGGCTTCATAGCTGGCCTTGTTTTCAGGAGACGCTGCTGAAAAGGCTTCAGCTAGACTGCGTGCAGCTCGCTTCATGTTCTCGGCACTGTGCCACCAATGTGGATCAGCTCCATGATGATGCTCCTCCGCTGATTCCCCTTCGTGGTCGTGATTGCAGGTCGATGGGATGGAGGGGATCTTTTCCCCCACTTCAATGATCTGAATACCAGTGCCAAGGCTATCACGCAGCTTGGGTAGATAGCTTTCCAGCTCCTTACCCGAAGCGAGAACAAGACGAGCCCCGCGCATCGCCGCCAGATCTTTAGCCGCAGGTTCAAAGTGATGAATATCCCCGCCTGGTTTCATGATCTCGATGACCGTAACCTGATCGCCCCCGACTTGTCTTGCCAGATCAGCAAGCAGTGGATGCAGTGACGCCACTTTTAAAGGCTGCGACCATAAGCTGAGCGGGGCTAAGCAGGCTGCGAAAGCGAAGGTTCGTAGAGTTTGGTGGGGCATGGGAAAGGGAAGTTACTCAGAGATACGTCAGGTGATTGATTTTTTCATGCAAAACAATTGCATTATTGCACATTCACTACTAATGCAATCAAAGTGCACTAAAGAGCCATGCCCATGAAACCCAAAATCTTCGCCTCCATTTTACTCTCAAGCTTCCTGCTGAATCCCTTAATGGCACAAGAGGCCACGGCGACTCTAAAAAAAGCCAGTGAGTCTCCTGCGCCGACTAAATCGGAAGTTTTGGACGAGATCGTTGTTACAGCACCACTTGGACACACCTTGTTCGAACAGGCCCAAGCAGTCTCTGTGCTTACGGGCAAGAAACTTCAGCAATCTCTCGAACCCACACTGGGACAAACGCTCTCAAGACAACCGGGCGTCAGTGGTAGTTATTTTGGACCTGTTTCTAGCCGCCCGATCATTCGTGGCCTTGATGGAGATCGCATTCGCATCTTACAGAATGGTCTCAATACCATCGACGCCTCGGGTGCTAGTGTGGATCACGCTGTGAGTTTTGACGTTTCGAATCTGACTTCGATCGAAATCGTGCGTGGCCCAGCGACGCTGCTCTATGGTTCAAACGCTATTGGTGGTGTCGTGAATGCGGTGGACAATCGAATCCCAACAGAGCGCATGGACACAATCAGCGGCAGTCTTGGCAGCAGCTATTCTTCGGTTGATCATGGCTACAGCGCCAATCTCATGGTCGAAGGCGGCAAAGGTCCTGTCGCCTTCCACTTTGAAACGTTTACTCGTGCGACAGAAGATCTGGATATCCCGGGGAATTCCCTTTCCGATGAATACCGCAAACAAACCGGTGAAGCAGGGTCTGAAGGCCGCCTACCTAGTAGCAATCTGCGCGCTGAAGGCATGAGTGGAGGTCTAAGTTACATCTGGGATAAAGGCTACATCGGAGCCTCACTCACCGGCTACCACACCAATTATGCGTCGCCTGCTGAAGAGGGCATCACGATTGATATGGAGCAACTCCGACTAGATGTTCGTGGAGCCTTCTTTGACCCACTGCCTCTGATCAAAGAAATCAACTATCGCTTTGCTTGGTCTGATTATGAGCACACGGAATTTGAGGGAGCGGAAGTCGGCACCGTCTTTACTAACGAAGGCTTTGATGGCCGAATCGAAGTGAAGCATGAAAAGATTGCCGGATTTGAAGGTGTAGTTGGCTTCCAGTCTGACCGCAGTCATTTCTCCGCGAATGGCGAAGAGGCCTTCCTGCCAACCGTGATCACTGCCTCAAACAGCGCTTTTATCTTTGAAGAACGCAAATTCGGCGCACTAAGTTTACAAATGGGCGGACGTTACGACCATATCTCGGTCGAGTCACAGGACTCGGATAACCCCAATTTCGGCCCAGGCGAATCACGCGCCTTTGACAACTTCAGCGGATCTCTCGGAGCCATCTACAATCCTACCGATGACTACGCCATCGCACTCACTGCGACGTATTCTGAGCGTGCCCCAAATTACCAGGAACTCTTTGCCAATGGGGCACACATCGCCACTGGCGTTTATGAGTTAGGAAACTCAGGTCTGTCCACTGAGAAGTCTCTTGGCATTGATCTCAACGTGCGTAAGCGCACTGGCTGGGTCACCGGCAGCGTGGGTGGCTACTACAATCACTTCAACAACTTCATCGGACTCTTTCCAACTGGTGGCGTTGATCCAGGCTCAGGTTTCCCTGTCATGGAGTTTCGCTCGACGGAAGCTGAATTCCTGGGCGCAGAGCTAGAGACCACATTCCATCTGCTGCATCCTGTCACGGATAAGCCAGCAGCAGCCGATCAAAGCAATCTGGACCTGGAGTTCAAAGCTGACGCCGTGCGTGCCCGAGACCGTATTACCGGTGCCCCCCTTCCCCGCATTCCTCCTTTTCATTTGAGCACAGCCCTAGCCTATCAGCGTGGCCCCTTGGGCATTCGCTTAGAAGGAGTCTATGCAGCGCCTCAAGATCGCATCTCCGCTGCGGAGTTACCAACAGATAGCTATTTCCTCGTCAATGCAGCCATCTCCTACACCCTCAGTCGCGGCCCCATCACCACCGATGTTTATCTAAAAGGCGTCAATTTGACGGATGCCGAAGCTCGAGAACACACTTCATTCCTCAAAGACCGCGCCCCCCTCGGTGGCCGTGGTTTTGTGGCTGGCATCAAAATGACGTTCTAATAAAATCGCAAGCAAACGATTATGGCTCCAACCACCCCATGGCCTTCATCCACTCGCCAACGCGGATGGACCAGGTAGCCGTGGGAAGTCCACTCTGCTTCATGCCGAAACCGTGGCCACCTTTGGCGTAAATGTGGAGTTCAGCAGGTAGATTGAGTTTTTTGTATTCGAGATAAAGCAGAGCGCTGGAGCTAGAGCTGGTCACACCTTTATCATCATGAGCATGCACGAGGCACGTGGGCGGTGATTTCTCTGTGACTTTGATTTCTGGGAGCAGAGTGAAGGTATCCTCCTTGCTAACGAGATAGGCTGGATAAACGGGAATTGAAAAATTGGGTGTCGCGTCTGGAACATCCAACGCAGGGTCCTGGGGGTAGGTCCGATCATTGGCATGCAGGCTGGTCATGACAGTGAGGTGCCCGCCTGCTGAAAAACCAAGAATACCGATGCGGTCAGCCTTTAATCCAAACTCTGCAGCACGATGACGAAGAATGCCCATCGCCCGTTGTGCATCTTGAAGGGGCTCTCGGCTTGGATTCATTGGATCACGCCTTGGTACACGATATTTCAGCAGCACCGCAGTAACGCCCAAGGTATTGAGGTATTCACAGACTTGCGTGCCTTCATGCTCAATGGCGAGAATACTGTAACCACCACCAGGACAGACGATGACGGAGGTGCCATTCGCGTTTGCGGGTTTGTAGATCGCTAGCGTGGGATCGGTGACGTTCGTCACTCGTTTAATGCCATCATTTTTTTGAATCACTTCTTCTGGGCCAATTTTCACACCGGGTAATTCAGGGGCACCTTGGGGCCAGAGTTTGATCGTGATAGGTTCAGCCGCGTGGGCACCAAAAGCCAAGGTCAGTAAAAAAAGGAGCGGTTTCATGAGTATTGAAGATGCTATGTAACGGTGGCTAGACGCACGACATTTCTGTGATGCAGGCAGAGAAATCGACAGAGATGCCTAGAACCAACGAAGAAAAGATGAAATAGCGCTCTCTCCTTGCTCCCAGCCAGACTTCCGCCATCTTCGCATCCCCATGGCACTGACTCTCCACGATACCCTGACCCGCGAACCCCGAGCATTGACGCCGCTGGACGGCAAAACGCTGCGTTTTTATTGCTGCGGACCGACTGTTTATGGACCAGCCCACATTGGGAATTTCCGAACTTTCGTTGCTCAGGATGTCTTCCGCCGGACGCTGGAGATGGGTGGATTGCCCACGCTGCATGTGCGCAACCTCACTGACGTGGACGACAAGACAATCCGCGATTCTCAAAAAGCTGGCCAAACACTGGCCGACTTCACCCGCTATTGGACAGAGAAATTTCACGCGGATTGCACCGCTTTAAATCTGTTGCCTCCGCATGTTGAACCCAGTGCCGTCACGCATATCCCCCATCAGGTTCGTATGATCGAGACACTGGTCCAGCGCGGTCATGCCTATACCACAGGCGATGGCAGTGTTTATTTCAAGGTGTCATCTTTTGGCGATTATGGGCGTCTTTCCCACTTGGAAGATCGAGAGCTACGTCTCGGAGCCACGGTGGCCTCAAATGCGACAGACAGTGACGAGTATAGCAAAGATTCGCTCGCTGACTTTGCCCTCTGGAAGGCCCGAAAACCTGAGGATGGCGAGAACTTCTGGCCTAGCCCTTGGGGTGAAGGTCGCCCTGGCTGGCACCTGGAATGCAGTGCCATGGCGCTTGAGTATTTAGGCGAAGATTTTGATGTTCACAGCGGCGGTGTGGATCTCATTTTTCCCCATCATGAAAACGAGATCGCCCAGAGCTGCTGCGCAACCCATGGCAAATTTGCCCATCATTGGTTTCACGTCACTCATCTGATGGTCGATGGTGGAAAAATGAGCAAGAGCCTAGGCAATCTCTACACTCTTGAGGACCTGCAAAAGCGTGGTTATTCCCCCGCTGAAGTGCGCTATGTGCTGATCAGTGGCTATTACAGCGCGCCTCTCAATTTCACCTTCCATTCCCTGGATGCAGCCCGTCAGGCCCTACAGAAGCTGGCCAAGTTTGCCAAAGCCCTTGGTGACGCTGCCAAGAATGATACTTTAACTCCCGGTCCGTTCCAGGAAGCCTGGGACACGCTGAATAACGACCTGAATGTGCCAGGTGCCCTGGGGGCCATGTTTGGCACGATCAACAAAACCAAGCCTGCCACACTCACTGTTGACGAAGCCCAGCAAGCTTGGAGCGGGCTGCATTTCATGCTCAAAGCTCTGGGATTAAACCTGCCCGCTGAAGCTGAAGAAGTGGAAATCCCAGCCGAAATCATCGCCCTCGCCGAAGCACGTTGGCAAGCCAAACTAGCCAAGGACTGGCCTGCCGCAGATGTGGCCCGGAAAGAATTAGACGCCGCAGGCTGGGTCATCAAAGACAGCAAAGATAGCTATCAGGTAGTGAAAAAGTAAGGCACCATCATCACCATTCAGCCCAAGACTCAAAGACTGGAAGCGCGAGCAACGGGGAGGACCAGCCGATCATGTAGCGCAGCTTACCGCCCTGCTTGGCCGCGAGCGGGATGCGGAAGCTACCGTCTTTTTCAGGAAAGATGTATTGCAGCTCGGTAGCGAGGCCGAGGTCGTTCTCGATGGCACAGATGATCCTTGAGTCGATTGGAGTTTCATCTGGACGTTTCGGGCGAATGATGAGGTGAACGGCCTCCTCCCTCATGTCGGATTTTATGATTGGATGCTTGCCAATGAAACTCTTCTCACGCTCTTTGAGTGCCTTTAATCGTGTAGCATAAGCTGACAGGATATGATCAAGCGAAGTGCCGCTAGCCTGTAAGACATGACGCCAAAGAGTGGCCGTATCGGCCCCAGGAGCTGGCGGGTTTTGGCGCAGGTTCGTTAGCACGTTTTTAGGTAACTCAGGACCGCCCACTTCGAGTAAGGCATCTGCAAAGATAAGACCAAGCGGATAGACAACGTTCGGGTCACGCTTTTCACATAAGGCATCATTATCACACAACAGCTCGATGCTGATTCTACCACGCTCATCTGCAAGTGCTGCGGTGCGTTCATACTTGAGCCTCTGTTCGGTACTATACTTGCCTAGATCTGAGAGCTGGACTGTTGTGGCGACACCTTCATGAAAAGCACGCATGTGCTGAAAGTATGCCGTGGCCGCCCCCTGACTTAGCTCTTCAATAAAGACGTGGCCCGTCTCATGTCGGAGGATGCTGTAGAATTCGTCTCGACTCACATCCTTATTCAAAGGTAAGCGGATTTTCTTCCAGTTCGTCTGACCGCCAGCGTGGCGCGCGACGATGCTTGCCACGTCGAGTACGATGGGTGCATCTCGACTAGGCGGGTGCTGGAAAAACGTGGCCACTTGCTCATGCACCTGATCCATGCCACTGAAAAGCGGGTGCATCTTTTCTCTCTGGGACTGGCGAAAGACCACTTCATAGTTGTCCGTGCGGTGATTGGCAAAGCCAACAAAGCTAGCCTTCGATGTCGCAGCTTTCTTTTCACCAGCTGCAATGATCTCTGGCGCATCGTGAGATTTATTTTTGTCTTCATTACTCACGTCTTTGAGCGCAAAAACCCACACTACAAGAGCGCAGCAGCGCAGCGGCCAGCCAAGCCAGCTGTAGTAACGTGAGTCTGCAAAATGTGCCAGCTGGATGCTCACGCGACCATCTCGCCACTGAAAGAATAACCATGACAGCAGTAAGGCGATGATGGCGATGCCGCCGTGACCTAGCAGTGTCTTCATCGTCACTTCGGCGGCGTCTTTGAAGAATAGCTGACTGTTTAACCATGCTGCCAAGTCGCCACCTTGTGAGCGCAGCCAAATGAAGGACCAGATAACCAATCCAGCAATCAAGGGGAAGTGACCTCGCACAAAAGAGGCTAGCATAGAAAGACCTATCACCATGATGCCGAAGAGCATGGCCAGTGTGAATTCTAGGGGATAGAGAGACCACGGTGTGACCTCACTCACAGAGGTCCTTGAAGGCATTTGCAGAATGAGTTCGCCCACGAACTCAACAACCAGACACGAGGCAAAGACAAGCCATGCAGCCAGTGCTTTGTGCCAAAAAATGGCGCTACGGCTGATAGGCAGACCATCAAGGAAGCTCTGCGTTTCTTCTTCACGCTCTTGTGACAGTGCCCGCGCACCGATAAGCATGCCATAGAGGACGACCGTCTCCATGGCTCCCGAATTTTCAGGCTCCGTCTGCATGTCAGGAAAGTCTGTTATGAAAATGTAGCCTGTATAAAAAATAGTGAGCCCAAGGCAGATGAAGAAGGTGAGCCTGAGGCTATAGAATTCTTTGATCAGCAGTATGGGGTTCATGGCTGCACCTCCTTAGCTTTGAGTTGACAATTAGCGCGCTTGGCTAGCTCATCGAGAGTCCAGCTAGTAGCTTCATTGAGCAGCTGAGTCAGCGGTTGAAAGAGGTCACGCAGGCTGCCACGCCCATCGTGTGAATAGGTTGAACCGAGAGCACTGCTCAAAAACTGCTGCTGAGCATTCGGTCCAGCTTGGCTCAGGGTGTGAATGCAAAAGGCGGCATAGTCAGCGGCGTCCCGTTCATCCTGCCCTTCTTCAAAAGTCAGCCACTTCCGCAAATCATCGCCGGTAGGAGTTAAGCTGACAAGAGTTGCCGATGGCGCTGAAAGCGCGCGACCCCGCTGCGGCCACCAAGCGGAAAAACCGCGCAGCACCCAGCGTGCATCTTTAAGATGCTTGCGAAAGTGCTGATGAGCACCCAAGTGGTGATAAAGGATCTCTGTTTGCAATTTATGGTCATCTGTGGGTGTAATCAGCAAATTCAAACGCAGCAACGTGCCTTGACGTGAGTCGAGGTCGCCATTCTCAATCTCACCTTTTTCGAGGTCACGCCGATGCACTAGGAAGAGTGGCGGCAGCTTTGGCGTCCGGAGATAGGTAGCGACCTCCTTCAGCAGTGCGTCAGCAGCACTGGCATGTGCTTTGAGTGCCGCTTTCTCTAAGTCTGTCGGCTCATTCACGGCTGCGGCGGCTGAGATGGTAACGACACCATTATCAATGTCGATAGAGCCTGGCAGACTCAATGGATCCGTATTCTCATGCTGCTCTTTGACATGACCGATCATCATGAGGGCGACCAGTGTGAGGATGATAAATGTGGCCCGCTCACGAGCAGACATTTTCTCTGAAAGCATGGTGGCTAGCGTGGCATCACGCACGAGACCGAGCATGAAGCCAAAAGCCGTTACGACAACGATGAGAGCTAACGTGATGAGCAGTTCCGTTATCGGCAGTGTGCTGCGCTCATAGGCAAACTGATCACCGATGAGTTCAAAGGGACCAAAGCGGTTCACCTTCATGCCTAACCATTGCTGGGCAGAAATAAGGCCACCCACCAAAGTCACAGAAGCGATGACTCGATAACGCCCCAGAAAAGCCATACTGAAGCAGACGGCCCAACAAAAAGCAGCCCAAGCTGAGGCCTTAATGATTAACAACAGCGCGAAGCGCCTCGTTATCGCATCCGTCTCCACACCCACTATCCAGGACAGCACTAGCAGGACCACTACACTGAGTAGTGCCATGGTGAGACCGAGGAGATACTTCACTGTCAGCATCAGCCAGCGTGGTAAAGGCAGTGCCTCTAAAAACAACTGCGTGCGCTGCCTGAACTCGGCAGCGATGAGCGCATTAGCCAGAATAAGCGTGACCAGAGGAAAGAGCACCCACAGCATCATGTTCATCAGCGCAAAGGCACTGCCGCCCGAGCGCACCAGCAGATTCATGCGAATCATCATCTCCATGCCGATAGCGAGGAGGATCAGGGCAAAGAAGAAAAGGCCGCCGTGTTGCCGCAGTTCTTTGGTGAAGAGGCCACGAATCATGCGAGTGACCTCCGAGTGCTGACACAAGCGATGAAAATCTCTTCCAGGCCGAGATGTTTGACTTCGGCACCTTCTGGCAGGCTGAAGCTAGCCCAGGCCTCTTGAGGAGCCTGCACCACACGTTCGAGTGCGGCTTCATTTGACCGCTCCTGCCAAATTTGAAAACCTGGAGGCATCTCTTGTGGCTCATCCGTTTTGGGGAGGATGAGACGCCTTACTTGGCCTCGAAGCTCTTCCAGCCTTCCTTCAAAGCGCATCCTTCCTGCATGAAGGATGCCAATGCGGTCAGCACAGCGCTCCACTTCATCAATGAGATGTGAGGAGAAGAAAGTGGTGCGCTGATGTTCACGGGCCTCTTCCACGATGATGTCCATGAACTCACGCCGCGCCACAGGGTCTAGTCCAGCGGTGGGTTCATCAAGAATGAGAAGGTCCGGCTTGGGTGCCAAAGCGAGAGCTAGTGCCAACTTCGCCCTCATGCCGCCAGACAGATGAGACACGCGGCGCTCTTCCGGGATGCTAAAGACCGCCAACAAACGATTAAACTCACGCTGATCCCATGTCGGGTAAAAAGAGCGGACAAAGCGGCCAAGCGTGCGGCATGACATCCATGGATAAAAATTCTGTTCCTGAGAGACATACCCGATCCTGCGCTTCTGCTCCACCGTCGCGCGGCGAGTCGTCTCTCCCATGAGCGTGATCGTCCCAGCCTCAGCGGCGATGATGCCCATAAGCGTGCGAATGGTGGTAGTCTTCCCTGCCCCATTGATACCCAGGAAGCCATAAATCTCACCAGCATACACATTGAGATCCACTCCATCCACCGCAGGCATGCTACCAAAGTGCCGTCTCAGCCCACGAACAGCAAGCAGTGGCTCAAGTGGCGTAAGTGTAGGATCAGCAGGCAAGTCGTGCATGAGATTTTATAACGACATTTCCCAATATTAAAAGGCCTATATGTAGCCACGTCATAAGACCACAACAACAGACTGCCGAGCCACCCTTTCAGCCGCACATTCACAGCACGGCAAGCACATTAGTTAAGTAATAGCCTTCATGTAAAACACACTTGTACCGTGGTGATTAAAAGGCACCTATCACTTAGCACCTAGTGAAATAACAGTTCATAACTTGAATGACATAATGGAGTCCTTCATTTCGTTGGATACACCTGATGCGTTTCATTCGACCTATTTTCTGCTTACTTTGCCTGAGTGGCTTCCTCTTAGCCGAGAACCTCGAGCCTAACATCGTTGTCATCTTCATGGATGACATGGGGTATGCTGACGTTGGCTGTTTTGGGGCCCAAGGCAATCTGACACCAAACATTGATCGGTTGGCTAAGGAAGGCCGTAAGTTCACCAACTTCCATGTTGCTCAGGCCGTTTGTTCAGCTTCACGAACTGCGCTGCTGACAGGTTGTTATCCCAATCGTGTCGGCATTCATGGCGCACTTGGACCGAACTCCAAAATGGGCATTCACGATGATGAAATGACGCTAGCCGAAGTCGTTAAGCAAAAAGGTTATGCTACCGCTGCGGTGGGTAAATGGCATCTGGGACATCTGCCACAGTTCCTGCCGACCAAGCACGGCTTTGATGAATACTACGGCCTCCCCTATTCCAACGACATGTGGCCGTATCATCCTGAGATGAAAAAGGGCGGTTTCCCAAAATTGCCCATGATTGAAAATGACCAAGTGATTGATGACGACGTTACCGCCGAAGATCAGACGCATCTCACCACCGATTACACGGCCAAGGCTGTCAGCTTTATCCAACGCAGCAAAGACAAACCTTTCTTTCTGTATCTCGCCCATAGCATGGTTCATGTGCCTTTATTTGTAAGTCAGAAGTTCAAAGGTAAATCTGGCAAGGGTATCTTTGGCGATGTCATGATGGAGGTGGATTGGTCTGTAGGACAAGTTCTGGACACCCTGGATAAAAACGGCCTCGCAAAAAACACCTGGATCATTTTCAGTTCCGATAATGGCCCCTGGTTAAGCTATGGCGACCACAGTGGCTCGGCCGGGCTTTTGCGCGAAGGTAAGGGCACCTCTTGGGAAGGCGGCACTCGAGTCTGTGGCCTCATGCGTTGGCCGGGGAAAATACCCGTAGGCACAACCAGCGACTCGATGATGATGACCATCGACATGCTGCCGACCATTGCCGCCACCATTGGTGCTGAATTGCCCAAACATGACATCGACGGCAAGAATGTCTGGCCCCTGATCATCGGTGGTCCTGAAACCCAAAATCCGCATGACTTTTATGCGACCTATTACGAACAGAATCAGCTTCAGGCAATCACCTCTGGGAATGGTCAGTGGAAGCTGCAACTGCCACACAGCTATCGCAGCCTAGGAAACCAACCGAAAGCCACAGGCGGCAGTCCCGCCAAGTATGCCAAGCAAAATGTCACAACGCCTGAATTGTATGATCTTTACACAGACATCAGTGAGTCGAAGAACGTCGCTGCAGATCATCCTGAAATCGTCAGCAAAATCCAAGAATACGCCGATAGCATCCGCGCTGAATTGGGCGACGCCTTGATGAAGATGCCCAAGGGTAAAGGCACGCGTGAAGCTGGTCAAAGTGGCCAGAAATAATCTTCGGTTCTATTTCACCAAACGGAACTCAGGCGTGGCCCACAACGTCTGAATCAGACGTGCCCAAGTATCTCGAATCTCAGCCTCAGAGTCATTGCCTGAGGCTGAACGGTGGAGATAATCAACTGTCAATTTCCGTTCCTCCTGGCTCGGCAGACGACTCAGTGAGCGTTGATAGGCCAAGCTGAGGCGATCATCATCCTCAGCTCTACTGCGAACCACAAAATCAGCAGCGGCACGAGCCTGAGTGATCACTTCTTGATTGTTCATCAAATAAAGAGCCTGCGTCGCCACGGTGCTGGTCGTGCGCTGGCCGATGGGTTGATTGATGTCAGCAAAGTCAAACACCTCAAACAACGGATGTCGCACGTTGCGGAAAGCGGCGGTATAGACACTGCGCCGAGTATCCGCAAAGGCGAACCCGTATTCGAGATTCTGAATTTTCTGATCGTTCGCATCGACAGCCTTGGCATCAGGGACATTAAGGCCGCCAAACGTAGGATTCAGCGTGCCGGCAGCCATGAGCATAGCATCTCGCAGACACTCAGCATCCAATCGCTTACGATTCATATGAGACAACAGCCGATTATCAGGGTCCATCTTCTGAGCCTGCACGGTGAACTCGGATGACTGGCGATAGGTCCTGCTAAGCACCATTTCACGAACCAGCTTTTTCAAAGACCAGCCTTCATCCATGAACTTCACAGCCAGATAATCTAACAACTCAGGGTGTGCAGGTAGTTCACCTGTGCTGCCAAAATTATCCGTGGTGCGGACGATGCCTGCGCCAAAAAGCCAATGCCAAACACGATTCACGAAAACACGAGCCGTCAGCGGATTGTCTCGACTGGTGATCCATTGGGCCAACTGCAAGCGACCGCTTTGATTTTTTGGAATCGCTGGAAGAGGCCCTTTGACAGCCACTTGCAGAAAACCACGTGGAACCGCGGCACCAAGGTTACGAGTGCTGCCACGGATGTGAATCCGTGCATCCTCAGGCAGTTCGTCGTCAGCCACAGCCATGGCCTCTGGACGTGAGGGACCGGATTTTTGCAGTGCCTTCAGCTCTTTTTCCAGAGTGCTTAGTTTTGATTTAAGGTCCTTTTCCTGCTGACTCACGGTCTGTGCCGGCATGTCCGGCATCTCAGCATCCGCAGGTAGAAACTGTACAGCATCTACTGTCACGTAACTCTCTGCGCCCGCATTAGAGATCATGACAAAATTCTGCCCGCTGTTCTCAAAGCGCCACGTACCGATCGTGGCAAAGCTCAAGCCTTCACGAGCCTCGTTCGCTTGCTTAAAATAGACCAGGTCTTCGCCGTCGGCGTGAAGCACAGAAACCTGCACACGTTCCGCCCTATTCCGAGCACCACTGTAAGCCACGCGCACTTCATATCGACCTGCCACTGGCAGTTTTGGCGAGAAAGAAAGTGTCTTCTCTCCCCTGCCCTCATTGCCATCATGCAGATAACCGCCACCAATAAAAGGTGGGAAACGGCTTGATGACTTCCAATCACCCACTTTCAGAGCCTCGGAATCATCCATAACAATCCCAGGAAGATCGCGGGGACTGAGATTTTTGGCCTTTCGCAGATTCAATCCACCCGCATCTCTCAGATCGTCCTTTATGGTGGCGATTCGAGATTCGAGTTGCTTGGACTTTTTCTCCATTTCCTGCAACGCCACTTCATGCGCACCATCAAATGGCAAAGGTCTATCTATCCAGTGAGCGACATTGTCTGTGTAATTTTTCAGCGTTTTGGTGCTGCGTAAAATGCCAGCCAAGGCGTAATAGTCGCGAGTTGGGATAGGATCAAACTTATGGTCGTGACAACGGGCACAACCAATCGTCATGCCGAGGAATGATTTACCAATGGAATCCAACTGCTCGTCAACGATATCCATGCGTAACATGCCTTTATCCTGCTCTTCATAATTGGTTGGACCTAGCGCGAGGAAACCAGTGGCTGTAAGTTGGCGGCGGTGCTCAGCAGCGCTCTGGTATGGCAATAGATCCCCAGCAATCATCTCCTGAATCATGCGATTCATAGGCACGCCATCACGGATCGACTCCAATAGGTAATCGCGAAAGCGCCAGGCATCCTTGAAGGGCAAGGATCGACCACCACCTGAAGACTCGGCAAAGCGAGTCATGTCCATCAAATGAGAAGTCCAGCGCTCTGCAAAGGCTGGTGATTCAAGAAGATGATCCACTTGTTTTTCCAGGGACTCCTTTATCGATGACGAGGCATCGCTCGGCGGCAGACCTGTTAGATCAAAGGCCAGTCTGCGTGCAAGAGTCGCTGCCTCTGCATCAGGGGCCGGCTTCAGGCCTTGTGACTCTAGCTTGGCTAACACGTAGCGGTCGATTTGCTGTACTGGCCAATCGCTCATTTTTACGGCTGGAGCAGGTTTGATCACAGGCAATTGAAAGGACCAAAAACGACCATCGACCTTTGGCTGACTGCCTAGCTTGCCTTTTGTGCTTGGCGCAGAACGAGGATCTACCGCCCCAGATTCAATCCACTGCTTCAGATCGGCCACCTGCTCTGCGCTGAGCTTGTTCTTGGGCGGCATTTTTAAATCGCGGTCAGTGTAGCTGATCGCTTTCCACAGCAGGCTTTCATCCACCTTTCTTGGCACAAGAGCTGGACCGGAATCGCCACCGACTTGCCAGCCCATCTGATGATCCAGCCTGAGGCTGCCTTTCTGCTTCTCTTCGCCATGACATTCCTGACAATGCTCTAGCAACAGAGGGCGGATACGTTTCTCAAAAAACTCCACATCCGATGAAGCTGCCACCGAGCGCTGGGCGATCAGGATCACAAAGATGAAATGGAGGATATATCGCATTCGAGAGAGCCATGCAAACGAGCGCAGAAGACCTTGTCTTTCAGGGTTCACCTTGGTGAGAAAGGAGGACGAACATCGCTGATCATATTTGGTGTGGCCTCTTGCCGAATTCCAAGTCCTGCGCTACTAACTCCTCCCCCTAATCATGCGCATTCTCCACCTCACGCCCGGAACGGGCAGCTTTCACTGCGGCAGCTGTCTGCGCGATCATGCTCTGATTCGTGCACTGCGTTCGCGGGGACATGATGCCCTGATGGCGCCGCTTTATCTGCCGCTGGTCACAGATCGTGAAGTCACCAATCCCGAGATTCCGGTTCAGGCTGGAGGCGTCTCTCTCTACCTCCAGGAAAAGCTGCCCTTCATGCGCTACTTCCCGCGTTTTGTGCACAACTGGTTAAACCGCCCAGCACTGCTCCGACTCGCGGGGCGCTGGATGAGTATGACCAGCGCCAAAGATCTGGGTCAGATGACTCTAGGCGCTCTGGCAGGTGAAAGTGGCAATCAATGGTCTGAGTGGCAGCGCGTGCTGACCTGGATCAAAACCGAGATCAAGCCTGATATCATTTCCCTTTCCAACGGCCTACTGATGGGACTCTGCCCTGTGATTCAGCGGGATCTCGGAATTTCCGTGATCGTCTCATTGCAAGGCGAAGACTCCTTTCTAGATACCCTGATAGATCCTTATCGCGAGCAATGCTGGGCAGCCATGCAGGCCAATGCCACCCACGTCAGCCGCTTTGTCACAGCCAGTCGTTACTATGGCGATCTCATGCGGGAGCGTCTAAACATCCCCGCAGATAAGATGAGCCTTGCCTACAATGGCCTTGAGCTGACAGCCTTTGCTGCCGCCAAGCCTGATCCAAACTGGAATACCATCGGCTACTTTGCCCGCATGATTCATGGCAAAGGACTCACCACACTGGTCGATGCCTACATCCTGCTCAATCAACGCGGCAACGTGCCGCGCCTGAAGCTCAAAATCGGCGGTGCCAAAACTGCTGGCGACGAGAAATACCTCGCCAGCCTGCGCGCCAAGCTCAAAGCCGCCAATTGCGACCGTCATGTCGAGTGGCAGCCAAATTTGAGCTTTGGAGACAAAGTGAAGTTTTTTCGCGACCTGACGATCCTGTCTGTGCCAGCTACTTATGGCGAAGCCTTTGGCCTGTATGTGATCGAGTCTATCGCTAGCGGAGTCCCCGTCGTTCAGCCTCGCCACGGTGCCTTCCCTGAACTGATCGAGCTTACTCAAGGCGGTGCCTTATGCGAGCCAGACGACGTCGAAAGCCTAGCCACAACCATGGAAACGCTCCTCTTGGATGGACAGCGCCGAGAGCAAATGATCACCCAGGGTATGGCTAAAGTGCGCACCGAATTCAGCGCTGCCCGCATGGCTGAACAATTTGAGGAAGCCATGCTTTTGGCCAAAAAAGACTGATCAGGTCCTCTTTTGCCGCGTGGGGTCCAAGCGTCAGGTCACAAGAGATTGTCAGAAATCATCTTGCTCGATGCTAAGAAAGTGTTTAGTTCCGGCGTTATGGAAGACAGACACCCTTGTCTGTCGGAACTTTAGGCATCCACGCTGAGTTTCCTTCCAACGCGATTTTTTTCTTCAGCATGATTAACTTAACCTCTCTTTCCACCATCCCGCATGACCGGGATAAGGAAGAGTCGTCTATGCTGCCGCAGGTCCGCACGGTCTGATATGTTAAACCCGTTCTGTGCTCAAGCCTGTCTCAATTTCAAGGAGTGTCCTATGGCACTCACTGATACCTATCCACCCGGAGGTCCCCTATAAGCAATCCATTCAATAACCTGAGTAGTGGCCAGTTCCCTGGCCGCCCAAATCAAGGAACCAATCCACCGCAGCGCCCTGCTGGAGGACCTCCTCAAAATCAGCTGCGCCCCGCTCAAGCCGGCACTGGCACACCACCTCCACAGCAAGGTCCAAGACCTGCTGGCGCTGGTGCCCCCCCACCACCGGGAGGCTACCGCCCAGCTGGCGGAGGCTCATCCGCTCCTGGTGGAAATTTCAATCGCCCAGGTCAGCAAGGAAATCGCCGCCCACCGAATGGACGTTACGTGGATCAGACTCGTATCAACGAGCGCATTCGTGCGCCAAAGGTACGTGTCATTGATGGCAGTACGAATCAGCAATACGGCGTGCTCGTCACTTCCGTTGCTCTTCGTATGGCCAGGGAACGCGGCGTCGATCTTGTTGAAGTCGCCCCAAACGTCGATCCCCCTGTCTGCAAAATCATCGACTATGGAAAGTACAAGTACTCGCTGGAAAAGCAGAAGAAGGAAGCCCACAAGCACCACAAAGGTGGCAAGGTGAAGGAAATGAAATTCCGTATTGGCATTGATCCCCATGACTACGGGATCAAGATCATGCATGCGGAAGACTTCCTTGCTGAAGGTCACAAGGTGCGCATCCAGCTTCAGTTCCGCGGCCGTCAGATGGCCCATCAAGAACTCGGATATACCTTGGCCAACAAGATCAAAGAAGATCTGCTCACCATGGGACATCTCGACCAAGAGCCAAAAATGGCCGGTCGTAACATCAACATGCAGGTCAGTCCTCTGCCTGAGCGCCAGAGAAAGCGTAAGTTCAAAACTCACCTTAAAGGCGTTACAGAGCACAAAGACATTGTGCATCACGAAGAAGGCCACGATCCACGTGAAAATCGCCATGATGATGAAGATCATCACGATGACCACCACGACGATCACGCGCCAGTTGCCAAGCCCGAGACGGAAGCTCCAAAGGCAGAGCCCGAAACTCCGCCCACAGCTGAGTAAAGCTTGCTGGAGTAAGTCTGTAACATGATCTAGGAATGCGGCGTTCTTATACGCCGCATTCTCATGTACATCCGCCACACTCTCGCCACGCTCACCCTTGCTCTGACTCTTCACGCAGCCCCACAGGACGATCAATACGTCCTTGGACCCGACTCCCAGGTGCGGGCCGACGTCCCTCAAGGCAAGGTGACCCAAATGCCAGCTTGGAAAGACTCAAAGATCTTCCCTGGCACCTCGCGCGACTGGTGGATCTATGTGCCAGCGCAATACTCCAAAGACAAGCCTGCCGCAGTCATGGTCTTTTGTGATGGCGGCGGCTTCGTGAAAGCCGACGGACAATTCCGCGCTCCAGTCGTTTTTGACAACCTCATCGCCAAAGGCGAAATGCCCGTCACCATCGGCATCTTCATTCAGCCAGGCACCTTTCCGACCAGCAACCCCAATGACAAAGCACGCAGCAATCGCAGCTTTGAGTATGACTCACTCGGCGACCTCTATGCGCGCTTTTTGCTAGAGGAAATCCTCCCTGCTGTGGCCAAAGACTACAACCTGACCAGCAACCCCGATGAGCGTGCCATCTGCGGCAATAGCAGCGGAGGCATCTGCGCTTTCACGGTTGCCTGGGAAAAACCTGACGCCTTCCGTAAAGTTGTCAGTCATATCGGTTCATTCACCAACATTCGCGGTGGCCACGTCTATCCTGCGCTCATCCGCAAGACCGACAAAAAGCCGATCAAGGTCTTCCTTCAAGATGGCAAAAACGATTTGGATAACCAATTCGGCAACTGGCCGCTCGCCAATCAGGACATGGCGGCCGCCCTTAAATTTGCCGGCTATGATTACCAGTTCGTTCTGGGGGAAGGCACTCATAACGGCAAACACGGCGCCGCCATGCTTCCCGACACACTGCGCTGGCTCTGGCAGGCAGGAACGAAGTAATCCGACTTTCGACTCTGCAACCAAGAACAAAGAACCAGCAACCAAGAACAAAGAAAAACCGTCCATGTCCCCACGCCTCCTCCTCGCCACCCTTGCCCTCCCACTGCTGGGCTCAGCTCAGGACACCTCATTGCACGACTACCTTATCGACGGTGAAGGTTGGAAAGAAGCTGCCAGCGGTTACGCCTTCACCGACGGACTCTGCACTGACTCGACAGGCAACCTTTTCTTCACCGACGTCAAGGCTGGCAAAGGCATCTACAAGATCGATGTCACCACAGGAAAGACCGATCTTTTTCTTGATAACCTACCCGGCATCAGCGGACTGCAAATCGGCCCTGATGGTCGTTTTTATGCCTGCCATAACAAAGAGCAACGCATCATCGCCATCACCCTGAAAGGTGAAGTCGAGGTGCTGCTCACCAACATGAAATGCAATGACCTCGTCGTCAGCAAGAAGGGCCACTTGTACTTCACCGAAACACCGACTCAGACCATCCACCTCATCACCGCAGATAAAAAACACATCGCCGCCGATCAGGGCCACATCCTGAAGCCCAACGGCATCACCCTCTCCTCCGATGAACGCACCCTAGTCGCCTCCGAGCATGGCGGCAAACACGTCTGGACCTGGCAGATCCTTGATGATGGTACACTTACCGCAGGTGCCCCCTTCATGACCATGTGGCTGCCCGTCGGCAAAGAAACCGCCTCTGGCGATGGAGCCACCACTGAATCCAAAGGCCGCTACTTTATTACCACCGAACTCGGCATCCAGGTCTTCGACACCGCAGGCCGCCTAGCCGGGATCATCTCCAAACCCGACCCCATGGGCAAAGTCGTCAGCTGCGAGTTCGCAGGCAAAGACCACGACCTGCTCTTTGTCGCCGCTGGCGACAAGATCTTCAGCCGCAGACTCAAGGTCACTGGCTACTTCGGCAAGTAACATACCTTGACCTCTCAGCGGAGCCGTTTATCAAACAGGTAATCACCACCCACCATGATCAAACTTACTGGAATCGCAGATGAAGCAGGTGCGTCGCTCGACGTGCAAATCAAGGCCCACCAGGAACTCGGCTGGGACAGCATCGAGTGTCGTGGCGTCGAGCTCGATGGAGTCAAAGGCAACTTGCACGAGATCCCTGATGCGCTCTTTGACCAAGTCTGTGACAGGTTAGCAGCCTCGAACATGAAGATCAGTGGCTTTGGTTCCTTGATCGGCAATTGGGCCAAAAAGATCACCGACGACTTCAGCATCACCGAGGCTGAAATCTCCCGCGCTATTCCGCGTATGAATCGACTCGGAGCTAAGCTGATCCGCGTCATGAGTTACGCCGTGTGCAAAGACGCTGAGGGCAAAGATCTGGAAGAGCAATTTGCCCCAGAGCGCATTCGCCGGATGAATGAAATCAACAAGCGCTTTGCAGACGCAGGCCTCACCGTGGTGCATGAAAACTGCATGAACTGGGGCGGCATGAGCCCGACCTATGTTCAGCGCATGGCTGAGGCCGTGCCCGATATGAAATGGGTCTTTGATACCGGCAACCCGGTCTTTATCGATGACCGTGACCGCCCAGGTCAGAAGCAAGACGCCTGGGAAATGTATCAGGCGGTTAAGCCGTTCATGGCCCACGTACATGTCAAAGATGGCATCTGGGATGTGGCTAAAAACGACGCCGTTTACACTTTCCCGGGGGAAGGCCAAGGCCAGACTCAGCGCATCATGAAAGACCTCGTGGAGACCGACTATAAAGGCTACATCAGCATTGAGCCCCATGTTGCCGTTGTCTTTCACGGAGCAGGCGCTGCGGATGAACTCTCCCCCGAGCAGAAGGCCAAGGAACAATACGACAGCTATGTGAAGTACGGCCAAATGCTCGAAGCCATGCTCAAGCAACTGGGTGCCAAGCTAAGCTAGCCTGAATCATTTACCAAGGTCACGCCAAGCGCCATTCACGGGGCCATGTCCGAAGTCATTGCCATCAACAAATACCTGTGCCCTGCCTGCGGGGCTCAGGCGGTCTGGACGCCTGCCAAGAAGGCACTCATATGCCCTTATTGCAGCACTGAATCAGCAGCTGAACTGCAGGGCGATGGCACCTTAGTGGACGAATCTGATTTAGCGGAAGCCCTGCGCGCGCTTCCAGATGAAAAGCGCGGCTGGGCAGCAGAAAGAAAGACCGTCAAATGCCAAAGCTGCCAGGCTATCTCTGTGTTTGATGAAAAGCGCGTGGCTCAAGCCTGCGACTTCTGCGGTTCTCCCGCACTCATGAACATGGATGACGTGCAGTCACCCATCCGACCAGGCAGCCAACTTCCCTTTCAGATCTCCGAAAGCACCGTCCGAGAAACCATCCGACAATGGTATGGCAGTCACTTCTGGGCACGCAGCGACGTCGGAGACAAAGCTCTCACCGACACCTTGCACGGCCTTTATCTCCCCTACTGGACCTTTGATGCCCACATCGAATGCCCCTGGGAAGCCGAAGCCGGCTATCACTACTACACCACCGACGACAAAGGCAACCGTGAGCAGCATACCCGCTGGGAATACGCCAGCGGCCACGTCAGCCAGTTTCACGATGACCTGCTCGTGCCAGCTTCCAAAGGTGTGCACGCCTCCTTGCTAGCTGAACTGGAACCGTTTCCCACCACCACAGCCTTGCTGCCCTATGACCCAGGTTACCTCACAGGTTGGGTCGTCGAGCAATACCAGATCGACCTCATTGAAGCTGCCCAAAACTCGCGCAGCCGCATGACTGAAATCGTTCGTCAGGAATGCTCAAATCAAGTCCCTGGAGACACCCAGCGTGGACTGCGGATTGCCCCAACATTTAGCGCCCAAACCTTCAAGCACACGCTCTTGCCCGTCTGGTTACTGACCTACACCTACGGCAGCAAAAACTATCAAGTGGCCGTCAATGGAGCCACGGGCAAGATAGCAGGAGAATACCCCTTGAGCTGGGTTAAAATCACCATTGCAGTCATTCTCGGTCTCATTCTGCTAGCGATCCTGATGCAATACAGCCAGTAGTCAGACTACAGTGCCTGCGCCTTGATCAGCTCACGCACGTATTTGCCCAGCATATCAAACTCCACATTCAGGCGGTCTCCGCTGCGCTTGGTATTCAGATGGGTAACCTGATGCGTATGAGGAATGATCCAACAGACGACGCTTGTCGCTGACACCTCGGCTGCCGTTAGAGAAATGCCGTCGAGACAGATCGAGCCTTTGGGAATCACTAGCCCGCGCTGATCTGCAGGCAACTCCACTTCCAATCGATAATCTTGGCCATGCAGACTCCAATCCAGAATGCGCACCGTCGTATCCACATGGCCCTGAACAAGATGCCCCCCAAAGCGTGTCCCCAGAGCCATGGCGCGCTCGAGATTGACCAAACTACCTTTCTTTAGATCGCCCAGACTCGTCACCTTAAGTGTCTGCATCAGGAGATCAAAACTTGCCGTTTCGTCATCACATGCCGTCACCGTCAGGCAACAGCCATTGACCGCAACACTGTCTCCCAGCGCCAACTCTGCGGCCATCGGACCGACTCGGAGGACCAATTGCGCACTTTCGCCGCGTGGATCGAGGGTGATGACAGTGCCTGTGCTTTCTACGAGACCAGTAAACATAGTCTCTTGTCTAAAACCATCCGCCGAAACCTGCAAGAGCAATGCGCACAATGACATGACGACCGATGATTTAGATCCAATTTTCGTCAAAGCCGTGGAGCATGTCCATGGAAGAAAGTGAGACCACGCAGAGTTACCTGATACCCATAGCATGACTAAAACATCCCTTGGGTAATCATGTTGATCTTCATGGCTTGCAAAGACTTGCTTGCCGTGGACAATCGCGGCTCTTAAATACTCGACTTTCCCAAACCAACCAACCATGCCCAAGAAAACCGCCGCCAAAGCCTCCCGCACCGAGCCCGCCGTTCAGACAATCCGGCCCATTAAGAAGCTCATGGTCGCGAATCGCTCTGAAATCGCCATTCGCGTCATGCGGGCGGCCACGGAACTCGGGCTGAAAACTGTAGGTATTTACGCAGCCGAGGACCGCTTTTGCCCGCATCGTTTCAAGGCGGATGAGGCCTACGAACTGAACAAGGACAAAGGCCCGCTCGGTGCTTATCTCGACATTGAAGGCATCGTTACGCTGGCAAAAGAAAAGGGCGTGGACGCTATCCATCCAGGATACGGGTTCCTTTCTGAAAATCCTGCCTTTGCCCAGGCCTGCGCAGACGCTGGGATTATCTTCATTGGACCTGAGGCCAAGATCCTTGACATGATGGGCGACAAAACTGCTGCCCGTAACATCGCTCGCAAGTTGAAAGTCTCCATTCTCGAAGGTACGGATGATGCAGTCAGTGATCGTAAAGAAGCCATCGCCGCTGGCAAGCGGATTGGTTTCCCTCTCATCATCAAAGCCGCCTTCGGTGGTGGTGGTCGTGGCATGCGCGTGGTGCGTGAGCCAAAAGATCTGGAGAAGCTCTTGGATGAGGCTCAGACAGAAGCCCTGCGTTCCTTTGGCAATGGTGCTGTCTTCTTGGAGCGTTTCATTGGTAAGGCTAAGCACATCGAAGTGCAGATCCTCGCGGATAAACACGGTCACGTCCTGCATCTGCATGAGCGCGACTGCTCTGTGCAGCGTCGTCATCAAAAGGTGATCGAACAGGCTCCGAGTTATGGTGTGAAACAAAGCGTCATCGACGAACTCTGTGAAGCAGCCGTGAAACTGGCCAAAGAAGTCAACTACACCCATGCTGGCACCGTCGAGTTCCTCGTGGATAGCGAGACTGGTGAGTGGTTCTTCATCGAGATGAATCCGCGTATTCAGGTGGAGCACACCGTCACCGAAGAGATCACTGGTATCGACATCGTCAGAAGCCAGATCCTCATCGCTCAGGGTTATCAAGTGCATGAAGAACCTCTCGGATTGCCGACTCAGGATAAGATTGAAAAAAGCGGTTACGCTATTCAATGCCGTATCACCACAGAAGATCCTGAGAACGGCTTCACGCCTGACTTTGGCAAGATCCTCACCTATCGCAGCGCCGGTGGTTTCGGCATCCGTCTCGATGGTGCTCTTGGTGCCACGAACGCGGTCATCACGCCTTATTATGACTCCATGCTTGTGAAGATGACCGTCTTCGCCCGCACCTATCAGCAGGCGCTTGATCGCATGGATCGCGGACTACGCGAGTTCCGTATCCGTGGGGTAAAGACCAACATCCCGTTCCTCATGAACGTGGTGCATCACGAGGAGTTCAAAGCGGGTCAAGCCACCACTCGCTTCATCGATAACAACCCAGAGTTGCTCAAATTCGTGGCCCGAAAAGACCGTGCCTCGAAGCTGCTGAACTATCTTGCCGACACCATCGTCAATGGCAATCCCCATGCGAAAGGGCATAAGCAGGACAAGGCATTCATCGTCCCTGTCATTCCGAAATGGGATCACCGCATTGAGCCTGCTAAAGGCACAAAACAGCTCCTTACCGAAATGGGGCCTGAAAAGTTTTGCAAAGGCTGGGTCGCCAAGCAGAAAAAGCTACTCATTACCGACACCACCATGCGTGATGCTCACCAGTCCCTGCTGGCGACACGCATGAGAACCTTTGACATGCTCGCCGTGGCCGATGCCGTGGCGCGTCGCACGCCGGACCTGTTCTCTTTGGAGATGTGGGGCGGAGCCACTTTCGACGTGAGCATGCGCTTCCTCCGCGAAGATCCCTGGGATCGTCTGCGCGACATCCGCGCGAAGGTGCCAAACATCCTCCTCCAGATGCTCTTCCGTGGCAGCAATGCCGTCGGTTACACCAACTACCCCGACAACGTGGTGAAAGGCTTCATCAAACATTCGGCTGAGAATGGGATGGACATCTTCCGCATCTTTGACTCGCTGAACTATCTGCCGAACCTCACCGCTGCCATGCAAGCCGTGCGTGAAGACACCAGCAGCATCTGCGAAGGCACTCTTTGCTACACGGGCGACATCCTTGATCCGAAGCGCGACAAGTATGACCTCAAATACTATGTCCGTCTCGCCAAGGAGCTGGAGAAGATGGGAGCCCACATGCTCTGCATCAAAGACATGGCCGGATTGGTCCGTCCGTATGCCGCGAAAAAGCTCGTCAAAGCTCTCAAAGATGAAGTCGGCATCCCGATCCACTTCCACACCCATGACACCAGCGGCCTGAACGCCGCAAGCATCATCGAGGCCGCCGAAGCTGGAGTCGATGTCTGCGATGCCGCCATCGCTTCCATGTCCGGTGGCACCAGCCAACCGAACTTAAACTCCATCGTCGCTGCTCTCCAGCACACGCCGCGTGACACAGGCATGAATGTCGATGCGCTTCAGGAGCTTAGCGACTATTGGGCCGCCGTCCGCGCTTTCTACAAGCCTTTCGACACCTCCGAGCCCTATGGCACCGCCGAAGTGTATCTCCACGAGATGCCTGGCGGCCAATACACGAACCTCAAGGAACAGGCCATCGGCATGGGCCTCGGACCTCGCTGGCCTGAGATCGCTCACGCTTATGCTGAGGTGAACCAACTCTGCGGAGACATCGTCAAAGTCACCCCTTCATCCAAAGTCGTCGGCGACCTCGCCATCGAGTGCGTCGCCCGTGGCGTGAAGCCCAACGACATCTTCCAGCTCACCGGCACCAAGTGGAGCAAGGATGTCACCAGCATGTTCGAAGGCTGGCTTGGCGAGCCCTTCTACGGTATGGAGCCCGCCAAGGCCGCCGACAGCCGCAAGAAATGGAACGCCCTCGCTGACGCCATCGTTGGGAAAAATGGCAAGCGCATCAAAGGCCGCCCAGGCACCCACGCTGCGAAGATCAATCTCGCCGATGTCCGCGCCGAGCTTGAAGGCAAGCTCAAGAAAAAGCCCACCGATGATGATGTCTGGAGCTACCTCATGTATCCCGATGTTTTCCTGAAGTTCGCCGACTTCCGCAAGACCTATGGCGATGTCGCCGCCCTGCCTACACCGGCCTATTATTATGGCCTGCGTGACAAGGAGGAGATCCACATCAACCTCGAAGAAGGCAAGACCCTCTTCGTCCGCCTACTGAACATGACCGAGCCCGACGCCGCCGGTCAGCAGACCGCCATCTTCGAGCTGAACGGCTACCCACGCCACACCACCGTCACGAACAAAGCCCTCGCCGTAAACACCGTCAGTAAAGTCAAAGCCGACCCAGCTGATCCGACCCAAGTCGGCGCCCCCATGCCCGGCATGGTCGCCAGCATCGCCGTCACCGTCGGCCAAAAAGTGAAGGAAGGCGAAACCCTCGTGACCCTAGAGGCCATGAAAATGTTCGCCGCCATCAGCGCCCCAACCTCCGGCACCGTCAGCGAGATCCTCGTGAAGATCAGCGAAAGCGTCGAGAGCAAGGATCTGCTGGTGAGGTTGGTGAAGTAATATCAAAACGTTATGAATGACATCATCGAGCCTTCGACAAAGCCCAAACCATTCGTGTTTGTGGTCATGCCTTTTTCGAAGGAGTTCGATGATGTCTATCAGCTTGGCATCAAGGCCGCATGCACTGAAGCTGGGGCATATTGCGAAAGACTTGATGAGCAGGTTTTTGATGAGGGAATGCTAGACCAAATCTACATTCAAATTGCTAAGGCCGACATGATTGTTGCGGATATGTCGAACCAAAATGCCAATGTGTTTTATGAAGTTGGCTATGCTCATGCGCTTGATAAAAGAGTGATTTTAATCACCAACTCAGCTAGCGACATCCCTTTTGATCTCAAGCATCGATTTCACATCGTTTACGAGAAGAGTATTGCCACGCTAAAGACCAAGCTGAGAGATCGAATTGCTTGGTATGTTGCGAATCCCGGTCCGCGTATGGTGGATTTATGTGATCACTTGCACTTTCATTTCGAAGGCAAATCTCTTGTGGAAGCAACCATAACCAATTCAAAAACAAACGTGAATAATCGCTATGGTTGGCGTCTTGAGATTGCTATTCATAATCCTTCGGATTGCAAGATTGGAGCTATTACTTGTACGCCGACTTTGATTTTTCCAGGTGGTCTATTGGGAGACTCTGGAGAAGGTATCTATTCTGCATCTGCGCCTATCGTGCCACTTCCTAATGGTAAATCGGCAATACAAAATACCGAACCAATTAAAATTCAGCCGGGCGGTTGGATTAATGTAATTTTCGAAGTGGTTCCATGGAGTTGTAGCGAGAATATGTTTGACGTCTCATATGATTTGGTTTTACGAATGCTAACAGACGGCCCTCCAAAGGATATTCCTTTCAAGATGGTCCTTTGCCGTTGATTAATTGGCATTGTTGCCCCCAAAGCCCAACGGGCTTTCGTCAACAGCCCAGGGGTGCCGAGCCTCGGCGAGCGCTCCCCTGGGACTTGAACACCTCGCGCCCCCATTCGCCGCCGAACCTCAACGAGGTTCCGTCACGGTTCGATCGTTCCATGATACCGTCTCCACCTCAAACGCCGTATGACGGAACCGCGTTGCGGTTCGCTGCGGACATTCTGAACGCCATGATGGAACTGCGTCGAGGTTCTCTCCCAGAAAACCAGCCTTTTTCATCAGCATGAGCGTTAAGGCCTCTCAGCATTAGCAATTCAATGCGGCGGAAGCGGACGAAAGTAGCCCCGGATGCTGGTGCGCGGATGCCTGACACAAATTTGGACATGAGTGCGGCTCATGATCTTGGCTCCTGTGTAAAGTGGCTGCCCCTCAGCAAATGGGCAGCGGACCGAATCGAAAGCTGGTCGTTTCATATCCGCGCGCAGTTTATGCACGAAATTCACAGTGGCACAGTCCAGACGCCTTTTAACGAGATCCAAATCGTCATGAAAGCCAGGCTCATTAACAGGCATTGGGATGTCCATCGTTTGGAAGAACTGCATCAACTCTTCATGAGCAAGTTGGACCTCATCAAGGCAAAGAGAATTTGTCAGATCGAGACATAAACCAAGGTCAATCACAGCCCCCAGCACAAAGGGTTCTTTGATCTTTTGCTGGTAATGCTGCGGATGTTTTTGGACGTGCTTGGCCCATTGAAAAGCCCGATCAGCATCATGCTCCCAGAAGTAAGCTCCCGATCCGAGCCAATCATAGCTATTCGTACTAGGGATGAGGTGAGTTGGCTTACCTGAAAGAATCGCTTCTCCGATCTCCTTGTCGGAGGTGTCCGAAAGTATGTGTTTCGGGGATTGGGTTTAGGGTTTGGAGGTAGCTGCGTTTTTTTGATCCGCAGCTAGCTGCGGATCAAAAAAACGTGCACCGAACTGGATGGCAAACT
>JAIXOU010000098.1 GCA_027486585.1 Verrucomicrobiaceae bacterium | reverse complement strand
CGTTAGGCCGTCGAGGGAAAGATCACCCTCGTGTCTTGCCAAGGCCTCAGCCGCCGCATCGGACAGACTCGTTAGGCCTTCTAGGCAAAGAGTGCCATCGTGCTTCGCCAAGGCTTCTGCTGCCACATCGGACAGACTCGTTAGGCCTTCGAGGGAAAGCCCCCCGCCCTTGTGCTTGGCCAAGGCTTGTGCTGCCACATTGGACAGGCTCGTTAGGCCGTCGAGGTAAAGGCCGCCCTCATGCTTCGACAAGGCTTCTGCTCGCACTTCGAACAGACTCGTTAGGCCGTCGAGGTAAAGATCACCCTCGTGTCTTGCCAAGGCCTCAGCAGCCTCATCGGACAGACTCGTCAGGCCGTCGAGTGAAAGCAGCCAGCCTTTGTGCTTCGCCAAGGCTTCTGCAGCCGCATCGGACAGGCTCGTTAGGCCCTTGAGGTAAAGGCCGCCCTCATGCTTCGACAAGGCTTCTGCTGCCACATCGGACAGACTCGTTAGGCCGTTGAGGTAAAGATCACCATTGTGTCTTGCCAAGGCTTCCGCTGCCTCATCTGCTGCGGCATCGGACAGGGTCCTCAGCCCGTTGAGGTAAAGATTGACCACATGCTTTGCCAAGGCTTCGGCAGCCTCATCTGTGATGTTTGTATACAGTGAGGCTTCGATGTGGTAGGTTTCGCCCGCATTCAAGCGATCAGAGGCTTCAGCCACCAGTTGCTGGGCGATTTCGAGAGTGAGGTTTTGAGACATGGGATGTGATCGATGTTAGAATGAAGTTGGAGTATGGGCCTAGCGATCTTGGCTAGGCTTCGAGCTTCGGTGCGGCTGGCGAAATGCCACGTATCGCTGCTGATCCTCCGCTGGCAGAGCTCTGAATTGCACCTGGCCCGCGTAGGCTGCAAGTGCCCGAGTCGCTGCCTCTGATAGACTGGCAAGGCCGTCCAGCCGTAGAGGATCAATGCCGTTGCCCTGCTGCTTGGACAATGCCGCTGCGGCCACATCTGACAGGCTCGTCAATCCTTGAAGCGACAGTCCTCCCTTACGATTGGCTAGGGAGCGGGCGGCATTGTCTGAAAGATGGGTGATCCCATTCAGGCTTAGCAGATCAAGCTCGTCACCAGGCTGCTCGGAAAGTGCGTGGGCCGTGTAATCCGGCAGGCTGGTTAGACCATCGAGATGGAGCCTGCCACGATGCCGAGCCAATGATCTAGCGGAGGCATCCGTTAGGCGGATCAGTCCGCGCAGAGAGAGGTCCCCTTCATGCGCCGCAAGCGCTTCGGCGGCTTCGTCACAAAGTTCCTTCAGACCATTGAGATGAAGCGTTTCTTCATTCTGGGAGAGCTCCTTGGCAGCTCGCTCCGAGAGGCTGGTGAGACCGTTCAGATTTAAGTCGTCATCGTGCCGTTTCAGCGCTTCGGCGGCTTTGTCGGTGATGAGCAAGTACTCATTGGCGGAGAGCGGCTTGCCGGCATGTTGCTGCATCAAGGCCTGCGCTGTTTCTAGCGTGAGGATTTTATCCATGCTGCTCAGGAAGCGGAGAAGATCGCGCCAGATGCGCTGAATTTCTGCATAGAGCATCTCCATTGACAGTGCCTGTTTCCCTGGGTCGAGAATAGTTCCGTCCAACTGGAAGGTTTTACTGTGCGGCTCAGAGAGCCGCAGGCCCTCAGGCAAAGGCAGTTGGGCCACCACACTGCGCATTAAATCAAACAGTTCCTGGTTTTGCGGCGTGGAGCCGCTGAAGACGGCCACTCTGAGTTTGGTGGCTCCGATATGCAGAATGAGCTGGCATGGGATGATGTAGAGACCGCCTCGATTTCGATGAGCTCGCAAAGCAGGAAGGGAATTGACGTTCACCTTGGCCTTCTCCAATTCGCTGATGGAAGGCTCATAATCTGCCTTCTGAAGCAGGGCCTGATAAAGATGCCATCGGGCCACGGTCGGATCGTTGGGATTGGCCTGCTCAATAATGGCCCGTGTGGCTAGGTCCAGACGAATCTTCATAATGAGGCGTTCAGGTCTCAGAGCATAATGAATACGCTTGCCCAGTAGCTCTGAATCAATGGATTGGTTTTTTAAAAGCTTTTCAAGTTCCTTCGCATAGGGCTGTCCCTCTGTCGGCGCTGGTTCATCTTTGCTCGGCTGATCGCTTTCGACATCCTGCTCTTCAGGAGCTGGGGTAGGGGAGGACACGAATGCAGCGCTCTCCCACTTGTTCTTGCTGACGGCTTCACGCAGGATGCTCTTGAGTGCTTCTGCATCCTCGGGTTCCCACTGAGCGAGCAAAGCCAGCAGACGCCCGCCTGCGTCCTCCGAAATGAACTGAGCCAAATGAGGACTGTCGAGCAACGGCATCAGCTTTTCGAGATCAGGATTAAAGACTCCCTGCGGCGTGAGCACGCCAGCTTCAACCAAACCCTGAGTGATCGTGCCTGATTTAACCAGCAAAGGCTTCGTGGGGTTTTGAAGATGGTACCGAAGCAGTGTGAGACAGTCTTTGACGCTTGCCGGAGGAAGCATGAGGAGCAATAACATGAATGAATTGAATGAAAGCCGTTGTAGAAGCTTACAAATGGATGGTTTTCGCCTTTCTACAAGCTTTGCAGAAGGTATCTGAAGCGCCCATTGCAGCCCAGGAAATCGCTAAAATCTCTCCAATTGCACACAGCGTGTTGAGGCACAATTAAAGGGCTGTAGGGTGGCAGTCTTTTCCTGCTGACGGAGCCAATCGTTGGATTGCCTACCCAATTCAGGATGGTGTTGGCGGGAACATTCCGCGATTCATGCATGCTGAATTGTTGGCCTAGATTGGCAGTCAGGCTGGCATCGACGTTCCAGGCATCGGCCACGTTGGTGAGAAAAACAGCGAAACCATTGTCGGCGTGACCTGCTGCTACGAATGCGCCCACACGCTGGAAATCTGCCCAGCAGTCAAAACGCGAGAGATTGGTGCCCCAGTTTTGCCTCAAGTTAAAGCTTTCGCCCTCGTGCACGATGAATTTCTGAGCAGTCACATATTTCAGTTCGATGGCCGTTCTTTGTTCGTCTGGGCCAATAATCAGGAGGTCCACTTCAGCATTAATGTCAACTTCATTGCCTTGAATCGATAACGGAATTTCCAGCCGAACACGATAACCCGCATGGCTAAGCCTCAGCGCCAGTTGATGCTGAAAATCTGCTTCAGAATGGAATATGGGGCGGTCTGCCGCCAGTTGAGCTAGGATGTCTGTGAGTTGCTGTGTGTTCATGATGATGCGAAAAGTTTGTCGATAGCTGCTTGTTCCTGCTCCCAGGGGTCATTGGGATCGAAGGCTTGATGGGTTTCGGGTTGAATCACGAGGCTGTCCCATTGAATGCGACTTTGCAGGAGGCGCGGCATGCATTGGTCGATCCGGACGCCGAGGCAGTGGCGCAGGCCGTTCAAGTCCGGATGAGTGGAAGCCACGGTCACCACGCCGATGAATTGATTCTGATCGGTGAAGATAGGGCCGCCTGGGCAACCTCTTTCGAAGTCGTTCGAGTAGAACTCGATCTGGTATGAATTTTTCCAAATTTTGAATTGGGTTCGATGACGGGTTTTACCATCAGCCCCAAAAAAGAAGCCGTGAATCTTCGCCGACTCCGTTGCTTCAGGAAATTCAATCTCCGTTGGAAGGATGTCGGAATTGTATTTTTCTTCGAATTCACTGAGCAAAGCGAGTCCCGTCTCCGTGCCGCCATCTTCGCTAAGGATGACTGTCATGCCATCTGGCGCCAGAATCATAAAGTCGAGTGTGGAGGCATACAAGCCTGCCAACAATCCGCGAGGAAGGGTTTCGTCGTTCAGGCACCAAGCAGCGTAAATGTCAGCATCACCGGGTAGCAGCGACCATCGCTCTCGAAAGTGGGCGCAGGTGTAGATCAAGCCGCCACTGATCAGTCCCAACCCTTGAGCGATGGTGTATTCGTCTGCAGAGTTGGACATCATGGAGAACGCCGGACTGATGTGAATGGGATCGCGCGCCTTGCAGATGGCGACCACTGATTCGAGGACGGGCTTTGGGGTGTTCATACAAAAATGAGCATGTTGGCTTTGGTTGAAACCAAGCCTATAATTCACCCAAGAGCCGCCGCATGACTTCGACGGTTTCGGGGTTGGGGGTGCTCTCAGATTGGACAAGGTAGGTTCCGCTAGAATGATTCAGCAGGGTCATGCCTTCCGGGTTGGGCTGGAAGCTGCTCGTGCTCTGCACCGACTGCCCATTCTGGAAGATCGACACCGCCACTACGCCACGGATCTGCATCAGGTGTCGAAGGCGTTTCTGAATCTCCTGGGCTTCCAGCGGGAGCTCGCAACGGAGCACTGGCGTCTTGTCCGCAACAAGGGTGCCCGCCTCGCGGTTCCGCTTTTTGGTAAGAGCCGCTTTTTGTCCGGCGGTCAGGATAAGCTCGGGAGCTGATGCCGTCATCGTCCCTTGTTCAAGTAGTTCTGCCTTGGGCTGCGTCTCCGATTCAGGCTTGGTTGGCACGCTGAGTTGGGGAGTGTTGAGGTAGTATTCAAGCGGTGCACTACGCTCCACGCTTACCAGTCCGGCTTTCTGGGCAGGCTTACCAAGAAGAACAGCACCTTCTTCTCGTCGGGTCTGCCAGTAGTCGATGTTGCGCTTGTCCACATACTGCAGGAATCGGAGCTTTTTACCCATGTGGGTCACATGCCCTTCGAAGGTCTTACGAGCATACGCTTCCCGTGCTGTCTGGTATCCCTCGCCCTCGCTCACCGCTGCGAGCATACCGGCCTCGTCTTCGAAACCCGCTTCGCGCAAAGCATCGCGCGTCCGGACAAAGCTTGAACCACGAACATTCAAAACCTCAGCCCAGACATGCTCCATGCAGGCGTGCTCAACCCGCATGGCCTCTGCCATGGCCTTGGAGAAGGCCTGATAGTCGTCTTGAGGAAGGCTGGGACAGATCATTCCAAACGTACGATAGCCTTGATCTTGAAGCCAATGAAGGGCCTCGATTCTTTTCGAGACTAGGGCTGTCCCACGCTCAAAGGCTTTGGCCAGTTGGTCATTGAGAGTTCCAGTGCTGAATCCGAAGATCAGACGCTGATGATGGCTCCACTTCGACCCTGGACGGGTATCATCTGGAATGAGTCCATCCTTTACAAGTTTTGGAAGAAGATGGCCCTTGGAGAGCAGTCGAATCTGCCAGTTCGTGTTGTCTAGGATTTGTTTGCAAGCCTCGGCCGTTTCTCGAAGTAGGGTGAGATTGGCTCCAACGTCCACGAGAGTCGAGCTATACACGACCAACTCCTGCTCTTTCAGCGTTGCAAGCTGACGCTTCGAGAGGAAGCCAGACACCTGACCCGCGAGTTGATCTTCAAGAATTTCAATCGTGCTTTTGCTCATCTCTCCCTCGAGGCCTTTGCGACGAATCACCAACTCCTCATGACTCAGATTCAAGCTATTGCGTGCATTGTAGTCATCAACGATGCCGAAGGTAAGCTTTCTAATCTGAGAGCCCACGTAACAAAACGAGCAAGAATAGACACATGCGTCCCCTAGATTAAGGGTAAAGCCATCGCAGAGCAGCTTCTCATGAAACGCCTCTCTTGCGGGCGTGTAGGTTAGAACGGTCTTGGCGGGGCGCCAGAGCACGGGCTTGCCTGACATGATGATTGGTTCGGTAACGGCTAATTTCGGTTCATCAATCATTTAATTTGAATGCTCTTGATTGATCTTTAAGTTAAAGATTGATAAAATGCAATACAATTATATGCTTTTGATCTGAAATTAATTGTTTATGATTCATGAAGATTTGAAGCTGTCTGGCGTGGAGCGACTGTGACAGGAGCTGACTGAGCGCTTAAACCGATGAAAAAAGAAAGGCTTTCTAAGTTCGTGCGGCAAAGCAATGGACGCGCTGCATTGCGGGATCATCGCGTTAGCAAAAGGTTAGTTGGCTCCAGAGGGCAGGGGATTGGTGGGATTTGCATGCCGAGGCTCTCGCGCATGAGTTTCAGGAGATCGTCTTCCCGTTGGAGGTTCTTTGCCACCTTTTCCAAAGTTCGCGCGTCAGCTTTCAACCTCCTTTGATTGGCGAATACTCCAAACAAACTAAAACCAAAAATGGACAGCTAAAGGAATTGGCGAAGACTCTGGAAAACGTATGACTTATGAAGAAATGATCAATGATGTGTTGCCTGAAAACAAGCTTCTGGAAACGTTGCTCTGGAGAGGTTTTGCTGCCGAAACTTACCAGAGTGGTCTCCTACTTCATGAACACACTCACGAGCAGGATGCCGCCATTCTTATAGCATGCGGATTGGACGTCCAGAAAATCGAGCGAGTTGAAGGATCCGACCGATTATTCATCGCCCCACAGCCCACTCCAGACTCGTTGCTGAAACGGATCTTTGAGCTTCCACCTCGCAATGGAATGACAGGCGCTCCTGACATAGATGATGCCTTTGAAACATTCAAATCCAATGAATTTGGGCCACGGTTGGACACTGAGGGCCTTGATCGAGGCACCGCGCTGCTGATCAAAGCACTGAACCATGCGGGTGTTTTTACTGTGATGTCCTGTGATGGGCATGGCCTTAAGGCACCCCAAATTTGGCTGCGAAGTCGCTGGGATTATCTGTGGTGCCGACATGTGCTTCACGAAGTATGGCCTTTGGCTTGCCGGCAAAATCCATGGGCTGATTGCAAACTTCCTGATGCAGTCCGCGCTGCCTGCGAGCACCCAGAAGGAGCCTTGTGGAAATTTTCGGAAGACCCGAAGGCTGGATGGCTGCGATACAGTTTTACTTGGGAAGAACCAGGGTTTGATGAAGACCTCGAGATTTCGAATCCTGTCTTTTGGTTGATTCAATCTTTTGCACGTGAACTATTGCGTTCGAAGACCTCGTTGTTTCTGCGTCGTAAAAAAGCTGCTTTGAATAAAGACGCTTTTTTGTGGTTGGAACACATGCGGCCCCTGGCTCCTGGATTGGAAGCTTCCGTTGACGGCTGCATTCTCTATTTGCTGAACTGCGGCAAACAAAATGAACTTAAACAGGAACTTCTCGACCGTCTTATTGTATTACGAATGCAAATCGATTTATTTGATACGTTTGAATAGAACGATAGAAGGTTGAACAACGCGGCTATTGGACATTCTGCTCACTAAGTAAGCACGGTAGTGTGATAAAAATCATTCCCCTCGCCGATTACGGCCCCATCCTCCTTGATGATCGATATCATAGATTTTGCTGTCGTATTGCTGTTTGAGCCTCTGGTTGAGGCCAAATTCGGCCGGTGCCAAAGCTGCTGCGGCTGGGTAATCGGAGATAATCTTCGACCATGCTAGTCGGAGAATTTCAGAGCAGTTGGGATCATTCAACTGTTCGGGTGAGGCGAAATGCGCAAGGTAGGGGTTGACTCTGAGTTTGTCTGCGAGTTGCTGCACATCCAATGAAGAGATCATCCGAGGAATACCAGACCGCTGATTTTCCAACTCATCTCGTCTAGAAGGATAAAAGTCATCATCGGCGAAAGACCATAAACGCACATCCGCGTAGAACACGATGTATGGCCAGTAATCCTCTCCGGGGTCTCGGTTGTGCTCACCTTGGCATTCACAAACACACTCAATATCTTCGACGCGCAGTGCCGCCCGCGGTCTTCCGTTAACCATGAGTATATGAAACGTGCTTTTCTGTAGGTAGTAACGAGCGTAATACTCGTCCGCAATACACCAGCCAGAACCCTTGGCTAAAGCCGCCAGCCTTGTGACATTGTCTGGCAGATTCTTAAAGACTAGCCATCTAGCGCCTTGGGTCGCGCCAGCCGCACTGGCGGCTCCCTCAGCTACTAATCTTTGGTAGACCTTGAGCAAATCCTGATTGGGCAGAATCTCTGCATCTTTGATGCCAGTGAATAAGCCTGCCACGGCCTCAGCGTTCAAGGGCATTGGCGGGCAATAGGTGCCAGCCTTTGACGAATCGACCACAGGTCGCAGCAGGAGATACTGGAAGGCCGCGTTATCACGGGATATCGGGTTATCCTTCGAGAGATACTTCCACCATTTTTCAAAAGCTTCACGCTTGCGTCTGTTGATCCGAGCCAACAAATGGGCCGCAGCAGCGTCTTCTCCTTCATGTTCCAAAATATTTCGTGTTTCAGCCAGATTTTCTCCTCCATGCTCCAGCAACCGATCCAGGTCCCGGATACGGGTGCAGTAATTAGCCCCAGCCTCTTCAATTTTTTCTTTCAGTTTAGGAAGCATGGTTTGCTTCACGTGATCCTCAAGGGTTTTTGCTGAGGTGATGCGCGCACCGTTCCAGTCAATGTTGTTTTCGTATTTGGCAACCATCATGCGCTGAAAGGGATCTTCGATACCGTAGTTTTCAGTCTTCTGAGGATAGCGAAACCGTTTCGAAAACAAACCGGCCGCTTTTGCCGTGTGAACTTCATGCAACAAGTGGATCCAACACCGAATGGCGGACCAGCCCAACGCCAAAGAATTGCGGTCTAAGTTAGCTCCGATGGGAAACGATAAACGGATACTTTTGGGAATGTTGTTTGGCCCAAACCTTATGGCCAACACGTCGGATGTCGCCCCTTCGTGTTTCACGTTTGAGCTGAACACCCGGAACGCTACATCATTCTTCTTTCCGTGGATAATCCGGAGTTCAAGGTAAGGACGTGATCCATTTTTAAGGACGAGTTTGGCCGGCAGAGCGGGATGAAAGCCCTGCTTCATGGTGTGCCAGGCTTTTCGTGCAGGAAGTTGTGACTCATCAATGACAAGTGACAAAGCGATGCTGTGGCTTAAGACGGGATTGTTGTTCGAAAACGCTTCGTTGCCCAGAATCCAGCGCATTCGCAAAGGATCATCAACTGGTAAGCCCGTAAACATCGCTGACGAAAGGAGGTCACGATTTAATTTCCATTCGTATCCGTCCCTTGCTCTGATGGCAGGAGCCAGCCATTCTTGATCGGGACTGTAATTCTCAAAATCTTCACAAGCGGGGGCGGATGGGATTTGCCGCGCCATTGAATCGAGCATCATCTCAGTCAACGATGATTCTACTGTTTTAGCACCAGTGACCTTGATGGAATCAAACGGGTTTTCAATCAAGCCAAGCAGTGCTGACAAATCTTCAGTCAGACATTCCCAACGAAGCACCAGCTTGTCTTGCAGTGTTCGCAAGAACGATGTTTGAACCACAGTGCCTTGAATTGACCGATGCAGACAGCCGACAGCGACTAGGAAATCAGCAGCAAAGTTTAAGATGGACTCATCTGCACTAGCCGACGGTGGCGGAACCGCCGGTCGGCGGGCAGGCCGCTGATCGGCCTGCTGCGCCTTTTTCTTGGCAACTGCCTCACGAAGAATGCTTTTGAGCGCCTGGGCATCTCCCGGTTTCCATTTTGCCAGCAGGGCGAGCAAATTGCCACCTGCCTCGGGTGGAATGCAATCTACTAAACCCGGGCTATCTAGTAACTTAGTCAGCGTCTCAAGGTTGGGATTGAAAAAGCCTTGTGGCGTCAGCACGTAGGCCTCTACCAACTCCTGCGTGATCTCGTTCGGTTTTACCAAGAGAGGCATGCTTGGGCAGGTCAGGTGAAACCGAAGCAGGGCGAGGCAGTCTTGGATGTTCTCTGGAGGCATGAATAAATTTGGCGAATTATCCCGAAAAATACGGTGCCCGTTTAAACTTCCTGCAGGAGGTATCGAGACCGACCATTGCGGCCCGGAAAATTGGCATAATCCGCACAACTGCAGACAGTGCGATGAGGCATATTGCTAGGACTGTGGGGAGGCAGTCTCTACCCCCGGTTGCGCAAGGAGCGTCGTGAGTTGTTGGGTTGTCATGAAGAAGCGAAAAGGCGTTCGATGGCGGCTTGTTCCAGCTCCCAGGGGTCATTGGGATCGGGAGCTTGATGGGTTCCGGGTTGAATCAGGAGGCGGTCCCATTGGATGCGACTTTGCAGGAGGCGAGGCATGCATTGGTCGATCCGGACGCCAAGGCAGTGGCGCAGGCCGTTCAAGTCCGGATGAGTGGAAGCCACGGTCACCACGCCGATGAATTGATTCTGATCGGTGAAGATAGGGCCGCCTGGGCAACCTCTTT
>JAIXOU010000056.1 GCA_027486585.1 Verrucomicrobiaceae bacterium | reverse complement strand
TGCTCACCTTTCGATTGGACGACTCCCTGCCATCTGATGTCGTTACGGCGATGCGGCAAGAATCGCTCAGGTGGCAGCAAAGGCTCAGCCAAATAGCCGTCCAAAACGATGGCAAGATCTCCATGGAAGAGCGCGCTAACTGGGAACTTTTTCAAAAACATCAAATCCGTAAGTTGGATAGCTTACTGGATGAAGGACTTGGCGAATGTGTTCTTCGCGAGCCTGAGTTACGTGAAGTCGTTGTTAACGCACTTCAATACTTTGAGGGGCAACGAGTAGAGATGTTCGCTTATGCCATTATGCCCAATCATGTGCATGTATTTTGTCGTCCTCTTTCGGGGTATTCCTTGGAACAACTTACAGCCTCTTGGAAGCGCTACACGAGTGTCGAGATCCAAGGTCGGCTTAGACGCCGTGGAGCACTTTGGCAGAGTGAATCCTTTGATCGGATCATTCGCGATTCTGAACATTTCGCCCAGGCCGTGCGCTACATCGCGCGGAACCCCGAACAGGCTGGACTAAAGCCCAATGAAGCCACCGTTTGGATTCATCCGCGCATCCATGATACCAATCATCCGTAGGTTGGGAATGATTGGCGCAGTGGAGATGAGACCACGCAAGATCCGCTTCGCCAATCTTCCCGACTTTTTTTGAGGGTGCATATCTCTGCACTTGTGTAGAATAATAAACGCCTCGGTGTCGCAAGGTGCATCTAGCGAAAGAAACCCATGAATAAATCCAAAACGGCGCGCATTGTGAAGTTCGCGGCAGGTCTTGTTACTCTGCTTGTCTTTGGCTACCTCTCTATTGTGGTGCTCGCGCTCTGGGACTTTCGCCAGCGTCGAGTTACGCTTCAGGCGGAGGGGACCTCGCCGCTCACCGAGTCCCAAGCCATCGAGCTTTCACGAGAGGCATTGAAGCGAGTTGGTGAGGATGCCAAGTTATTGCAGCCTGCATCCTACGGCCACGACAACACAAAGTTCTATGCCCATAATTCCCTCACACCGTTCAGCGGATACGTGCTTTGGCACTCGCTCGGAGGACCTACTCGCTGCACTTTTTCTGTGCAGCTTGAACAGGTTGGAAGTGAGGTCCGCTGTGAAGTCGGAAGGTGCAAATAACGCAATGACCACACCACCTCACGGCTTATCGGTCTCAGCACCGAGATGCCCGTTGCGGAAAAGCCAGGAGGCGGATTGGTAGAGGGAGATGGTGTCTTCGAGCTGGGGCTTGAGGGTGCCGGTTTGATCCAGGGTGATGTTGCCGGCTTTGAGATCGACCTTTCCGAGGGTGGACTCTTGCTTGGGTTTCAGCATGGCAAAGTTCCCCTGCGTGATGTAGGCGATCTTTTGGTAATTAGAGACGTAGATGCGCTCTTTGTCCGGGGTGTAGCCGGGGGAGAAGACGTCTTGGCCAAAGTTCCGCGTGGTGTAGCTCCAGTTCATCAGGCCAAGCAGGGTGGGCACCATGTCGATCTGACTGCACAGACGGTCATAAGAGCGCGGCTGGATGAGCTGGGGATTCCAGATGATGCAGGGGATGTGATACTTGGTGACATCTAGTTCCACTTTGCCAGCGCTTCCGTGGCAGTGATCAGCGACGACGACAAAGATCGTGTTGGCGAACCAGGGCTTGGATTTGGCTTTTTCTAAAAAGTCGCCAATGCACCAGTCGGTGTACTTCACGGCGGCGTCACGACTGCCCTGCGGCATGTCGATGCGGTCGGCAGGGAAGGTGAAGGGCCGGTGATTGGAGACAGTCATGACATGCATGAAGAAAGGTTTGTTAGCCGCATGATTGGCATCAGCCTCTTGCTCTGCCCAGCGGAAGAGGTCCTCATCGGCGACACCCCAGGCATTTTGGAAGGTGATCTCGCTCTTCGGCTTGGTGCCACGGTCGATGACGCGGTAGTTATTGCGGCTGAAGTAGGTGTTCATGTTATCAAACATGGCATCGCCGCCATACAGGTAACTGGTATCGTAACCACGGGCGCGGAAGATGGAGCCAGCGGTGAAGAGATTCTTGTTCTTGGGCCGCCAGACGATGGATTGACCTGGGGTGGGTGGCACGCTGAGAGTCAGGGCCTCTAAACCGCGAACGGTGCGTGTACCAGTGGCGTAGAGGTTCGTGAACAGGATGCCTTCATCTGCCAGACGGTCGAGGTTGGGTGTGAGGTAGCCACGAATTTTAAAGTTCACCTTGAAGTGACTCATGAAGGCAGCGCTGAGGCTTTCCACGGAGATGAAAACGACATTGTGCTTCTTTTCGGGGCCTTCGTGCTTGATGAGGCGGCGCAGGTCGGTCGGGTCATCACTGGCTGGCGGTGTGTCACTGAGGGTGAGCAGTTCCTTGGCGCGGGCTAAGGCATGCTTGGTGTCTTGCTTCAGATAAAAGCGCTCGTAGTCGATCTCGCTCTCCCAAAAGGCCGCACAGAAGGCGTAGGGACCATCTTTGGCCAGCTCGCGGTTGAATTCATTGGTGAAGCGCGGGAGCTGCGTCTGCGAAAAGCCATAGGAGATGCCGACGACCATGGCGGCGATCCCGAGGGTTGGCAGGAGGCGCATTTTCCAGCGGCTATCGCCAGCACAGACCCAGTTCACCGTACCGAACTTCCAGGCTGCCCAGACAATGCCAGAGCCTGCAAGGGCCAGACCTGCAAAGATCAGCGGCATGGGATAGGATTGCTGGATGTTATCGATCACCTCCTGCGTGAAGACCAGGTAATCGACTGCGATGAAATTAAACCGCACCTGGAACTCATCCCAGAAAAACCACTCGGAGACGCCGATGAAGATGAAGGCCACCGCATAGATGAGTAGCAACGCAGAGACGACCCAGCGGATGGCTTTGCTCTGCCAGAGTGCAACGGGTAAAAGCAGAGTCAGTAGGAACCAGGGCACCACCGCATAGCAGGCAGCAAGGAGGTCAAACCAGAGTCCGACCCCAAAGCTACCCAACAGCGAGGCATCCCAGGCCACGTCCTGGCGCCCCTGGATGAGTAAGGCTATGCGGGACAGCTGGGCTAACAAAAGAAACATCACGGCGATCAATAATGCTCCACGGGCGATGGCAGATCGAGGGAGCAAACGATGGAGAAAGGACGAGCCTGGAGAAGAAGTGCTAAGCATGTGCGCGCTCATCCTGTCACCTGCTTTATGAATGCCGAATGACAGCTCTGTCATATAAATGAAAATACCGTCATCATTGATTCCGTCATTTGTCATGATGACAGCACTTTCATTTGTCCTAAGCTCGTTCAGACTCGTCATGCCCTTTGTATGCGACTCTTAATCATCGAAGATGAACCTAAAACTGCTGCCCTCTTGCGTGACGCTCTGACCGAGCAGGAGTTTGAGGTCGTTTGTGCCTATGATGGCGAATCTGGATTAGCCTGTGCCCAGACTCAGGCTTGGGATGCCTTGTTGGTGGACATCATGTTGCCAAAGCGGGATGGCCTCAGTGTTGTGCGCACTCTGCGCGCCGCAGGTCAAGTAACGCCAGTCATCATGCTTTCTGCTCGTGGTGATGTGGAGCAGCGAATCGAAGGCCTGGATGCAGGTGCCGACGATTATTTGCCCAAGCCCTTTGCCATGTCCGAGCTTCTTGCCCGCCTGCGCTCTCTGGTCAGGCGAAATGTACAGGCTAAATCTACCCGCATCACGGTGGCAGATTTAAGCTTTGATACCGCCACGCATGAGACGCGCCGCGCCGGTAAGCGTGTAGAACTATCTAGCCGTGAGACTCGCCTCCTCGAGTGCCTGCTGCGTGCTGAAGGCCGCGTCGTGAGCCGACGCGACATCATCAGCACCGTCTGGGAATATGACTTTGATCCCGGCACTAATTTGGTGGATGTGTATGTCCGCCGTTTGCGTGAAAAGATTGACCGTGATCAGACGACCACGCTGATTCAGACGGTGCGCGGACTGGGTTACAAGCTCCGCCCTCAACTATGACACTGCGACGCCGCATCTTACTTTACTACCTGTTTACGTTGGCGATCTCTTTTGTGATCATCGGCTTTTGGAGTTGGTTTGAGTTCAATGAACAGCAAGAAGTCATGCGTCATGATGGCGTGAAAGCCGCACTCAGAGAGAGCCCCCTTTGGGAAGCTTTTGAAATCATCCTCTTCGGAGGTCTGCCCGCTCTTCTTCTCGGCATTCTTGGCGGCGGACTGCTGATGCGTCATGCTTTACGCCCTATTGAAACACTCACGACGGAGTTGGAAAAGACAGACGCATCCAACTTGGCTGAACCCGTGATCCGCAGCGGCAATGGTGACGAGCTCGACCGCATGAGCGCCGTCTTCAACACCATGAAGCAGCGGCTTGGCATCTCCTTTAATCAGGCCCGTGAGTTCACCCTTCATGCCTCTCATGAGCTG
>JAIXOU010000067.1 GCA_027486585.1 Verrucomicrobiaceae bacterium | reverse complement strand
TGAGTGAGCTTTTTCATGATGATTCAGCGCTGGATGCGTGTGGTTTTGGAAGACTTTGCAGCGGCTTGCGGCATGGGTTCAGAGTCCTCTCCGAGTCCTTGAATGAGCCGACCCAGCAATTTGCCCAACTGCGTGGCATCGTCCTTGCCCAGCACACGAACGAGCGTGGTGAGATTGCGTTCATGCAGTGCCCGCATCCTCGGCTCAAGGTCACGCCCGCGCTGAGTGAGCCAAACCCGCGTCGCACGTCCGTCTTCAGTGCACTGCTTGCGTTTCACTAAGCGGGCATCCTCCAGCTTCTTGATGAGATGCAGCACGGCCACGTGCGTCACCTTCGATCTCGCCGCCAGTTCGTTAATCGTCCAACCATCGCGATCAAACAGCGCAAACATGATCAACCCCGATCCCGAAGGAGCCGTGCCATCTAGCTCTTCGGCTGCATAGTTTGCATCTAAAGCCGATTTCCAAGCCATCCAGGAACGCAGAATGCGGCGTGGGAGTTCTTCAAGGTTCTCGTCACGGAGATTGAGGGGTGAGGCAGCTTGAGCGCGGGTAGATGAGGACATGTTTGGCATTTATGTAATAGGGTTACATATATCTGCAACATGGGTGATGATAAAAAGTTTCCAAAAAAGTTCTGTGTCCTTTGGCAGTTCAGAGAAAATCACTTCGACTGAAACTGCAAGGGCTTCACGGCGGCCTTCAGATAGGCGTCGTAGCGCAGGCGGAGTTCTTTGACTTTTCCGGGCTGGGTGGCGGCGAGGTCTTGGGTTTCGCTGGGGTCATCGCGGAGGTTAAAGAGTTCGGCCTTGGGGGCGGTGCGCTTCTCTTTCTTCGACTTCTTGCCGCCCTGCTTTCGCTCGCCGGTTTCGAGATCGACGGAGGGCGTGACGCCGTCGTTGCCGTTGAGGATGAGCTTCCAGTCGCCCATGCGGATGGCTCCGTCGTTGGCGGTGATGGCATTGAGCAGGATGTCCTCATGCGGCGAGGGTTTGCCCTCGGTGAGCACGGGCATGATGTCGCGACCATCAAGCGGGAGTTTTTGCTCCAGGTTCCCGCCTGCCGCTTTCACGAAGGTTGGGAAGAGATCAACGATATGCAGTGGCTCAGTGATGACGGTGCCGGGCTGGATGTGACCCGGCCATGCGGCGAGCGCGGGTGAGCGAATGCCGCCTTCGTAGAGCGATGACTTGAAGGCGCGGTAAGGCAGATTGCGCCCCGGCGGCATGCCTCCGTTGTCGCTGGCGAAAACAATGAGCGTGTTGCCGCGGCGACCCGTATCATCCAGCGCGGCGAAGATCCTGCCGCAGCCTTCATCGACGGCTGTCATTGCGGCGGCGAGCGTGGCGCGTTGTTCGTTCATCGCAGGTTGATACGCGGTGATGGCTTCTTTGCTCGGGGCTTGCAGCGGCCCATGCACACCAGTGAAAGGCACGTAAAGGAAGAGCGGTTTATCCTTTGGCTGCTTCTTGATAAGTGCTGCGGCTTCATCGGCCTCAAGTGTGGTGGCATAGCCTTCCTCAACGACGAGTTCGCCATTCCGACGCCAGTCCAGTTCGCCGTTTTTGAAGTAGTTGTGATGCGTGAAGTAGTCGATGCCTTCGAGGTGGCCGAGCGAGTGATCGAAACCGCGTGCATTTGGCCAATAGGCTTTGTCGAAGTGCCCGACGTGCCATTTGCCGCAGATGGCCGTAGTGTAGCCCGCGTCGTGCATCGCATTGGCGATGGTGCGCTCCTCCAGCGGCATGCCGTATTTCGATTGCTGCCGCAGCACGTTCAATTGCATGCCCGAGCGGATCGGATAGCGCCCGGTGAGAAACGCCACCCGCGTCGGTGTGCATACGGGCATCACATAGAAGTGCTCCAGCTTCGCCCCACTCGCCGCGAGCTTGTCGAGGTTTGGCGTCTTGATGTCACTGCCATGCCAGCCTACATCGGCATTACCGAGGTCATCGGCGAGGATGAAGACGATGTCCGGCGGCTGCGCTGCGAAAAGCGTAGGGTTGAGAGCCAAGAGTAGGACGAGTTGGCGAAGAGTAGAAATCACAACCCTTCCAGAAACGTGTGGTTTGTTAGCATCTATCGGCAGCAGATCAATGCTTGCTCTTCGCTTCACCGATCAACGGATACATCACGAGACGAGAACATCCGTGGCATTGAGCATCGCGTCGCTAAGACCTTGTTCGTCATCATCGAGCTTTGCAGTTTTGATTAAAAGGCCGGGGTGTTTCCCCAACCAGGCGGCGATGGTTGCGCCGAGGACCTTTTCACCATGCGCCTCTTTTTGCTGCGGATGCTGTGGTTGGCTTGGCAGCCTGAAGTGGAGCAACCGAAGCGACCAGCAAACAGATGAGGAGGTGAGGGGGAGCTTTTCGCGTGCGGCAGACTTTTAGCACATGGCTTTGGGGATGACCACATCCAGCCCCAAGATAAGGTCTCAGGCAGAAACGATGATTTTTTCAGCTTTTTCTGCGACTTTTAGACTTAGCGGGTAGGCGCAGGTGCTCCATGAGGGCCTTCACGGCTTGGCTCTGGAATCGATAGGGGTTCCACATCATGGCCACTGTGCGAACGGGCTTTTCACCGCTGAAGGAGCGGTAGACACGTCGGTCGCTGGTATCAGTCTTTCGTGCCATTTCTGGAACGATCGAGACACCGTGGTTCAGGGTGACCAGTTCCTGTAAGGTGGTGAGCTGACTGGTCCGCTCAACGGTGACGGGTTGTACGGATTTCCGGCGGCAAAAGCTGGCGATGTTGTCGGATAGGCAATGCGCCTCGCTGAGCATGACAAAGGGGAATTCTTCCACAGCATCAATGGCGACCGCTTTCGCCGCAGCCAGAGGATGTCCTACGGGGAGCACGAGCAGCAATTCTTCATCAAAGAGGGGCTCAATCTCCAATTGTTTCGCGAGGATGGGCAGAGCGAGGATGGCCAGATCAATCTCGCCGTGGCTGCAGCGTTTGATCAGGTTCTCCGTCGTATCCTCTTGCACGATGACGGAGATCTCTGGATGGGCTTTGGAAAAGCTGCTCAGGAGGCTGGGTAAAAGGTAGGGGGCGATCGTTGGAATGGCGCCGAGCCGGATACGCCCACGACGACCAGCTTCTGAAAGCTCGGAAAAAATGTCCTCCATGAGTTTGAGGATCTGCTGGGCACGTTCAAGAAGGAGTTCACCGTGATCGGTGAGCATCACCTCACGCGGTTTGCGCTCAAAGAGCGGCTGGCCGAGCTGGTCTTCGAGCTTTTGGATGGCCCGACTCAGTGTGGACTGAGATAAATTCAGGTCCTCCGCCGCGCGTGTGAAGTTTTTTGTCCGAGCCAGGGCGACGAATTGTTCGAGTAGATGGAGATTCAGTTCGTTCTTCATCCCAGTATCTAGTCATGCGCTAGACGCATCGCAAGCATTCAGATAATGCATTGGATGCAAAGGGCATTATCTGGCAATAAACACTATGGCGAGCCATAAGCCATGGCCCGCCAACCCCCAACAAACCAATCTGACGCCATGAAAACAGCAAAACTAAAGGCTCTGCTCACCACACTGATGCTGAGTCCAGTCGTTTTGGCATCAGCTCTAGACAATCCAACTCAAGCCAAACGAAACCATGAATGACATCAGTAAATGCCCAGTAATGGGCGAAGCAGCCAGCTCTGCCCGTCACACTGTCGCCGGAGCCATGACCAACAGCGATTGGTGGCCCAACCAATTGAACCTCAAAATCCTTCATCAAAACTCGCCGAAGGGGAACCCAATGGGAGATGATTTTAATTATGCCGACGAGTTCAAAAAGCTTGATCTTGCTGCATTGAAGAAAGACCTGAGCGAGCTCCTGACCACGTCCCAGAAATGGTGGCCAGCCGACTTTGGTCACTACGGCCCCTTCATGATCCGTATGGCCTGGCACAGCGCTGGAACCTACCGCACCAGCGATGGTCGTGGCGGCGCCGGATACGGCACGCAGCGCTTCGCCCCGCTGAACAGCTGGCCTGACAATGGCAATCTGGATAAAGCGCGTCGCCTGCTCTGGCCCATCAAACAGAAGTATGGCCATAAGATCTCATGGGCTGATTTAATGATCCTCACCGGTAATGTGGCCCTCGAATCCATGGGTTTCAAAACCTTCGGCTTTGCTGGTGGTCGTGCCGATGTGTGGGAGCCGCAAGAAGACATTTACTGGGGACCTGAAAGCACCTGGCTGGGCGACAAACGCTACAAGGACGAGCGCCAGCTAGACAAGCCCCTTGCTGCCGTGCAGATGGGCCTGATCTATGTCAATCCCGAAGGTCCCAACGGCAAACCCGATCCGTTGGCGGCTGCCAAGGATATCCGTGAGACCTTTGCCCGCATGGCCATGAATGACGAGGAAACCGTCGCACTCATCGCCGGTGGTCACACCTTTGGGAAAGCTCACGGTGCTGGAGATCCGAAGAACGTCGGCCCTGAGCCGGAAGCCGCGCCTTTGGAAGAGATGGGCTTGGGTTGGAAAAACAAGTTCGGTAAAGGCAACGCCGAAGATACTATCACCAGTGGTCTCGAGGGTGCGTGGACGACGACGCCGAGCGCTTGGTCGCACGGTTACTTCACCAACCTCTTTGCCTTTGAGTGGGAGCTGACCAAAAGCCCTGCGGGGGCTCAACAGTGGACGCCTAAGGGTGGGGCGGGTAATGGTCTCGTTCCAGATGCCCACGTCGCAGGCAAAACTCATGCGCCCATCATGTTCACCACGGACATCGCGCTGCGTGAAGACCCGAGCTACCACAAGATCTCGAAGCGTTTTCTGGAAAACCCGGCTGAATTTGCTGAGGCCTTTGCCAAAGCTTGGTTCAAGCTGACTCACCGTGACATGGGCCCTCTTGCCCGCTACCTTGGCCCTGAAGTGCCCCAGGAAGTGCTGATTTGGCAGGACCCGCTGCCAACCGTAACTCATGAAGTGGTGAACGAGCAGCACATTGCTCATCTCAAGGCTAAGTTGCTCGACTCAGGTCTCTCAATTTCCGAACTCGTCTCCACCGCCTGGGCTTCCGCCTCGACCTTCCGTGGTAGTGACAAGCGTGGGGGTGCCAACGGTTGCCGCATTCGCCTCGCTCCGCAGAAGGACTGGGAAGTGAACAATCCGCCCCAGCTCGCTAAGGTGCTTGCCGTGCTGGAGAAGATCCAAGCGGAGTTCACTACGGACAAGAAGAAGGTCTCACTTGCGGACTTGATCGTCTTAGGCGGCAGCGCTGCGATCGAAGCCGCCGCCAAGAAGGCTGGCCAAGAGGTGAAGGTGCCGTTTAGCCCAGGTCGCGTGGACGCCACGCAGGATCAGACCGATGTCGAATCCTTTGCCGTGCTGGAACCCAAGAACGATGGCTTCCGCAACTACCTTGGCCACGAACTCGACCGCCCTGCTCCCGAGAATCTCGTGGATCGTGCGCAACTCCTGACGCTCTCCGTCCCTGAGATGACCGTGCTCATTGGTGGCATGCGAGTGCTCGGCACAAACGTGGGTCATCCTGACCTCGGTGTGCTCAGCAAGAATCGTGGCGCTCTCACCAACGACTTCTTCGTGAACTTGCTCAGCATTGACAACGAATGGAAAGTCTCGCCCCGCTGCGCGCACTTCTACGAGGGCACTGACCGCGAAAGCGGCGCGATGACTTGGATGGCGACCTCCGTGGACCTTGTCTTTGGCTCAAACTCTCAGCTCCGTGCCACTGCCGAAGTTTATGGAAGTAGCGATGCTCAAGGAAAGTTTATTTCCGACTTCGTCGCCGCCTGGACCAAGGTCATGAACCTAGATCGCTTTGATCTAGCTAAGTGATCTGAGGAACGAATAACGATCTGCAAACCCATCTCAGCATTGAGTTGCTGGGGTGGGTTTTGTTGTGTTCACTTACCTACGCACCACAGATACTCCTGCCTTGTCGGGCTGGTCTTGGCGGAGCGGAGGTAGATATGGTTGTCGCAGATGGCAGGGGAGCTGAAGCACTCATCGCCGAGTTGGTTTTGGCTGAGTCGGGTGAATTTCTCTGGCGTGGCCTCGAAGACGGAGGTGACGCCGCCCTTGCTGGTGACGTAAATGCGCGAGTCGGCCATGACGGGCGAGCCATAGAATTCGCGATCGACTTTTTCGTTCCAGCGCTCCTCGCCAGTGGCGGATTTCCAGCAGATGGCGCGACCGGCATCACTGACGGCGAAGACATGGCCGTTTTTGACGAGCATGGACGGCACATAGGTCTTCGTGACATTCTCCCATGCGATCTTGCCAGAGCCATCGGCTTCGAGCGCCATGGTGTGATTCTTTGGATAACCGCCGCCGAGGAAGACGCGGCTGCCGTCGGTCACGGCGGTGACGACGGTCTCCTCGGTGCTGCCGTCGATGCTCCAGAGTTTCGTGCCGGTGAGCGGGTCAAAGCTCTCCACCTTGTTGCAGCCTGCAAGCACGGCCTGGACCTTGCCTGCGGCTGTGAGGACGGCGGGAGTGGCATAATTGGCCACCGGCGGGCGATCCTGCTGCCACACGATCTCGCCAGTGAGTTTGTTGAGGCCGGTCATCTTGCCTCCGCCGCGATGATCGGCGGAGACGAGCACCATGTTTTGATAAACGACCGGCGAAGAACCAAAGCCCTGATGCACCTGGAAATCACACACGCGGCGCTGCCAGAGCTGCTTGCCTTTCAAATCGAGCGCTGTGTGGCTCCGTCGTTTAAAAAGTTCACGAACAGCTGCTCACCATCGCTCACGACATCGGAGGATGCCTGCGAGGAGATTTTGTGACCTTTGGTGTTGAGGTTGCCGCGATGCACGACGCTCTGCCAGAGCTGCTTTCCGGTGCTGCGATCAAAGCAGAGTACGAGTTGCTCGTCAGTCTCCACATCCGCCGTGGCAAGCAGCACTCGGTCACCGATGACGATGGGCGAACCATGTCCTCGGCCGCGCACCGCAGCCTTCCAGACAAGGTTTTCGCTCTCGTCCCACTTCACCGGCAGTTTTTGGCCCGTTGCGGCATGACCATCACCTGTAGGTCCGCGCCATGCAGGCCAGTCGGCTGCGAAGGTGAAAGTGGCGAATGCGGCTAGGAGAAGAGATGCGAGTTTCATGTCGGGATTGGATAACGAGGCGAAGCTCTTCTTTTTGGCTTCTTTGTTCTGGCCCGCTGGATTTTCTGTAAGGAAGCGCGAGGGCATGACACTCATCTTCCAGCAACACCTTTCATGGCATGACCCCTCACGAACAAGAATCCATCTTTCGCCGCTGGCTGAGCGCTCACCAAGGCCTGCTCCGGCGAGTGGTGAAGTCGTTTGCCGCCACTTCTGAGGACCAAGAGGATTTACTTCAGGAGATTTTGCTTCAGGCTTGGATCTCTCTGCCGGGCTTCCGCGGAGACTCAAAGGAGACGACTTGGCTTTACCGCCTAGCATTCAACACGGCGATGGTGTGGCAGCGTAAGGAGCAGCGCCGCCGCGTGAAGCACGAGGCGTTTTCAAGCCTGATAGGCGAGGAACCTACCTCACCAGATGGAACGGCGGATGCACTAATCGAGCGGCTTTATGAGGCGATCAGGGCACTGCCAAAGCCGGAGGCCTCGCTGGCGCTGATGCTTCTGGACGGGCTGAGCTATCGCGAGATGGGCGAGGTGCTTGGAATCTCGGAAAACCATGTGGGCGTGCGACTTCACCGCATCCGCAAGCAACTGGCTGAACAACTGAAAGGACTCGAATCATGAACTTTGAATCGCTTCAACAACGCTGGCAGCAGCAGGAAACCCGCTCGCAGGTCAAAGTGGATGCCAGCCTCATTTTGCAGGAGGTGCGGCGAAATCATCGCTCGTTTCAGGCGATGATCTTCTGGCGTGATTTTCGTGAGGTCGGGGCTGCCTTGTTCGTCGCCGTCTTTATAATCTTCCACGGGCGTGACTGGACGGACTGGCTGCTGGCCGTGGCGGGGTCAGGTGTGGGCATTTTTCTTCTCAGGGACCATCTGCGGCAGCGGAAGCAGCGCCCGCGTGCGAGCGAAGATCTGAGATTGTATGTGCAGCACTCGCTGGACGAAGTGCGTCACCAATCGTGGCTGCTGCGGAATGTGCTGTGGTGGTATCTACTGCCTCTGATGTGCCCCATGCTGATTTCCAACGCATTGCAGGCGGATACGGTGCGCCAGGGCGTCCGCCAATCGGTGGTCATCGTCGTTATGGCGTGGCTGATCTACAAACTGAACCAGCATGCCGTTCGAAAGCAGCTCGTTCCGCGCGAGCAGGAGCTGGAGAGGCTTCTCGCAGGCATCTCGGACGACTCGTCGATCAACACTCCCGTAGGCATTTTGGAGAAGCCGTAAATCCACTCACTTCGCCTTCTCCATCGACTCCTATTCAAGGTGTCCTTTAATCAAGGATCGACTTGTCTTGATTCGTCCGCGGTGGATGGACGCATGCCACTTTCATGAACGTGTGGTGACTTCGTTGAAGCGGGCTTCGTAATCTGGGTGATTGGTGCCCATGAGGCGGTCCCAGTAGTTGAAGTAGAGACCATAGTTGCCACGCATTTTTTCGTGATGTTGGACATGATTGGTGGGCGTGTTGATGAACTTGCCGATCCACGTTTTCATTAGCCAGTGAGGGTGGTATTCGTAGCCCATATGACCGAGGACATTGAAGGTGATTTGCCAGATCATGAAGATCAAGAAGGCAAATGGGTGCATCGGAAGAGTGAAGACCAAGAGCGGGAAAATCGCTGCCTGCACAGCTGCTTCTAGCGGTGCAAAGGAGTATGCGGCCCAGGGGCTAGGATTGGTGCTTTGATGATGCACGCGATGAAACCAGCGGAATAGCCGCCGATGATGCATGAGCCGATGGGTCCAATAAAAGTAGGCATCGTGAATGAAAATGGCGATGACAATGCTGCTAAAAAACCAGAGCCAACTGTGGGATCCGATCTTCCAATAAAACTTTTGGCCAATAGCCTTTGAAATAAGAATCGTGCTGGTTCCTACGAGGCTATAAATGACAACGGTGAGCAGCGACCATTTGAGCTCACGCCACACGTCTGCGGCCCCTGGATAACGCTGGATGATCTTTCTTCTCCACCAGCGCTTTTTGAAGAACACGTAGGCTAGCAGCCAGGCAATACCTGCAAACAGCGCATAACGCAGCCATTGCTCCACCGCGATGCCGATAAACATCTGCGTTAGATTGGGTAGGTTCGGCTTAGAATTCATCGAGCACCGGTGATTTCAGAAAGGTAACCAAAAAAAGCGCGCTTGCGGGCGGAGGAGATACCCCAATTTACAGGCGGCGATTGGTAGCCTTCTTCGAGTGCTTCACCTTTACGACGGAAGTCGAACCAGCCCCAGGAGACATGGTCGGCGATAGCTGCGGCAAAGTTGTTCGTAGGTTGATCGAAGTTCTCATGATCGTCTTCATTGAAGAGAATTGGCATTGGCTTGTAGCCAGCCACGGCGCGGGTCTGTTTGATCATCTCGTTGATGCGGGCAGGGTTTTTGACGCCATTGCCATGCAGCAAAAGGAAGTCGGTGGCACGAACGACATTTTCTTTTGGAATAGCTCCGCCGCCATAACTTGTTCCGACAAGTAGGTGCCGACCATCGCGCTCGGTATTGTGCACGCGTTCGATGAGTTCATGAATGCGGGCTGGCCTTAGAATGTCATGATCGTAGGCTTTGATGTTGGTCTCATTATTCACCTCGACGAGTACGTTCTTCCAGCCGCCAGCGAGGATCCAATTCGTCGCTTCATCCGTGGCATGGATGACGGCAGCTTCGTCCTTGAGACGCTGATCTTGGCCAAAGTAGAAGTAGCCAAGAATGACGGCCATGCCGTTGGCGTCAGCGGCATCGAGTACGCGCTTCATTCGAGCAGCAAATTCTGGGCGAAGGCTGCCATCTTCTGAAAAGGCTCCGCTGATCCAGGGCTGTGACTTCGAGTAGCCTTCGGGTGAGCCGCCTTGGAAATTGACGGTGATGGCAAGCAGGCCATGCGACTTCCATTCAGGCATCGCGGCGATGAATTCACTGACGTTGCGCTCCGCATCCCATTTGCCAGTGTCGGGGTAAGCCCAGCGTTTGGCGCTTTCAGGGTTCAGGTCGTCATAGGTCGCCTGCACCATGCGTGAATTGAGCAGCAGTCCTTCGATACGATGGCCTTTCCAAACGCGTCCTTGATAGGTGGGTTTGCCATTGATGTGAAAGTCTTCGCCGACAATGCTCACGATAGTCTGGCCTGAAACAACACCAGAGAATAGGCAGAGAATGCTTGCGAGGAGTTTCATGAAATGAGGCAACCTATTGCATGCGGTAATAGCTGTCTGGGTTGTAGAGCCAATAGGCGTCTAATGGATTCAGGCGTGGCAGTAGAGAGATGGGTTTGCCACGCTCGTCTTGGGCTTCGATGGCTTCTGTCAAAGGTGGTCCAGGATTGCTGCGGCTTGGCTGGTTGCTGGCTTGTTGAGGTTGGCTGTTTGGATCACGAAGAAGCGCGGTTTCTTCGATGTCCTCAACGATGACATCCACCCATTTGAGCTTCTGGGCATCGTCGGCAAATTCGTTCCAGTCGCCCGTGGAGGATTCAGCATACATGCGCTTGATGAATTCATCCCGCGTGATGCCCATTTTAGCGGCGACAGGATCGGCGAGGCGTCTCCACCATTCTTCGAGTTCCTGCACATTTTCGCGATGCTGGGTCAGGTTTCCCATCACGCCAACACTGAGCTGATGATGCAGGATGATGGCGTTGGGATAGGCGAATGATTTTTTGGACAGGGTAGTGATGCAGGCGGCCATGCTGGCGGCCATGGATTTGACGACGGTATAAACGGGAGCTGTCGAGCCATGCATGGCTTTGAGGATCTTGTAGCCAGCCATGACGCTGCCGCCGGGGCAGTCATCGATCACGATGAAGATGGGGGCTTCGGGGTCACGATTGTTGAAGTAGGAAATGCGGTCCGCAATGCTGTCTGCGGTCTTGCCAGTGATGACGCCATTCAGGGGAATCGTGCGATCCGAAAGCACCAGCTTTTTGCCAATGAGCGGGTCTTTGGGGTAGGCGGGTGCTTTGCCAACAGCGTAGCTTCTGGACTCACCTTCCTTTTGCTGGAGTTCCATCTGCATGGTCAGAGCAGTGGTCTTACGGCGCACGGCATTCTCTTCTTTGCGCATGGCAAAGCCTTCGGTATCCACTTCGTTTTTAGCGATGGCAAACTCCATCATGAGGCGCTCGTTCTTGCGACGTAGTTCCATGAGATCTGGGTCATCCTTGGCGTGGCGCTCGGCTTCGGCTAGATCCAGCTTGGCTTTCATCTCTTCCATCTGAATCTGGATCTCTGCCAGCGCGCGCTTCCTCGGAGCGAGCTTTTCATCGAGCTTCGACTGGTCCAAGGCTATCTGGGCTGCGATCCTTTCCCGTTCAGCGTTGAGTTTGGCAGTTTCGTTTTTGATGGCCTCCAGTGGATCCGGTTTGGCGGGTTCGGTGGGCTTTTCGGCTTCTTTGGTTTCGGCTGGTTTCTGGGAAGCGACCTCTGCGAAAGTCAGACTGGACAAGAGGAGCGTGGCGAATGCGAAGAGGAAGGCTTTCATGACGGGAGAACTATACACACGAAAAGGCAGGCTTCTTCAAGTTCTGCCTGACTTTCTGCTACCAGAAGTATCCGATCAATCGATCTACTTTTGGCTGCGAATGGCGCTAACGACAGCCTCAGCCAAGACTTCTGAACCGGCTGGAACAAAGTGGACATTGGCAGGCTGGATTTGCAGCTCTTTCATGCGTGGCTGCACGAGTGTGTAGAGATCGTTGATCGGAATTTGATGGTCCTTCATCACTCGGGCGGCCGCTTCATTGTAAAGCAGGACGTCGGCGTTGTTGCGATACACCTTCATGGGCTCTGCGGGCACGGGAGTGGTGGCAGCGAAGATGAGTTTGGCTCCTGTGGCTTTCAGTTTGCCGACGATCTCCCGCAGGTTCTTTTCATAGACTTCCACGCTAGCTTGCGGTGGGTCCGTGGCGAGGTTGGAGGTGGTTTTACCATCGGCTTGCATGTGCTTGAGATCATGCAGGCCCCAGTTGAAATGGATGATGTCCCATTTGCCGCCGTCAATCTGCAGCCAGCGGTCGATGGAGGCCACACCTGCGGTGGTGCCGCTGCAGTTTTCAGGTCTGCCATTTTTCGCCATGGGCCGGAGGATGATCATTTCGTCAGCCAGCTTTTTTTGCACGATGGGCGTGTAACCGATGGAAATGGAGTCGCCGAGAAGAAGCACACGCTTTTTAGCTACTGGATCCGCTGCCGATGAGAGGCTGGCTAGAGCGAGGAGATAGGCGGTAATGAAAGATAGGCGGTTCATGAGGACTTCACCAACGTGAGTCCTGGATCAGCCTTTCATCAGGTCCTGCAATCTCAGGGTTTGTTGCTGAAAGTAACCGCATCAGCCGTGACGGTTACTTTCTGTATTGCTTTGAGAGTGGTGCCCACGGGCTCGACTTTGCGATAAGGGGCGACCCAGGGCCAGATCTCCATGCCGGTGATGAAGCCTTCGGCGACTTCTTTGCCGAGCACTTTCACATCCACGACTTTGGCGTCGATGCCTTCAGCATGGATGTAGAGATGAAAGGTGATTTGCCCATTGAGGTAGCGCTTTTTATTTTCCCAAAACTTCACGTTGTTCATGGGCAGGCTGACCTGTCCACTGACCGTGCTTTTTTTGGGATCAAAGGACTCAAGCCGCACGAGATCGGTGTAGGTCCCATAGCCTGTATCGGGGGCAATGAGGATCAGGGCATTCAGATCGGAGATGCTGAGCGTAAGCTCGACCGGCTGACCTGCTTTGGTTGTGCTGGCGAAGTCGGTGAGCTTCTTTTCTAAAGCGGCACGTGCTTCAGGCGATAATTCGACGGCAGGCAGTTTGATCGGAGCTTCACTCGCAAAGGCAGCGATGGCTTTGTCTTGAGAAAACAGAGAGTAAGCGCTGAAGGCGATGATGCCGCCAAAGGTCAGTGCGGCCAGGGACATGATGGCACAGCCGTAAAAGGGACTGAATTCGCCAGTGGGTGTTTTTTGAATGCGGGCCATAGGGGGATGAGGCTGTATTAGAGCGCAGGGGTGGTATGCAATCAAAGGCGGACTTATGCAGAAGGTAAACTTGCAGAATTTGAATTGGTTTACTTATTTCAACTGGTCGGATACGATACCCAAACTATGACCTCATCCAAACGCTCTTTATCTTGGAAATGGTGGGGCATAGGGTTGCTTGCTCCGCTTATTATGGTGGTTGGGTTGTTTACAGGATTGAGGAGCTATTTAGGCGTGCGGCATTATACGAATAGCCCAGAAGATCTGCGTGACCTGCGTGCCATGATTTACACTTGTCATCCGCTTCTCAGTGCTTTGGATAAATACCGCTTAGAAAAGGGAGTGAATCCAAGGGAATTAAAAGAGCTGAAGCTGCCCTATGCACACTATCTGGAAGATGTAGTAAACTCAGGACAGAAACATCCAATCTACTATCACACGGAATCAGGCACGCACTTTCAGCTCTACATCAAAATCGGTTGGGACGCTGGTTTGCGCTATGACTCGCTCGATAACGAATGGACTCATGATCCTGGTGATGGTTCAGAAGGCTTTATCATCAAGCCATGATCAGTTTTGCCATCAAGACTGGCCTGTGTTGCTTAATTGTTTGGAGTAGCCATCATGCTAGATTCTGGATGGGAGACATGATGATCGTCAAAGATCTGGCCTCGCAGCCAAGGTAAAACACCTTATGCCCTAACTCGTCTGCAACACGATCTTGATCTTACCGGCGGTTTTACCGGCGGCATTCAAGCTGTCGGCTAAGGTGGGGCCGAGGTGAGTTGGCGCTGACATTGGGGCTGATGAGGTTCCTTGTTCGGCTTCTAGGGCGGCTTTGAGGGCACCTTCGACCATTTGACCACAATGGATTTTCATCGGCGGCAGTGGACCCAGCGGTGCGCTGAGTTCTTCCGCACTCATGAGCAGAGCTTCTTCTTTGGTCTTTCCGCGGATTAGCTCAGTGGCGAGGCTGGCAACTGCGATGGCTGTCTGGCAGCCAAAGGACTGAAAGCTGGCTTTGTCGATGACTTTTTTGCCATCCTTATCCTTATACTTCAGCCACATGCGCACCATGTCGCCACAGTCAGGAGAGCCGACGGTGCCGACGGCGTCGGCATCGGCCATTTCACCGAGGTTTTGCGGATTGCTCAGCGCTGATTGGAGGTTGCTGTCACTCATAGGACTGAGTTACGCGAGGCGTCCGCAGCAGGCTTTGAATTTTTTGCCGCTTCCGCAAGGGCAGGGGTCATTGCGTCCGACATTGGCCAGGGGTTTCTTTTGTCCCATGGCGCTTGGAAGGATGAGTTTTGGGCCGTCGCTTCCAGGATTGTGGGGCTTGGGCTTTTCAGGCTCGTCACTGGATTTCAGGGGCGGCACGTTATTGGCTGGAGCCTGCTGCATCATGGCAAGTTGAGCCAGGAATTGTTCAAAGGCGGCGAGCTGCTGGGTGCTCTTGAAAAGGTTGCTGAGCACCTCTCCATTGATGTTCCGCATGAGGTCCGCAAAGATGGAGAAAGCCTCTTGTTTGAACTCGATGAGCGGGTCTTTTTGACCGTAACTGCGCAGGCCGATGCCTTCCTTCAGGGCGTCCAAGGCATAGAGATGCTCTTGCCAGAGGCGATCGATGGCGTTGAGCAAGATCATCTTTTCGATCTCCTGAAGCGCCTGCGGATTGGCTCCGCCAACTTTCACGTCGTAAGCCCGTAGGACTTTGTCTTGGATGAAGGTGGACCGCGCAGCGAAGTCGAGCGCCTTGAATTCATCATCAAAGTCCTTTAGACCGATGGGGAAGGTGGTGTTCACCCATTGGATGAGGCTGTCGTAGTCGGGATCGATGTCGCTGCCTTTTTCGGAGGGGAGGAATTCGCCAAGGCGCTCTTTCAGACCTTTTTCCACGGCCTCATTGATGAGGATGCGTGGATCATTGCTTTGCAGCACGTCGTTACGCCATTCGTAGATGACTTCACGCTGCTGATTCATGACGTCGTCATATTCCAGCACGCGTTTGCGACCGGTGTAGTTCCGCTGTTCCACACGCTTTTGGGCGGTCTCGACACTGCGATTCAACCATGGATGCTGAAGCTCTTCACCTTCAGCCATGCCGAAGCGTTCCATGATCTTGGTCATGCGCTCAGCGGCACCGAAGTTACGCATGAGATCGTCTTCAAAGCTGAGGAAGAATTTGCTTTCGCCTGGGTCACCCTGACGAGCACAACGACCACGCAGCTGGCGGTCCACGCGGCGGGATTCATGACGCTCGGTGGCTAGAACCATGAGACCTCCAAGCTCGCCGACGCCTTCGCCCAGCTTGATGTCGGTTCCACGACCCGCCATGTTCGTGGCGATGGTCACAGATCCGCGCTGTCCGGCACGGGCGATGATTTCAGCCTCTTGGCGGTGATACTTGGCATTGAGCACAGCGTGCGGGATTTTTTGCAGCTTCAACATGCGGCTGACCGTCTCTGACGCATCCACACTGGCAGTGCCAACGAGAAGCGGCTGGCCCTTGGCGTGGCGCTCGTGAATCATGGCGATCACGGCGTTGTATTTCTCACGGCGCGTTTTGTAAATGCTGTCGTTTTGATCAATACGCTTCACCTTTTGATTGGTCGGGATGCTGAGCACGTCCAGGCCATAGATGTCATGGAACTCGGAAGCGTCGGTTTCAGCCGTGCCAGTCATGCCGCCAAGTTTCAGGTAAAGGCGGAAGTAGTTTTGAATGGTGATCGTGGCCAGGGTCTGGGTCTCGGCATCGATTTGAACGCCTTCTTTGGCTTCGACCGCCTGATGCAGTCCATCACTCCAGCGGCGACCGGACATTTTACGGCCTGTTTGGGCATCGACGATGACGACTTTGTTTTCTTCCACGACGTACTCGACGTCTTTCTCATAGAGGCAATAGGCGCGGAGGAGTTGGCTGATTTGGTGGATGCGTTGTCCCTGATGGGAGAGACGATCTTGAAGTTCGTTTTTCTTGGCGATCTTTTGGGCCTCGGTGGTGCTTTTGTCACCGTCGATGTCGGAGAAAAGACTGGCAAGGTCCGGCAGGACGAACGCGTCTGGTTCATCAGGGCTGAGAAAATTGCGGCCCATTTCACTGAGGTCGGCGTCGTGGCTGCGCTCTTCAATAAAGTAATAAAGCTCTTCCTTGAGGGCGAAGAGATCCTTCTTCTGCGTGTCCTCATACATTTTGAGCTCGCCCTTTTCCAAGGCACGGCGCAGGTCAGGGTCTTCCATGCAGCGCATGAGGCCGCGATTCTTGGGTTGACCTAGTTTGACTTGATAAAGCTTACGTCCGGCGGCTTCGAAGTCGCCTTTGGTGGCGTCTTCTTTGGCTTGGGTGACGAGGCTATTGCAAAGCGTGTTTTGGCGACGGACGAGCTGCTCAACGAGGGGCTTGTAGCGCTCGTATTGATGCGTGCTGTCAGCTCCGGCGACGGGGCCGCTGATGATCAGAGGCGTGCGGGCTTCGTCAATGAGCACGCTGTCCACCTCATCCACGATGGCAAAGTAATGGCCGCGCTGAACCTGCTGCTCACGGCTGGAGGCCATGCCGTTGTCACGCAGGTAGTCAAAGCCGAACTCGCTGTTCGTTCCAAACGTGATGTCGCACTGATACTGCTCACGACGATAGTGGCTGGGTTGATCGTTTTGAATGCAACCGACGGTGAGGCCGAGAAACTTGTAGAGATAACCCATCCACTCGGAGTCACGGCGGGCCAGGTAATCATTCACAGTGATGACATGCACACCACGTCCGGTGAGGGCATTCAAAGTCACGGGCAGGGTGCCGACGAGGGTCTTTCCCTCACCGGTGGCCATTTCAGCGATCATACCGCGATGCAGGGCGATACCGCCGATGAGCTGCACGTCGAAGTGAACCATGTTCCATTTCAGGGGCATGTCACAGACATTGAGCTCCTGACCGCAAAGGCGACGCGCGGTGTTTTTCACCACAGCATAGACCTCTGGGAGGATGTCATTGAGCATCTTGGACTCGATGGCAGCAAACTTCGGCTGGATGGCATTCCAGGCATCGCGTGCTTGGTCGATGAAGGCTTTTTTATCGTCCAGACTTTTGCCATTCCAGGCATTGTTGGCCAGGTAAGAATCGTCAAGGCTAGGGAAGTGGGTCTTTAAAGCTGAGAAGTAACCACTGATGCTTGAAAGGCAGGCATCTACCTGTTCTTCGGTCGCAATGCGCAGAGAAACGCCGCCGAGGAACTCGGGCGTATGAAAGGCGCGGAACTGCTCCTTCCACTTCGCACAGCGTTCACGTAGAGCGTCATCCGACTCATTTTGAAGCTGAGCTTCGAGGCGGTTGATCTCGGCTACGACGGGCTGCAAGCGCTTGACGGTGCGCTGGTTTTTAGTGCCGATGATTTTTCTAATGATCCATTCAAACATGATGCAAAGGGGTGCGGGTTAGACCGCGAGGGAACCCAATGTGGGCAGGATAGGAGTTTTGGCAAGGGCAGAGGGATGGTGGGCCTTTTTAGGTCATCAAAAGCAGATCAGTTTTTGACTGTCTTTGAAAAACTGGCAACTTCGCCTCATGAGCATTTTTGAATGGCTTGGGGAGTCATCAAATCCTGGACCCGTTGGCAGAGCTGAGTTTGGCCCAAGGAAACGAGGCGATCAGACTCGTTTCACCGTCTTGCTGCGTGCATTCCTGTCGTTCTTCCTGATTGGGGCGGCCATTTGGCTGCTTGCAGAACCGATGGGTATCAGGGGATTGAGTGCTTATCTTTATCCCAGTCTTGGCTTTTTGGTTTATTGTTTGATAGCCTATTTTGTTCATCCCGAGCCTGATGAATCCAACATGGGCTTGATCGGCGGTTTAATTGATCATCCCTTTCGATACTCAGATGACCACAACCGCTTCCTGCTTTTCCTGATGATATTCTTGATGCCGGGAAGATTCATCTCAGAAGCAGCAGTGGACACCTGCACTTTAATTGGGAATGCCGCGCGTAAAGGCCCCAAAAAAGCTGAGCTTGAATGAGCTAGGGCCTGGAGCGTGCCAATTGACTCTGCCAGAACAGCGGGGTAAGTTCATTTCACCATCACTTTGATACCGATGTCCTTGTAGCCTGCGATGATGTCTGCGGCGAGCTTGGGATAGGGGCGTTCGTCGATGAGGATGGAGAGGTTTTTAAAGGGCGCGGTGGCTGGGTCTCTATCTGGCGGTGGGAAATCACGAGGGTAGCTAAAGCGTCCACCTTCCATCATTTTGACTCTCGGATCGGCAAAGAAAGCGCGGAGCTCGGCTACTTGGCCGTAGACGGCTTCCATGAACTTGATGAAGCGGGTGCCTTTCTTGTCGCCATCGAGGTGGCTGAAATAATAGACGAGAAGCTGGGAACGATGATACATCGCAGCCATTTTTTCTGAAGTTTCGCATTCGGCGTCCCATTGATCGCGATTCATGGTGATCATTTTTTCCAAGCTGCCGATATCTGGGATGAAACCGCGTTGTTGCCATTCATCCAGGTCTTGTTTGATGCCGCTTTTGTGACCGTCAGCGCGAAAGGTGCCGGACTTGTAGGGGAGCATCTCGGTGTACTCGGCGGTGCCTTCGACGACCCATTTGGGTAGGAAGCCGAGGTAATCGTCCATGAGTTGGTGGGTGATTTCATGGATGAGGGTGCCGTTGCTGTAGTTGTCGTCTTTAAAATAGGTCTGTCCGCGCTTTTCCATGCCGAGGCTTTGGAAGGGGATTTTAAAGATTTTGTCGCCACTGCTGTAAACGCCACCCGACATCTCAGGGCCACCTGCGGCGATGTAGTCGTTCCTTGTCTCATAAAGAGCCGCGATAAAACGCGGGCGTCCTTCCGGTGGCTTGCATTGCACGCCCCAGGGTAGGGATTCGATGAGGAATTTAGTGGCTTCAAAAGTGCGTGCCACTTCTTTCATCACGCTGCCTGCTAATTTGGCCTGTGAGCTGAATTCAAAGGCCTCCGATTGATAAACATATTTTCGGTCAGCCGCATTTTCTGAGATGGCGGCGATCTCGACAGCCTTTGCGGGCACGATGACATTTTGCGGCCAGGTGCGCTTTTCAAGGGGAATGCGGGCTGCGTCTGGTTTAGTCGCTGTTGCTGCGGCTGGCATTGCGGCAGGGCTGCTGGCCTGAGCTTTGGCAAAAGCCTGATCTTCGGCACTGAGTCGAGCTAGGGGGAAGGGGACGGTTTGGCCTGAGGCAAGTTTTAGAAGCACGCTATCTCCCTGCATCCCTGAATACTCAGCTTCGACCTGACGGCCTGTCGAGTCTGTCCAAGGGCGGGCTTCGGCTAGAGCTGTAAGACTGAGAATCGTTAATCCAAAAAGTGGGGGGATTTTACGCATGACCCTTGGGGTTTATCACGAAGCTTTGTGTGATGGCAAGAACAACGAGCTATTTCTTGAACAATTTACAATCCTGCTGGCACGCTCGTCTCATCTCGCTATCTCGGTGCGCGTATGGCCCCTACACCTCCGCATGTTTTTGAGCAACCTGCTCCCGCTTTCGATGTCGCATCTGTCGAGACACCGGCTTATGTCGTTGACCGTGGTTTATTGAAAAAGAACCTGGAAAAGCTGGCCATGGTGCAGCGTGAGTCTGGGGCAAAGATCTTGCTGGCAATGAAGGGTTTTTCTATGTTTGCCACCTTTGATTTGGTGCGTGAATACCTGCACGGTTGCTGCTCTAGCGGACTGCATGAGGCACTACTTGGGCATGAGGAGTTCCGTAAAGAACTGCACGTTTATGCACCTGCCTTTAAGCAGGCGGAGATGGAGGCGATCATCCCCATCTCTCATCACATCAGTTTTAACTCGCCCACTCAATGGCAGCGCTGGAAGCCCATGCTGGACGCTGCCCGCGCTGCCGGCTTGCATGCCCCCAGCCCTGGCATCCGCGTTAATCCTGAGCATAGTGAGGTGGAGTGCAGTCTCTATGATCCTTGCTCCCCCAGCTGTCGACTGGGTACCAGGGCGGATACCTTGGATAAGGAAGATCTCACGGGTCTTGAGGGGCTGCATTTTCATGCCCTCTGTGAGCAGGACAGCGATGTCCTAGAGCGCACACTTGCTGCAGTGGAGATGCGTTTTCCCAAACTGCTGGCCCAGGTGAAATGGGTGAACATGGGTGGTGGTCACCACATCACGCGGAAAGACTACGACGTGGAGCGCCTGATCCGAGTCATTCGCGGCTTCAAAGAACGCTATGATGTGGAGGTCTATCTGGAGCCTGGAGAAGCCGTGGCGCTGAATACTGGCTATCTGATCGCCAGTGTGCTGGACATCGTGCCGACAGACATTCCCACGGCCATCCTCGATACCTCAGCGACAGCGCACATGCCAGATACCTTGGAGATGCCTTACCGTCCTCATATCCTGGGCACGGATAAACCTGGCGTGCTGCCATACACTTATCGCCTCGGCGGCATGACCTGCCTGGCTGGAGACGTGATTAATGAATACAGTTTCCCTGAGCCCTTGCAGATCGGCCAAAAGCTCGTCTTTACCGACATGGCCCATTACACCATGGTTAAAACCAGCACTTTCAACGGTGTGCCGCATCCCGACATCGATCTCTATGATCCTGAGACCGGCGTTTTGCGAGTGGTGCGGCGCTTTGGTTATCTGGACTTTAAGCAGAAGCTATCCTAGCCTGAATTATTCATGAGCCATCTACTGCAACCACTGAAAAGCCCGAGTCTGCAGCGTTGGGCTTGTTTTGAAAGGCGTCGAGCATCTACAAATGCACTCGGCCTTTTTAAACAGTGCCCGCCTTGCAGGCTCAGGCTTTTGAGCGTTTTCGCAACGATGTTCATGAATAATCTAGGCTAGATCCGTCTTTGACGCATCAGCTTGACCGACTTTAATTTCACTCTCTTTAAGCCACATGCCTGCCTCTGAAACTCTTTCCCAACTCGAAGCACGAGTGCTTTGCCTCGTGCGTGATGAAGTGCTGCAAACGCCGCCTGGATTCACCGTTACTTCGGACCTTTTTGATGCAGGGCTGGACTCAATGGCGATCATGCAGTTGCTTCTACTTTTAGAGGAGCATTACGGCGTGGCGATTCCCGTCGGCAGTGTCTCTCGGGCAAATTTTAAAACAGCCCAGGCCATCGGCGCACTGCTGGTAGCCCAGGGGTATGAGGTCTTGCCGGAAGAGCTGCAGGTGGCGACCAAAATCGCTGAAGTGCCAGCTGCTTCTGTGGCTGAGACGGCTGAGGTGATGGCCCCATCTGCACCAGAACCCATGGCGGCGTTTGATCGCCTGCCGCTACGGGATTGTGACTTCTTCACCCATGCTTTTGATGAAATGCTGCGCAAAGCCGGACAGGGCGGTCACATCGCCCATTCATTCATCGAGCTGGATCGCACGCCGGATGTGCCGACTTTGCAAAAGCTGCTGGCTGAGTTACCGACCTCCTATGCCTTTCCGATCCTGACGGCGCAGTTAAAGAAGCCATCCTTCTTTTCTCTGCCTATTTGGATGCCTGCGGCCAATCCGAGGCCTCTGGCGCTGCATTTGTGGTCTCAGGCAGGATCTCCTGGTGCTCTTTCAGCTCATGGCGCGGAGAACTTCACCGATCTGCAAACGAAGCTGGATGACATCATCAATACCTCCTTACCACAGCATGAGGATGGCTGGGAGAACGTGCGCTTTGATCTGGTGGAAAAAGTGGATGGCAGCTGCGTCTTTGTCTTCTCCTGGAGTCATCTGATCATGGACGGCATCGGTGCGGAATTTTTCCTGCTGGAACTGGATCGGCTGATGGGCGGTGGCAAAAGCCAGCCTGTGCCAGCCTTTGATCTCACCGATCTGAATGATCCACGCGGCTGGAGAGAGCGCTGGAAGACGGCGAAGGTCATGCCAAACTTTTTTGACAGCGTGATGAAAAAGCCCTTCGAGGCTCTAGGCTCAGCCAAGCTTTCCGAAGGCCGCGCCCACTTCCAAGTCATCACTCTGACCGAAGAGCAGACGCAAGAGGCCGCTCGCCGCAGTGCAGACATCTCAGGGCCGCTGATCAATATGCCCTTTCATCTGGCCTGTGCCATGCGCGCGCATCACGGCGTTTTCCAGCATCGCGGCGTGAAGCCTGAGTCGCTGATGTGCTGCATCCCCATTCAGGTGCGGAAGAAAGGCGTGCGCGGCCCACTTTTCCAGAATCATCTGACCATGTTCTTCTGCAATCTACTGGCAGACGAACTCACCACCCTAGGTGCGGCGGCTCAGTCCCTGCACAATCAACACAATCGTTTTATTAAAGACAAGATCGGTGATGCCTTCCGAGATCTCATGTGGCTGATGCGCCCCATGCCGCCCGGGCTGCACATGACCTTCATTAACTTCCACATGAAGGGGAAATTTAGCTCCTTCTATCATTCCAACACGGGTGTCTTTGCCCCCGAGTTGACAAGCTTCGGCGGCGCTACCGTGACGAATGCCTATCATGTCCCGAGCTTCTCCGATCCTCCAGGGACGGGCGTCTTCACCAATGAAAAGAACGGCCGACTCGTGCTGACCCTTTGCTGGCGTGAAGGCACGCTCAGCGAGTCTGAACGTCAGATCTTCATCGATCAATTGATGGCTGATCTCGGCGTAAACAGCTAACTTCGTTTGGGAAAAAAGCAGGACCAACGCATAATCATGTTCTGTTGCATGGTTACGGCTTAGCCTAGAGAGCTGCTGCAGCGTAGGATGAGCGTGTCCCCGTGGGACCGCTCGTCTCAGGCGAGTTGGGTGCATGAATGATCCGCGAATGACGGTCTGAGGCAGATCGTCTGTGCAGCGAGGTTTCGACCCGTCAAGAGACGAGCGGGCTAAGGCCACGCTCATCCTACGGGTGGCGTGTTCCTCCAATATGGTTTTTGCAAGAGGCTCTTGCTCTCTTTCTATTTTAGACCCGGGGAAAAAGTTAAACAAAACAGACGCGTTCTTGCGCGGGCTTGTCCTGTTGGCTAGAATGGAAGATCATTGCCATGAAGATCCTACAAAAATCACTTCGCGTCGGCATCGTCGGCGCTGGTCCTGCCGGAGCCACTCTTGCTGCTTTGTTAGCTAAAGAGGGAGTTGACGCTGTGTTCTTTGACGATGGCAAGCGCCCGGACATGGTCGTGGGTGAATCGTTGATTCCGCGTCTAGTCACGGTTTTTCGAAAGCTCGGTATCGAAGACGACGTGGCTAAGCTGGGCACCCATAAGCCTGGCGTGACTTGGATCTTTGATGAGAATGATGCCTTGGAACTTTCCTTTGAAGCCATGCGTGGCGTGCTACCGACCTATGCTTACAATGTCCCACGTCGGCCCTTTGATGATCTGGTGCATGAAACCGCACTCAAGGCCGGGGCGCGTTTTATTCCCTGCAGTGTGAAGCTGGAAGTCGGCCAGACCGAGCGTGGTGAAAAAGTGCCGCGTTTGGCGGCAGAGACGCTGGCCTTAGTGCCTGACTGGAAAGGCCAGCAGCCGGATCTCCTTGTCGATGCCAGTGGTCGCCGCAGACTCTTTGCCAAGCTGCTCGGCCTAACCGCCAAGATCGGTAAACGGAAGGACATCTCCCACTTTGCCCATTATGAAAACTGCACCATGCCGACACCTGCGGGGCAGGCCATCATCACACGTCTAAAACACGGCTGGTCCTGGCGTATCCCTTTGAAGCACGCACTGTCAGTCGGCGTCGTGGTCGATAAAGATTACGCCAAGCAATATGGTAGCAACGCTGAAGAGCAGCTAGAGGCCATGATCGCTCAAAATAAGCCACTGGCAGAAGCCTGCCCAAACCGGAAGCGCATCACGCCAGTGACGACTTATGCCAATTATCAGCTCATCTCCGATCAGGGGCATGGCGACGGCTGGGTAGCGGTGGGAGATTCCTTTGGTTTTGTCGATCCCATGCTTTCTCCTGGCCTCTGCATGGCCATGACCTCCGCCGAGCAGCTTGCAGAGGCCATCGTTCAAAATGGTTCCAGCCAGTGGGACAAGGCCTTCAGCAGCTATCTCGACTGGTTCCGCGAACAGCTCAAAGCCTGGCAAGAACTCGTGGACATCTTTTACGGTGGCCAAATCTTTGCCCTTCAGCGCACCGGCACCGAGATGTCCCGCCGTTTCCCTGGCAAGATCAGCGTCATCATGCAGCGTCACTTTGAAAAGAACATCTCCGGCATGGCCGGTGGTGGCCTCACCACCAACGCCTACAGCCGCAATCTCCTCCGCTTCATGACCCGCTACGGCATCTACGGCCACGAGCCCGCGGACTTTGCGGTGGTGTGATCTGGCAAGCACTCACTCCTGAAACTTCGCGTTCCCAGGGATTCGGCTGAAGGCGATCTTGGTGCCGGAGAAGGCCTTCACCTTTTGGCTGGGAAAACAAAGCTAGAATTGAGTCAAAGCGCTAAATCAGATGTCGAGCATTCACTCCATCCCAAGGATCTTTTTTGCCTCAGCTTCGCTTATTCCTGCACCCGTCATCTTCTTCAGCGCTAGCTCCAAACCTTCAACCAAGCCTTCTGCTTTACCTTCTGCCAGAGCTGCGGTGCGGGCTTCTTGCACTTTTCCCGTGATCAGAGTGCGCTCCGTACTCACGGCATCCCAATATCGGTCATAGGCTTCTAGCTGCTCTTTGCTGTAGGCGCTTTCACGGGCTAGCTCCATGGCTTGTTGAATCTCAGGCGCTTCACGGCCCAGCTCACGCATCGCATTCTCTTGCGCCACTTCATCTTTGCTCTCACCTACTTCTTTCATGAACCTCAGCCAAGCCTGACGCAGTGGCTTATACACTGCACGCTGCTGCGCCTTGAACTTGGGTAGCTCAATGAAGATCAGTCGTAATCCCTCAATCACTTTCTCGGGCTGACCACTGGTGCAGACCATCTGGTAATCGTGATAAAACTCCGGCGTTTCGTTATCAAATTCCGCATCCAGCATGGCTAAACCAAACACAGGCTTGAGTAGCTTGTAGTCTTGTCCGCGCTCCAGTTGTGTCACGTAGGCTTTACTGGCATTAAAGAGTACCCGCTGCAAAAACATGTTGGTCCAGTTCATCTGCATTTCCACAATGAACTGCCGCCCTTGCTGATCCGTGCAGCGCACGTCCACGATGGTGGATTTCAGTGCAGGGATTTCTGGTGTTTGCTCTGGAGTGAGATATTCCAGGCTGTCGATCTGCCCATCATCTGCCAGCGGGAGCATGGCATTGAGAAAGGAGCGCAAGATGTTCTTGTGCTGACCAAAGATGCGCTTGAAGACAACGTCATTGCGCGGGTCGAGGTATTTTACTGCCATGGCGAACTGAAGTTACGACAGCCCATCTACCCAGCAAGCAGGAAATCTAGATGCGCCAATCACTGCCAGCTTTCGATCAAACTCTTGATGTGCTTATCTCAAACGGACCCAAATGCGCCGAATCACTTCACACGCTCATCTTATTCTTTACTGACGCTCAAAGCAAAATGCACGAACGAAAAAGGTTACTGACATTACAAAATAAAAAATACACAAATAAATAGTGTTTTTACGCGCAGGTGTATCCTTCGCCATTCGAAACAATGCATAAAATCCGTTCAATCCACCTATAGCACATGTAATTTCTATAATGATTGAAAGTTTAAATTCGAAGTTTTGCATATTATTTGTAACTTGACTTGGATTGGCTCTGGGAATTCATCTAACCCTGGTTCTCTTGGGGGATTGGTCATAAACGTACGAACCTTGAGCAAGGGGATGCGACTTATCAGACCGCCTGTTTGCCTGTCTTGTTCGGCGTATCCACCATTCGATCAAAAGAACGTTTGGCAAAAATCCGAGCCATGCGACGAGGCGATATAGATCCATTGGGCGAGGTTCAAAGCACAGCACGAGCAGATATTTCCAGACTCTCAGTGTGATCGCTGACAATGTAAGCGCATAGCTGCGTAGCATCCACTCACGGTGAATCATCCACTGTCTAAGAATGGCTTTGCGCCAACCTAAAGCGGTCGTGGTGATCCATGAAGTGGCTAGCACACTAAAGGCGATCTTTGAACTGATGCCGCCATTGGCATAGAAGGCCATGATGAGGCTCGCTGGCCCAGTGATAAAGATCACATTAAAAACGTAAAGCCTTCCCATCCAACGGTGCACCTTGGGGAATCGTCTTGTCAGTTGTGGCGCGAATTGTGTAAACCCAGCGACCAAGGCAAACATGCTGGTGAAAACATGAATCCAAAAAGCTAGCTTCCAATGCATGATAGGCAGATACTCCTGCTTGATTTGAAGGAATGCCGCATCGTCCCGCACTGGGATATATTCCAAGGTGATGCGCAGCATTAACCACGAAAACCAGGCTAGGGCGGCATTGCTGAAAAGTCTCAACCAGGAGATAGCGGGGCGCGGCTTTTTTATCTTGAGACTGTTCATTTAGATGCCGATAGTCACCCGCATGAGTCTTTCACGAAACCATTTATTTTGTCTCAGCTTGGTAGTTTTTAGCTTGGCCATCCTGCAGCTAAAATGTGGTGCTCAAAATGTCCCGGATAACTTCGACGTGCAATCTAAGGATGAAGATAGTCCGATGATGATTGGAACTTATGTCGGCATGTTTGGGCCACATAAAATCACCGTGAGTATTGAAAAAGTCGTCGGAAAGACCGTCATGGGTTACAGCATCGTGACGGCTAACGAGCGTGCCTTTAGTGGCTCCTGGCAGAGACTACCAGAGGGAGATTTTGCCATTGTTGCGAAAGAACCTAGTGATCATAAAGAGGATGGCGTCTTTACTCTAACGATTGATTTTGAAACTCGTGCCCTCAAAGGTTACTGGGAATCCTTGAAGAAACCCGTCGAAAAAGTCACCCTAGATCTGATCGCAAAGAAATTTAAATACGACCCTAAAGTGGGGCAGTATCCCCAGGCCTCAAAAAAGCTCCTTAAAGCAGCGGATGTCGAAAACCTTCTGCCAAACGAGCTCCAAATCATGCGGAATGAAATTTACGCTCGTCATGGTTACTCTTTCATCAATGAGGAAATGCAAAAGCATTTCGCCAATGTGGACTGGTACATGCCTATCGCTCTGGATGTGAAAACGAGTCTCACTCAAATTGAATCGAAAAACGCGGAACTCATCAAGCGCTACGAAAAGTATGAAGCGCAATATTATGACCGCTTTGGTCGCTGATTTTTTTTGTGTGATCTGGCAGGCACTCACTCCTGAAACTCCGCTGTTTCAGGGATGCGGCTGAAAGCAATTCTAGTGCCCGAGAAGGTCTTGGCCTGATTTGGCACGAATCCCAGTGCGATGCTGTCGCGGCCATAGTCTTGGTTCACTTGATCCATGATTTTAGAGAGCTTTTCTCGACGTGATTGGGTGTCTGACTGCACGGCTTGTAGCTCTGGGAAAAGCTCCATCTGCTGGGGGTCAGTGGTGGATTGCAGTTGATTGAGGGTGACACCAATTTTCTTTACGCGGCCCCAGCGGATCTGTTCCATGACCTGCGGCCAGAGCTGATCCAGGCACTGCATGAGTGTAAAGGTGTCCGAAACACCCTGAGGTAGCCGCATCTGGGCCTCGCCACGACGACGATCTTCCGTTTGTACGCTTAGGCTTAAGCTGCGTGTACGATACTCCGTGCGGCGGAGTCGGCTGGCGGCTTTAGAAAGCAGGCGCTTGGCCACAATCGCTGCCTCCGGTGGCTTGCGGAACTCGGGCGACAGCACATGACTGTGCCCAATGCTGCTGTGCTGGGTGGCAAAATGCCCCAGGTCCTGACCATGGAGTTCACGCCAGAAGCGATCCCCACCCACCCCACCCCAGATCTGATGCAGATCCTGTGAGCTAGCCTCCCATAGCTGCTCCACCGTTTGTATGCCTACGGCATGAAAACGCGGCTCCATGCGCCGACCGATGCCGCAGAGGTCAGTCAGCTTCCAATGGGAGATTTTTGCTGGCATGTCACGAAGATGCAGCACCGTAAGCCCATTGGGCTTTTGCAGATCACTCGCCAGCTTTGCCAGATACTTGCTCGGCGCGATCCCGATGGAGCAGGTGATGCATTCACCGACGTTCTTTTGCAGCCCAGCTTTGATCCGCCTTGCCAAGTCTAGAGCCACTGACTCCTCCTGATGTCGCGAATCCAGCAGTAGGCCCATTTCATCGATCGATCCCACGACCTCAATTGGGTAGTGGTGCTCGATCTCTTCCTTGATCTTCTCGTGAAAGGCCACATAGCGGGCATGATCTGCCTGCACTAGAATGAGTCCAGGACACATGCGTTTGGCATCACCGATATTGGTGCCGGTTTTGACGCCAAATTTCTTTGCCTCAAAACTGGCAGCGATGGCACAGGTGGCATCCGACATCATGGGTACGACGGCCACTGGGCGGCCTCTCAGTCGTTCATCCATCTGCTGCTCCACGCTGGCAAAGTAGCTGTTCAGATCAAGGAACAACCAACGCAGAACTGGAACTGTGGCAGAGTGAGGCACAACGCCAAAGCTAGCTGTATTTTGAGTATGTTCAAATGAACGTAATTTAAATTTGAAAGCTAGATCCCACAGGACCTCCACGTTCAGAGTGGCCCCATGCGTCTTTTTTCCCTTCTAACCGCCTTTTGCGCCCTCACACACCTCGCCCTCGCCGCAGATAGCCCGCCAAACGTCGTCATGATCATCTCAGACGACCATTTGTGGAGTGACTACGGTTTCATGGGGCATCCCCACCTTCAGACGCCGAACCTGGATAAGCTGGCCAAAGAAAGCCTCACCTTCACTCGCGGTTATGTGCCGAGCAGCCTCTGCTGCCCCAGCCTCGCCAGCATCATCACCGGCCTCTATCCGCATCAGCATAAAGTCACCAGCAATGATCCCGGCGCACCCGCTGGGATGAAGCCGAGGGCATTCCAAGCCAGCCCGCTCTTTGATGCCGGACGCGAGATCATGAGCAAACACCTCGAAGAAGCCGGCACTCTGCCGTCTCGTTTAGCAGCTAAAGGCTATCTTAGCCTGCAAACTGGCAAATGGTGGCAGAAGCACTACTCGCGCGGCGGCTTCACCAGCGGTATGACTCAGGGCGGACGCCATGGCGATACCGGACTCGACATCGGACGTAAAACCATGCAGCCCATCTACGACTTCATCGGTCAGGCGAAGCAGCAGCAAAAACCCTTCCTCGTCTGGTATGCGCCCATGATGCCGCATGATCCACACACACCGCCCAAGCGTCTGCTCGACAAATACATCGACAAAGCCCCCAGCGTGCACATCGCCAAATACTGGGCCATGGTCGAGTGGTTTGATGAAACCTGCGGTCAGTTACTGAACCATTTGGACGAACAAGGCCTGCGGGAAAACACCATCGTCGTTTATGTCTCTGACAACGGCTGGATCACCAATCCCCAGACTGGTCGTTATGCCGATAAATCCAAGCAGAGCCAATACGACGGTGGCCTGCGCAGCCCCATCATGTTCCGCTGGCCAGCCAAAGTGCAGCCAAAGATGTCTGACGATCTCGCGATATCGCTCGACTTCGCCCCCACCATCCTGAAAGCCGCTGGGCTGGAGCCCACCAAGGACATGCCCGGCCTTAACCTGCTCGACAGCGCCGCCGTCAGTGCCCGCAAGACTTTGTACGGCGAGTGCTTCACCCATAACTTTGTCGATATTCAAGTCCCCTCCACCAGCCTGAAATGGCGCTGGATCATCGACGGCCACAGCAAGCTCATTGTCCCCAACAAAGCCAATCAGCCTGACGACATCGTCGAGCTCTACGACCTGAAAGCCGACCCCACCGAGGAAAAGAACCTCGCCAGCGACCAAGCCGCGAAAGTCACCGAACTCACCGCCAAGCTGGATGCCTGGTGGAAGCCGTGAATCCGTAGGTTGGGAATGGTTGGCGCGCTGGAGATATGACCACGCCCCGCCCCTTCAACAACCTTCCCGACTTTCTTCGAGGGTGCGGACCTCTTATGGCCTCCGATACGCCCATCCGTAGGTTGGGAATGGTTGGCGCGATGGAAAATGTAACCACGCAAAATCCCCCCCCCGCCAACCTTCCCGACTTTCTTCGAAGATGCAGACCTCTCACGACCTCCGACTTCCCCAATCCAGTCGGGAAGATCGGCGACGGAATTAGGGCTATCATCGACATGCTTTTCCGCCGACCATTCCTAAGCTACGGTGGATTTAGCCTCGATCCATGCTTTGTCTTTTGAATGAGTTGGTTTATCCCCCAACAGATAGTGTTGCCGCCTGACTTTATCGGATTTGATCCGGTAAGTTCCGTGCCTGATCCAGACTTCAGCCTCTATAACAGACATCTGCCCCATTGGCGTAAAGACGGTGCTTGTTATGTGCTCACCTTTCGATTGGACGACTCCCTGCCATCTGATGTCGTTACGGCGATGCGGCAAGAATCGCTCAGGTGGCAGCAAAGGCTCAGCCAAATAGCCGTCCAAAACGATGGCAAGATC
>JAIXOU010000097.1 GCA_027486585.1 Verrucomicrobiaceae bacterium | reverse complement strand
GCGAAGGGCGAAGGGCGAAGGGCGAAGGGCGAAGGGCGAAGGGCGAAGGGCGAAGGGCGAAGGGTGAAGGGCGAAGGGCGAAGGGCGAAGGGTGAAGGGTGAAGGGTGAAGGGTGAAGGGTGAAGGGTTAATTTTGGTAATTATTATAATTTCAATATTGACTGAGCTGTGGTTGACGGAGAGGTTTGGGAGGAATGAGGGCAGGCTGAGGGGGATGTTTTCATTTTCACCTGCTGGCTTGACGTTGAACACAATTTTTGGTTTAAATGATGTTTAATTCGCCATCGCAACCCATTCACGTTGGCGGAATTACAGGCTGCCCAACCCTATCTTTTCTATGAAACGTGCTTTTTCTCAGTCGCTCACTGCTATCGTATTAACGGTAGGTTTGTTTTTTGGTCTATTGGCAGGCTCGGCTTCGGCTGCGACGGATTATTACAGTACGGCTCCGGGTGTTGGTGCTCCCGATACACTGGATGACGTGTGGCAGTCGTTATATAATGGTTGGGGGCTGAGTCCGGCGGGTGATGAGGACAAGGACGGCTGCTCAAACTATGTAGAGTCGGTGGCGGCGACTGATCCGCGTAACCCAGGTGATTGTATCAAGGTGGGAAACATGGTCATCACGGCAGGGAACATTCTTTTTTCTTTCAAGGCTGAGGCTGGAAAAAAATATCGGGTGCTGAGTGATGCGTCTCCTGGTGGAGCCTTTACGACGGTCGTGAGCCATCTTGAACCGGTGAATGCGGCAACGCAGTTTGTGCCGACGGTGGATAGTGCGAGTCAGGTGATTAAGGTGGCGAAGGCGGGTGGGACAAGGATGTTTTATCGCCTGGAGGTGACGGATGTAGATACGGACAATGATGGCGTGAGCGACTGGGCTGAGCGTGAGACGGGCACAAATCCAGATGTGGGAACGAGTCCGACCAATGCGTCTGGCGGGGCAGCGACGGATGGCGCGGTGATGGCCAGCTTGCTATCCCTAACGGCAGCTGAGACGAGTACTGTAGGTTATGAGTCGGTGGACCGGTCGGCAGCGGTTCAGGTGAGTGCGCCGGCTAAGATCGCACTGACGCGAAGTGTGGGGACGATGCCGCTAAATAACATTCCGATTCAAGGGGTGGTGCCAGCTCCGCTGACCGCGGCGAAGGGTGGAGCATCTGCGGCGGATGTGGTGACAACGAATTTAATTAGTATTCCAGCAGGTCAGGGGGTGACGGGGTCGCCTTTCCTCGCGGATGTTCTGCCTGTGCAAGATGGCACCGGGGCGTCTCCAGTGGAAGAGGTGCCGGAAAGGGCGATGATTACTCTGGGGCTACCAGGTCTGCCTCTGGCTAAGGGGCCAAGCGCGGCGGTGACGATCTCTGATGCTGATCCGACGAATGTGAACAATAATGAGCTTTATGTGGCCTTTCTGGGACGCGAAGCTGGCGCGGCGACAACGGCCTCTGGCGTGGCGACGGCTATCGTGAAGGGGGACCATACGAGTGCGACTATTGGGCTCAGTTTTAGCAGTCTGAGTTCAGCGCAGAATACGGCATACATTCGCTATGGTGAGCCGAATAATGAAAACAATATTCTGCAGCTGCCGCTTGGGCAGGTGTCTGGACGGCCCTGGAATGTGGTGGCAGCCTCGATCGTGACGAGTGATCAGGCGATGTTGGATGCGCTGCGGACGGGTAATGTGTCGGTGATGATATCGACGTCGTTGTTTTCGACGAAGGAGATTTTTGGTTATTTTAATCGGGCAAATGGCTCGACGACGTTTAATCCGGCGCGCCCTGATCTGGTGCAGCCTACGATTGGGTCGCTGACGCCTGCGGAGGTGAAGCGTGATGTGTTCCGCTTTCTGGGGCAGTGTACGTTTGGTGCTACGACGGCTCTTTATACGGAGATTAATAATCTGATCATCGCAGCTGGTGGTGCGGGTGGTGAGGTGACGAGTGGATCGACGACAAGTGCGCAGCTGCTGGCGGGCTATACGGCCTGGATTGATAAGCAGATGGATCTGGCCCAGACGCCGTCTCCGAACTATCGGACGCTGGTGATGTCCGCGGATAATGAGGAATTTGCACTGCGTGGTTCAAAGCCGATCTGGGCGGGAAATGATCCGCAGTTTGCAGGGCAGAGCTTTGGCGCGAGTTATGATGCGATGGGGAATCTGACGAATCCCATGACGACGGCGACGAACGGTACCTTTAACAACAATCACCCCTTTCATAACAATCGCCGCCGTGAGTGGTGGACGCTGGTGGTGAATAGCCGAGATCAGATGCGCCAACGGATGGCGGCTGCGCTGCAGGAGATCGTGGTGATTTCTGAGAACGATCAGACGGTGCAGGATCGCCACTATGGAACGGCAAATTACTGGGATATGTTGGCGCAGAATGCTTTTGGCAGTTACCGCACGATTCTGGGTAACGTCACCTATAGTCCGATGATGGGGATCTATCTTTCCCATATCCGTAATCGGGCGCGGTATGTTTCTGGCGGTGTGGAGATTTTCCCCGATGAAAACTATGCGCGTGAGATCATGCAGCTCTTTTCCATCGGTCTGGTGCAGCGCCATCCAGATGGCAGTTTGATTTTAGATGGTGATGGACTGCTAATGCCAACGTACGATCAGACTGACATCACTGAACTGGCGCGAGTGATGACGGGCTTTTGTACGGGGGCTCGTCATGCGAATGCGACAGTGATGCGGTTATCGACGAATGGCAATGTCATGGCTCCGAGCACGGCACGTGTGAGCCCGCAGATCGAGATTCAGGGGGTGAACTTTGTGAACTTCACGGAGGGCGGGAATGAAGGTTGGTGGCAGGCAGGGTACCTTTACCCGATGAAGGTTCTGGGAAGGGCCGCAGGGGTGACATATCATGACTTTAATCCATATGTGGATGCGAATGACAATGTATCGACCACCACTTCAAAAGTGCTGTTTGCTGGAAAGCGCGGTGAGACGGAGCTGCCGCTGATAAACATCAATGGCCTCAGTGATGTGGCGACGCATGTAGAGGCGGAAAAGGAGATCGGCCTGGCTCTGGATGCCATTTCGAATCATCCGAATACTTCGGTTTTTGTGTCTCGTCTGCTGATTCAAAGGCTAACGAGCTCGAACCCAAGCCCTGGCTACCTTTATCGCGTGGCGCAGGCCTATGCGAATAGTAGTGGGAATCTTGGGACGACGCTGAAGGCGATCTTGCTGGACTACGAGGCGCGGTCACTCGTGTTGGCGGATAACCGCCCTGGGACGAGCCGTGTGAAGGAGCCGCTTATGCATTACACGGAGATGTTGCGCGGCCTGAAAGCGTATTCAAATGCACCGATCTCTAATTTGAATCAGATGTCGTTAAACTACAGCATGACGGATAGTCCGCTGAACACGCCGTATCCATCATCTGAGCTGAATAAATTCCCAGCTGGGGCAAGTCGGCTGCGGATGTCTGATCTGACGACGACGATCGGCCAGTCACCCCAGAAGGCACCGAGTGTCTTTAACTGGTTCCTACCTGACTATGTGCCGCCTGGTAATTTGGCAGCTGCGGGTCTTTTTGCACCGGAGATTCAGATCAATACGGAGTCGATCTTGGTGAATCGCGTGAATCGCTTATACTCATCCGCCTGGATGGGTATCACAGGGGCAACGCCAGGGCTGGGATTGGATGATTATGTTTCGAATGCAGGCAACTCGGCCCCGGAACTTCTGACAAATGTGACGACGTTAACCTTCACGGCGGCGAACTGGAATACGCCACAGACGGTGACGGTGGCAGGCTATGACGACTTTGATGCAGAGGGTACGCATAGTTCGTCTCTTTTCCACACCACGGCGAGCGCGGACGCGAACTACAATAACCTGAATTCGGCTCCCGTGAACTTCAGCATCGCTGATAATGAAACGAGCATGGGCAAGCTGGTCTCCATCGTCCAGAGCGGTGGAAATACAGCCGTCGGTGAGGGTGGTGTGACGGACACTTATACGGTCGTGCTCACAGCACCACCCACGGCCGATGTAACGGTGACACCCGATGTGCGGTCGGCATTTTATACGACGGGAGCACCTGCAGTGATCACGGATGCTGCGGTCACGCCTAGCACGTTGACGTTTACCTCAGCGAACTGGAATGTCCCTCAGGCGGTGACCGTCTCAGCTACGGAAGATGCCGTGGTGAATGCCTTCCTCACAGGTGCTGCACCGCTAAACACTCGCGTTGCGATTATCCGCCATAATATTAGCAGCGCGGATGCGGAGTATCATGGTGAACTGGTATCGGACATCGTGGTGCCGATCACAGATAATGATGGGACGACACGTCTAGTTGTGACGGAGAATAGCGTGAGTGGAAACGGTGGTGCCAATGGCGTGAGTGTCGTGAGTGAAGGCACCACAAGCAATACGGATTCCTTTACAGTGGGGCTGGCCCAAGGATCTGCCCCAACAGCCAACGTGGTGGTCACATTGGGCTTTGATTCCACACGCTTCACGCTTTCTGGTACAGGACTGACGAGTGTTACCACCGGTGCCTCTGCCACCTCGACGCTGACCTTTACGCCAGCAACTTATACGACGGCGGTGACGATTACCATCACCTCAGTGGATGATAGCACCCGCCAGGGAGTACAGTTTATCCCGATCACATTCTCCACTGCTTCCTCGGATGGAAATTACAACGCGCTGGCAACGCCGACGCTGCAGGTGCGGGTGAATGACAATGATAGCGACACGGTGAATGGCTTTACCTTCATTGCGTATGGAGGTAGCTCCAATATCCGTGCGGTGGAGGGCGGCATGACGAGTCAGTATCTTGTATGTCTGAATAAAGCACCGACAGGAGATGTGACGGCGACATGGATCGGCTCCAGCGGAGATGTATCTGGCATCGGAAACCCTGTGTTTACAGTCGCTAACTGGTACATCCCTCAGTCGGTCACCGTCGCTGGGAATAACGACATTTTTGTGGAGCCGACGCGTGCTAGTCCGATCCGCTACACCTTTGCGGGCGGCGGTTATGATAGCACGGCGAATAATCCGCCAGCCTTTAACTTTGTCTGCACGATTGGTGATGACGACCTGAATTCTTCTGCTGGTGTGGTACTGACCGAGTCAGGTGGTAACACAGCCGTGAATGAAGCAGGTCCGACGAATGATACCTTCACGATAGCACTTTCTGGGCAGCCCACGAGCAATGTGGTTTTCAGCTTGGTGGCACCTTCTTCACAACTAAACCTGTCTGCTTCTACGCTGACGTTTACACCTGGCGATTGGAGTGTTGCACAGACGGTGACGGTCACGGCAGTTGATGACAGTGTGATCGATGGTCCACATAGCGCAGGCATCGTGATCACAGCCGTTAGCACAGATACACGTTATACTAACTCACCTGTGGCGGATGTGGTGGTGGCGATCACGGATAATGATACTGGACCTGCTATCGTGCTAGCTGCGACTGGCGGTAATACGACAGTGACGGAAGGTGGTGCTACAGATACGATCAATGTTTCTTTAGCTGGACCTGCGGCACCGGTTTCGAATGTGGTGGTGAATTTGATCGGCTCGGCGCAGCTGAGCTACAGCCCAGCGACGATTACCTTTACGACTGCGAATTGGAATACACCTGTTTCGGTGACGGTCACGGCGGTGAATGACACGTGGCCTGAGCCGATCACGAACGACAGCGTCCTGGCAGCCACGGCTGCTGGATCTGCGGCAGGTTTTACCAATCTGAATGCCAGCCTGCCAGTGGTCATCCTCGATAATGATGACATGAATAATGGAGCGCCTGGTGTTGGCGTGCAGATCGTGGCCTCTAACAATGCCACGCGTGTTATTGAAGGTGGTATGACAGACAGCATTGAAGTAGCTCTGCGTCGTGCGCCTATCGCGGATGTCACCCTAACGGCGACCTTTGGCTCGGCAAACCAGCTGACGGTGGATAAACCGACACTGATCTTCACTCCGAGCAACTGGAACATACCGCAAACGGTGGTCGTCACGCCTGTTGATGATGCAATCTCCGAGGGTGCACATTCGAGCACGGTTGTTTATACTTCGAATGTTTCCGGGAATTTTAGCGCGAGTGATACAGCCAATGTCACCTGCAGTATTGGTGACAATGAAGCCAGCAGGCCAGCCGTCTATGTGAGTGCCACGAACGGGACGATCACGGAAGGTGGCGCCGGCCTCGTCTACAATGTTTCCCTGGGCACGACTCCGCCTGTAGGCACCTCAGTCGTGGTTACGCCGTCGGCTTTCTTAAATGTGCTCAATGGGGTCACGAATACGACGCAGCTCACCTTTACTCCAACTACGGTGACATTCACGAATGCCGATGTAGCGGGCACTTTGAAGGCCATCACAATCACAGGCACGAGCAATACTGCGGCAGAGCCCACGCAGGTTCTGACGGTGCAAAATGCAACGACGGTTTCTGGGACAGCGGATATCAATTACAATGGCATGGTTGCCCCAGACATCACCGTGACGGTGAATGATGATGATAGCACGGCGAATCGAATCGCGGTGACGGAGTCTGGATCAAACACGGTTATCACGGAAGATGCCGGCACGGATACGATTGACGTCTCTCTCGTCGGACCGAGCAATCCAGCCTCTGCGGTCAGTGTGACACTGACTTCTACGGGTCAGACGCTGTTCAGTAATGGCGGCGCACCTTCGGCTTCACTCACATTGAGCTTCACGGCTGTCAATGCTGCACAGACGATCACGCTCACGCCAGTGGCTGATTTCCTCACGGAGGGTGTCACGACGGATACGATCACGCTGACCACTCCTAGTTCAGCTGCAGCTGGATTTGTAAGCTTGAGCATGACGCAAGTACTGCGAATCCTGGATAATGATGACATCATTACCAATGCTATTACGGTTGCTCAGACCAATACCAACACGCGCGTCATCGAAGGCGGCATGACTGACACCATTGAGGTTCATTTGCGCCGTCAACCAACCGGCACGGTCACGCTGACTCCGAACTTCACCAATGCAGGTCAGATTACGCTTTCTCCGAATACGCTTACCTTTAATGCGAATGATTGGGCGACGCCGAAAGTCGTGACAGTGACCGCTACTGATGATGCAGTCATTGAAGGAGCTCATTCCTCCAATCTGTTCTACAGTGCTAGTGGAAGTGGTTATGTGAATACAGATATTTCCACGGCTTTCACCATCTCTATCGGTGATAATGAAGCCGCAAATCCAGCTGTTACCATCACACCTGTGAGTGGCAGTGTCACGGAAGGTGGAAGCACCTTTATTTATACTGTTGGTTTGGCCGCGAGCCCGCTCACGGGAGCAACGGTGCGGGTGACTCCTTCTGCCTTCTTTAACAATGCGACCAGCACTGGTCAGATCAGCTTTAACCCAACCAGTCTAGACTTTAGTCAGGCTGCTGGTGCAACGGTATGGAATCGTACGACAAGCAATACGATCACTGTGACAGCTACGGATGACACAACGGCAGAAGCAATCATGAATATGATCGTGGCAAATACAGTGACCATTCAAGCGGGCACAGATGCGCGCTACAATGGCACCATCGCGCCAGACATTGCTTTGGCCGTGAACGACAACGAAACCTCACGACTCGTTGGGACTACAACGGGGCAACTGTTTGGCACGAACTATGTCGTCGTGGCGGAGGATGCAGGCACAGATACCTTGCAAGTCAGGCTCACAGGGCCCGCGCCGGCGGCTGGATCTCCGGTTACGGTCTCCGTGGCGCGTGCAGGTGCGCAGGTGCAGTTTGCCTTTGCTGATGGTAGCACGAGCACCTCTGCGCAGACGCTGACCTTTACTGATACCAACCATACCGTGCCTCAGACGCTCACCATTATGTCGGCGGCCGATACAACGGTTGAGGGAGTGCATACAGACACGATTAACATTACGACGAATGCTTCCCAGCCAGCACCCTACACTAGTCTGAGTACAGCCATTCCAGTGCGGATCATCGACAATGACGATCAGGCCCGTTCACTGATTTCAGTTTATCAATCAGGGAATGTGACCAAAGTCGTGGAAGGCGGGTTCACCGATAGTTATAGCGTCATTTTGCGCCGTGCGCCGAGTGCGAATGTGGTGCTTTCCGCCAGCTACAATCCATCACAAATCACGCTATCAGCAACTGACCTGACCTTTACCCCAGCGAACTGGAATGTGCCCCAAGTCATCACGGTGACGGCAGTGGATGATAGCGATATCGAAAATGTGCACACTTCTGCCATCAACTATGTGTCTAGCTCGGCGGGTGGTTATTTGCTCACGGATCTAGCATCGGTGACTGTGGCGATCGGTGACAATGATGTGAAGGGCACGGCCATGGTGAATGTCGTGGAAAGCGGTGGCTTCACTCGACTCGGAGAAGGCTCGACGAATACAGATACATACACCATCGCGCTCGGCTTTAAGCCCACAGCGAATGTGACAATCACCCCGCAAGCCCACAATCCGCTAACGGGAATCACAGGAACAAATCTGGTCACTTTCTCCGCGCCGCTGGTCTTTACTCCAGTGAATTGGAATACGCCTCAAACTGTGACCGTCACGCTGGCCAATGATACCACCAATAACAACAACCGCTTTGTTTTTATCGGGCACAGGATCTCGACGACGGATACAAATTACGCGACCTTCAGTGTTCCCAGTGTCAACGCCATCATTGGTGACGATGACGAAAGCACGAATGCGATTTATGTCCTCAATACAGGCGGCAGTACGGTGATGTATGAGTCCGGTGCTCCGAATAGTGATCAGGTCTATGTGATGCTGCGCAAGAAGCCGACGGCCACCGTGACAGTGACGCCGACGCTAAACACTGCTTCACAAGTGACCTTCTCACCAGCCAACTTGTCGTTCACCACGACAGACTGGAATCTACCACAGCTACTCACCGTCACTGCTGTCAATGACGCTGTCGTCGAAGGCATCCCAGCGACCTATACACTGACTTGTACTCCGAATGTGGCTGGCGGCTATGGCGCGGCCAATACAGGTGCGCTGGCAGGCATCAGCATTTACGACGTCAGCAGTCGGCTTGTGATTTCTCAGCCGACGACTTCTGTTTCCGAAGGTGGCACGGCGACATATACCGTCGCTCTGAGTGGGGCACCGACAGCAGATGTGACAGTGACTATTGTGACGCAAAAACATGCGCGGCCCAATGGTTATCTGGCGCAGCAGTTCGGTTACTTTGCCAATGATCTGCCCAACAGTACTCAGCAGCGTGACAACATGCTCTTTGATTGGACGGAGCTGAGTGCTACTTATACGACTGCTTATCAGGCGGCGAGAGGTGCTGCGACTGAGACGACCACGAATGCGCCTACATTCCATCTAGCTGGGACTAAGGCGGTGATCGATCAGCTGGATCTTTGGTGGTGTGGTGGGCGAATGAAAGCGAAATGGCCTGACGGAACGGCAGCTACGGTTCCACCGACGAATCAGAGACAGCCGATCATTGACGCTATCTTAAACGCCTACGCTACTACCACCTTATCTAGTGCAGGCACGACCTTTACTGACCAAGTGCGTGATCGTTGCCGCTTTGCAGCCTTCCTGGTCTCCGTGGCTCCTGCGGCGATTACAGCCCATTAATTTCTACCTTTCACTGCTATGAACATCTTCCTCCGCAAAACTCTTGATCGCAGCAAGCCGAACCGCCGTGACTTCATGGTGCAGAGTACCTGTGCCAGTCTCGGGATCACCAGCGTGGTGAATACACTTTCTCAACTGACCCTAATTGGGGCCGCTTCCAAGGCGAATGCCGCTGGCGGTGCTAGTGACTTTAAAGCGCTGGTCTGTCTCTTCCTCAATGGTGGGAATGACTCCAATAACTTCCTCATTCCAACTGGTGCCCAAGCGCGCGCGGACTACGTCTTGGGACGTGGCACGCCAACGTATCAAGGAGGTCTCGGTGGTCTGGGACTGTCTCTGAGTTCACTCTCTGCCACAGGTATCACACCAGATAATGCCGGTGCCTTTGATCCATCTCCTGGCTACACGAATAACAACTTTGCCCTGCATCCCGCCTGTGGTCCTTTGAAGACTCTTTTTGATGCAGGTAAACTCGGCTTCGTTTGCAATGTTGGCACCCTCACTCAGCCAGGTGTCACGCGTGCCAACTTTAATTCACTACCGCCAAGCGCCAAGCCGCCGCAGCTCTTCTCCCACTCAGATCAGCAGACGCAGTGGCAGTCCTCCGTGCCAGATAAGCCTTTTACCACAGGCTGGGGTGGGCGTGTTTCTGATTTCTTGGTGAATCCGAGTGCTGGATACAATGCCACATCTGCAGGCTTAGCTATTGGCGTGTCACTATCTGGAGTGAATAGCTTCCAGGTCGGTGTGGGGGAGCAGCCTTATGTGGTCGGCACGGGTGGAGCTACGCCTTTCAGCGGATTCACGGGGGGCTCCCCGAGCAGCAACTATGGCGGTGCCTTAGTGGATGTCTCCAAGAAACCCTTTGTGAGCGGTACTGCCGGGTATGACCCTCTCTCTGGCACCAATAATTACCTCACCACTGGTACCATTGGCTCAGCCACCAATACGGCCGCAGGCTGGAGGTTGCGTGCATTAGAGCAGCTTATGGCCATGAATCATGCTAACCTGCTGGATGGAGAACATCAGGCTGTTTCCAAATCGGCTCGTCTGACCGAGGGACTGATTTCTGATGCGCTCGTTTATACGGATGGCACTACTGGCGCATCGTTAGATAGCTATTTCACGGCTGCTTTTAATAACTCCGCGACGGCTGCCAATAATGACTTTGCTAATCAGCTCAAGATGATTGCCCGACTCATCATTGGAAATAAAAAACTGCTCGCAGATGGCAAGCCGGGCAATGACCGGATGGTGTTTTTCTCTCAGCAGGGCGGTTATGATACCCATGTTTCACAGATCGCTACAAACAATACGAATACGGGTGTAAACACGGCCGCAGGTCATCATGCCTTGCTGGATACCTTGAGCAAATCTGTCAAAGCCTTCCACGATGCGATCAACGGACATCAGTTTGGTGGAGCGGCACTTTGGAATGATGTGTTGGGCTTCAGTGCTTCTGACTTCACCCGCACTCTAACACCTAATAAAACAGACAGTACCGGTGGCTCTGACCATGGCTGGGGTGGCCACGCTTTTGTGATCGGTGGTGCTATCAAAGGTAAAAAAATCTACGGCACCTTTCCTCTCCTCACGACCAATGGAGGTATCGATTGTACGGGCAATCGCGGACGCTGGATTCCCAGCACTTCGGTCGATCAATACGCTGCAAAGATCGCCCAATGGATGGGGGTGCCTTCCGGATCGAGTGGTATCGACGTTATTTTCCCCAATCTCTCCCGCTTTGGCACTGGGACGAATCTCGACTTCATTGACTACGCCATTTGACGTGAAGCACCTTTCTCCATAAGTGGCCCCGTGACTCTTTCCAAGCGCTCAGGACTCTATCTTCTGCTATTATTGGTTCTGGCTTTGCTCTTAGCCTGGATGCTTAGTTCTAGGAGCAGGGTAGAAACCCAGGCGGAGACAAACGGTGTGAAAAAAAAGGAAGTGGGGATCCAACAACCGATCCCCTCGGCTACTCTGCCTTCTCAGGCCATCAGGGGCTCAGCCGCTGCGCCGGTGGATATTGAGCATCAAAAAATGGCGGATGAACTGCACAACCAGGAAAACCCGCCTGAACGTGATCTTGAAATCGTGCAGCAGTTCCTCACGCTTTATGGAAAGGCTTTTAAAGAGGGCATGCCCATCGGTGGCAATGGAGACATCACTGCGGCCTTGATTGGAGTGGCAGATGCCACGCGGCCAGGTCAGCTATTCCCAAGGAATCACCGGGCCATCCGAGATGGGCAGCTCATCGACCGCTGGGGCACGCCGTTTTGGTTTCATCCGAATTCTAGCAGCCAAATGGAGATTCGCTCCGCTGGCCCTGACAAGCAAATGTTTACGCAGGATGATTTGATTTTGAATCCAAGTCCGGCGGGTTTTGGTGCTACGGCACCAGCTAATGGTGGAGATTAGAGATTTTATCCTTCCCAATGAGGCTGGTTTTCAGTAGTTTAAGGGGAAATATTCGAGGCAGGTCCAACCAAGCTGCTTCGACCAATCTTCTATGCGCTACTTCATTTTCGTTCATCTCTGTATTTTTTTCTTGGCTGTAAATACCGCGCAGGCCATCATAGATGACTATTCTACCGGTCCGTCTCAAGGCACAGCTGATCAACTGGATGATGTCTGGCAGTCTCTTTATAATGCCTGGGGCTTGAGCCCTTCGGGTGATGAGGATAATGACGGATGCTCTAATTATATTGAAAGCGTCATCGGATCAAACCCTCGCAATCCGAATGATTGCCTGAAAGTCGGAGACATGACTATCTCACCTGGTGGTGTGGTGATGAACTTCCAAGCTAAGAAAGGAAAAGAATATCAAGTCTGGGAATCCAGCACGCCAGGCGGGCCCTCGCCGAGCGAACCTGGGACAGCCTGGACAAGGGTCAGTGGCGCTAGCAAATTAGCCACTGCTGATGGCAATGATTCCATCATCTTCACAAAGCCAGCCAGCTCACGCAAATTCTACCGCTTGGAGTCCAAGGATCGTGACACAGATGGGGACGGAATTTCTGACTGGAGCGAGTTCAAAACAGGTAGTGATCCGCAGACAGGTAACAGCACAAATAATGCCTCAGGTGGTGTCGCTAATGACTTGGATACACTCAAATCTCTACTTTCACTCAAAGCTTCAGCGGGTGTGAATATAGCACTGGAAAAAGAAGGCACAGCAGCGACGGTGAGGCTTCAGCGAAGTGTTGGCAGTATGCCTTTGAAGTTGACCTTAAGTTCAACGATAGGGTCGGCTGATCCGGCAAAGAGCAATGCGGATACGGTGGATTTTGTTTTCAAAAACATGGCTAACGTGTCTACTAACACCGTTACTTTGCCAGCTAATCAAGGCATTACAACGCCAGTCGAGGTCGCGAAAGTAGTGCCTGTTTTAGACAATCAAGCCGAAGTGCCTGAAATGCTCACCGTTTGCGTGAATGCACCAGGTCAAACCGCTGATGTAACCTGTGCCTCAGCTGTGGTGAAGATCAGTGATGCCAATCCAGCAGACTCGAATAACCGCACGCTATATGTAGCCTATCTTGGTCGTGAGTCTGGAGCCATCTCAACTGCCAGTGGTTATGCCACAGCACTTGTGAATGGTGACAACACGAAAGCCTCTATCTCAATCGTGTTTAACAACCTTAGTTCTGATCAAAACACAGCCTATATTAGGTATGGCCCAAACAATGACCTAGCCCCAGCACTACCAAATGGACAGGTCTCAGGATTCAATTACAATGTCGAATACAAGCCTGGTTTTCTATATTCAGATCAGGCGTTTCTCGCGGCTTTGGGGAATGGTAGCTTAGGCTGTGCTGTCAGTAGCGCTGACTACCCAGATAAGGAGCTTTTTGGGTTCTTTAACAAGGTCGTCGGCTCTGTCAGTTTTGATCCCAATAATGACGATCTTTTGTCCCCAGCACTCGGTAGCGCAGCTTGGCAGGCACCCGTCGGAGACGCTCTGGAGCGGGAGATCTGGCGCTTCATGGGTCAGGCTACATTTGGCGGCACGACAGCTCTGTACAATGAAATCAGGACCGAATGTGATACTGCAATCGCCAGTGGCGGGACATACATTAATGGATTGTCCAATTGGCTGGATCGGCAAATGGACATCAGCCAGACGCCGCAGCTCAGTCTGCGAGAGTTGATGGTAGCCGCAGATATGGAGGAATTTGCTCTGCGCGGCAATAAACCGATCACTTTCAGCAGTGACCCGCAGCTCAATGGCGGTAGCATTGGTGTGACTTATGTGAATGGGATGCCGATGGCAAACGCTGGTAATCCAGATACCAATGCACCAGGCAATAACAATCCCAGCGGTGGTAACGGCGATTCACCGAATCGTCGGCGCGAATGGTGGACTCTGATTTTGCAGAGTAAAGATCATGTGCGTCAACGGGTAGCTCAGGCTCTGCATGAAATCTGCGTTATTTCAGAACGTGATGCCACCGTAAACTCCTGGGGCTATGGAACTGCGAACTACTGGGATATGCTGGCAAGCGGTGCTTTTGGTAAATACCGCACGTTGTTGGAAAACGTCTCTCTTAATCCAATGATGGGTGTTTATCTGACCAGCGTGGCTAACCGCGCCTCTTATGACGCTGGCGGCGGCTTGATCATTAGTCCTGATGAAAACTATGCGCGTGAAATCATGCAGCTCTTTTCCATCGGGCTCGTGCTGCGCCACCCAGATGGTAGCTTACAGCTAGACTCCGAAGGGCTGCCAATTGCGACGTATGATAACAATGACATCTCCTCCCTGGCGCGAGTATTCACAGGTTTTTCCTTCGGCGCACGTCATGGCAATGCAACAACTCAAGTGCTTGGACAGTATGGGAGTTTGACGAATACGACGCAGCGCATCTCCCCGACTATTTACATGAATGGCACGCCCAATAACACTTGGTTTGGCCGAGACAATGGGCATCTCTACTGGCAAGCAGCCTGGGTCTATCCGATGAAAACGATAGGACGCATTGGCACCACGATTTACCATGATTTTAATGCCAAAACACTCCTCTCAGGAAAACATGGTGAGTACTTCATCACCCCCAAAACTGTGACGACCACGTCACCGACATCTGATGCTGCGGTGCATGACCTAGCTGCTGCGGAGATCAGAGAGGCGCATGACGTTCTTGCAGGTGTGGCCTCAGCTTCGACTTATGGTGACGGTTCACAGGGTAGCCCCGGCCATACTAATACCCCAGTGAATATTTCACGCTGGCTTATCCAACGCCTTGTTACCTCCAATCCCAGTGCGGGCTACATTTACCGTGTTCAGAAAGTGTATCGTGAAAATAACGGGCTTCTAGGGCCGGTGATCAAAGCCATCTTGCTGGACTGGGAGGCACGCTCACTCAAGCTTGCGGATACCTCCATCTCCTTTGGTAAAGTGAAAGAGCCACTTGTGCACTTTGCCTCTATTTTGCGGCAGTTCCGGGCCTTTTCAGGTGCTCCTGTAAGCCTGCTTAGGGACATGAAAACGGGTTTCTCTGATTTAGATGCTCCTATGACAGGTGGTTATTCGGCAGCTGAACATGCCAAGTTCAGTCTGGCAAACGCCAACCCACCTTCAAAGCCTCTGGGTTGGCCAGATGGACCTTTCCGCATTCGTATTGATAGTCTGCGCTCCACGCTGGGACAGTCTCCGCAGGATGCGCCGAGTGTGTTTAACTGGTTCTTACCCGACTACATTGTTCCTGGCAATATGGCGCAGGCCGGTCTCTTTGCGCCAGAGTTACAGATCGCCACAGAGGCTGCGGAGGTTTCCAAGTTAAATCTGATTTATAACTATACCTGGATGCAATTGGCAGGGATGACAGCGCAGCCAGGCGTCAGTGGCGCAGACTTCATCTTCCGTAATGGTTGGGCAACTCCAGCGGCACGCTTCTCCACCAACGGTGGGACCACACTCATGGGCTGGCCAGCCTCTATCACTCTCGATGCCAACAATTGGAATACTGGGATCACGCTGACAATGGTAGGAGTCAATGATCAGCGGATCGCCCAGATGGCCGCTAGCAATGTGCGCTTCGCGGTGAGTGGAACCGCGGCTGGATACGCGGGGGTTGCCACGCCGACTGTGCCTTTGACTTTTGTCGACAATGAACTCAAAAATGAGCAACTGGTGATCACCCAGACTGGCGGTAACAATTGGGTTCAAGAAGGCGGCACTACGGATGGCTTTACGGTCATGCTGAGCTGCCCACCCGCGGCTGGTTCGACGGTGACAGTGGATTTAACAGCGGCTAACTCGGAAATAACGATCAGCCCAGCAACCCTAACCTACACTGATGCTGATTGGAGCATTGCCAAAGCTGTCACCATCACCGCAGTCGATGATGCTGATGTGGAAGACACTGGAAGTGGCAATGATGCCGTGACTCTGACGACCACAAGCACTGCTGCAAACTACCACGCCATTGTTACGCCAATGCAGACCGTTAATGTCGTCGATAATGATAATGCTCTAGGTGTGCTGATTACTCAAACTGGAGGCACGACCGATGTCTCTGAAACGAATAACACCACGGCCGGCCAGGCTGGAATAGACTCTTATACCATCGTCCTGACCAAGCCACCCACAGCGAATGTTGTCATCAATTGTGCCTCGAATGGTCAACTCGGAATCAATGGGGCCCCTTCAGGCACGAACAACACAACGATCAGCACTACCTTCACTACGGGCACCACAACTAGAACCTTCACCACGACGAATTGGAATGTGCCGCAGGGCGTCGTCGTCCGTGGCAATAATGATACAACCAGTGAAGGTAACCATACAGGAACCATCACTCACACTGTCTCCTCGGCAACCGGTGGCTATATCACAACTCTGCCTATTCAACCTGTGATCGGTAGCATTTTGGATGACGATAACAGCATTATCTTGTCTCACACTGGTGGTGAGACACGCGTCACTGAAAATGGGGATCTAACAGACACCGTAACGGTGCGTTTGCGTAGTGTTCCGAATGCCCAAGTCAGTGTGACTCTCGGCGGTAATGGACTGCGCTTCACTCCAGCTCAGTTGACCTTTGAACCCAGTGGCACTTCTAACCTTTGGAGTGTTGATCAAACAGTCACAGTGTCAGCCCTAGACGACTATAGCAATGAAGGCCTGCATACTGTCGGCTTTGCCGCCTACTCACAAAGTGCTGGCACGAATTACAATGGTAGCAGCAGTGGCAACAATCTTTCTGCCGTCATCATCGACAATGATGACGCACGTCTCGTCATTACGGAAAGTGGTGGTAGTACGCTTGTGAATGAAGACGGAAACAATGATACGTACACTCTTTCCCTCGCCCGTAAACTCAAGGCTGGAACGACGGCCACGGTCTCCCTGACTTCTTCCTCCACGGGAGTTCAAGTTACGCCTGCGGGGCCCTTTACTTTTGATGAAACGAACTGGAACACTGCCGTCACCGTTACTGTCTCTACCACTAATGATGGCACAGCGGAAACCAGAGGAACTGCCACGATTTCGCACACGATTGTGAGTTCTGATCCTGTCTATGATCGCAGCTCTTCACCTGTCGTTTTAGTTACGGTGGACGACAATGATCCGCCATTGACCATTGCCCAAACAAACATCTTCACTCAAGTCAGAGAAGGTGGCACTGTAGGAACAGGTGGGACACCGAATCTGAGTGATACCTTTACCGTTCTATTGCCGCGCGCTCCAGCCACAGGAACGACAGTCACGGTGACACTGAATCCAAGCAGTCAGGTCACTGTTTCTCCTGCCAGCCTGAGTTTTAACTCGGCTACTACAGGCACAGGTGCATATACAATAGCTCAAACAGTCACCGTTACAGCAGTCGATGATACAAATGTAGAGGCCGCACTGCACATGGGTTCAGTCAGCTTCAATGTCGCCAGCACGGATAGTTATTTCAATGGCCTATCCGCGCCGCCTGTGATGGTGCAAGTAACAGACAATGATAGCCCAGGAATCAGCGTGGTCGAAAGCAGTGGCACGACAGCAGTAACGGAAGGCAGCTCCACCACAGACAGTTACACAGTAGTTCTCACAAAGTTACCCACTGGGAATGTGGACGTCATTGTTAACGGTGGTAGCCAACTCTTTGTTAGCAAATCTGGTACACCGACAGTTGCGACTGTTACCTTAAATTTCACGCCTGCTAATTGGAGCACAGCGCAGACGGTGACAGTGCTGCCAGTGAATGATGCCATCTCAGAGCTACGTCATCTTTCTCCGATCACCCATAGCATTAGTCCCACAAGTGCCGCTGAATACAGTGCGCTCAGCAGTCTTCCGTCAGTCACTGGGATTATCACAGACAATGACCTGACCGTGGCCAACAATGTCGTGCGCATTACTGAAAGTAGCGGATCAACCAGCGTGACAGAAAGTGGTGCCACCGTAAACGGAGTGACATCTAATGCAGATACCTTCACCGTGGTATTGAGTCAGGCGCCGACCTCCAATGTCACGATCACCTTTGTGCCAGATAGCCAGCTGACAGTCACCCCCAATGTAGTGACCTTTATTCCAGGAGCTACAGGCACTGGCACCTTCAATGTTGCCCAGACTGTGACTGTCCGTTCTGCGGATGATAAATTGATGGAACCCATTCTTCATTGGGGGCAGGTGACCGCCACAGTCGCTAGTGCAGATGCATTCTTTAATGCAAAGCCTGTGAACACACTGGTCAGCGCCATCTATGACAATGACGGTCCAAGTGTGTCTGTGCAGCCGACAGAAGGCAGTACGGTGCTAACAGAAAATGGAGTCACAGACAGTTACACAATCACGCTGAGTGCTGAACCTACTGCGGACGTGACCGTCTTTATCACGCCCGACGCGCAAATCACTGCGAGTGTACCCTCACTGACTTTCACGACCAGTGCTGGGGCCAATCCTTGGAATGTGCCACAGGTGGTTACTTTGACGGCAGTGAATGATACCACGATCGAAACGGTGACGCATAATGGCATCGTCACACACAGCGTCAGTAGCACGGATCCACTCTACAGCAATCTGAGCGTGCCGACCCATACGGCACAGATCTGGGACAATGACACGCCTAGCATCGACATCGCTCATACTGGTGGTAGCACCATCATTAATGAGGGCAGCACGACTGGGGATAGCGTCATCATCAGACTCAACACACAGCCTGCTGCTGGCACAAGTGTGACCCTGTCGCTCTACCCGCCCGCATTCTATGTGCCACCGCCACAGATTGGCAAAACGAATGGCTACTTCGTCAATGATCAAGGTACCAGCAATCAGAAGGATAACATCGTCATCGACTACAGTGAAAGCATTCAGCTTTATCGCGATACGTTCTATTCAAACCTGCGTGCTGCTTATGGTGGCGTCATTCCAAATCCTTTCCCGACGACTCCATCAGCCACTGATAATACGCGAGTGCAAAATGCCCATTGGGCGGCCACCAAGGTGATGATCGACAAAATGGATCTGTGGTTTAGCGGAGGCAGCATGAAGGCCCGCAACCCCATTTTGATCGAGCCAAACCAACCTGCGCCCGTTCCGCTTCCTTCGATCAATGCTAGACAGGCAATCATGGAAGCTATCTATGTTCACAGTGGGGGCAATAGCTTGACTGCAACGACGCGTTACACGCCAGAGGTTACCTTTAATCCGAAATCTCCGCCAACAGACACCTTCGCCAATGATGTGCGTGATCGCTGCCGATGGGCAGGCTATCTCATGACAGTTGGGGCACCAGGACTAGTAACTCATTGAGAAATCTAAACTCGAAGATCAAAATTTCGCATCATCTAAGTTATGAATATCTTTATCCGTAAATCAGAAGACCGTAGCAAACCAAACCGCCGTGACTTCTTACTCCAGACAACTTGTGCAGGCCTTGGAATCACAAGCATGGTCAATACGCTGGCTCAACTCAAGCTGGTCGGCTCAGCTGCTGCTCAGGGGGCGGGTGACTATAAAGCATTGATCTGCCTATTCCTCAATGGTGGTAATGATTCCAACAATCTCCTTATGCCAGGAGGCACAGCTGGATCGGCTGCTCGCACTAATTATGAAACAGGTCGCGGAGTTTTAGCCATCCCGAATGCGCAATATGACTTCACACCTCCAGTGAACAATGGTTACTTCAATGGCACAGCCATCGTCACGGATGCTGTGACATCCCGCATCACGCCGATCAATGGTACCGCAGGCAGTACGGCCTATGATCCAGCAAGCCGATCCACGCTGGGGAACAGCTACACTAAAAACGACCTAGCTGTTCATCCCGGCGCGTATCCGCTGAAGACACTCTTCGACAGTGGCGACCTCTCATTCTTTACGAACATTGGTACCCTGACTCGTCCAGGGGTCACTCGTGCTAACTTTAATCTCAGCACGACCTCCAAGCCGCCTCAGCTATTCTCACATAGCGATCAGCAGGTGCAGTGGCAGTCATCCATTCCTGATAAACCCTTCCGAAATGGCTGGGGCGGGCGCGTCGCAGACATCGTTGCAGGAATGAATTCCGGTGAATTAGGTGTCAGTGTTTCTATTGCTGGCGCCAATAGTTTTCAGGTGGGTCTTTCAGAGCAGCCCTATTTCATGAACTCCTCGGGTGCCGTTACGCCGCTTTCTGGGTTCTCTGGTGGCAGTCCCTCTACAAACTATGGTGCTGCTTTACGTGATGTAGCTCGGAATCCCGATTACACGAATCCTGCTGCCTTGGGCGCGACGAAATACAACCCATTGGCGGGCATCGGCTCTCTAACAGGCAGCGTGGATCCACTGACAGGCACAAACTATCAAAATACCAGTGCCGGCTGGCGTCTTCGTGCCTTGGAGCAGGTGCTCGCAGCTAGCCATGATAGCCTCTTTGATGAAAACTATGTGAACGTACCAAAAACTGCGCGCAACACAGAAGGTCTCGTCGGAAATGCGCTGGCTCAAACAGCGTCTCCTAACAATGCCGTGATTGACACGCATTTTAGCAATTGGTTCCCTGCGGGTTTTGGTCAGACAGACTTATCGAATCAGTTGAAAGTCGTCGCTAGGCTTATTCAGGGCCGCAGTTTGCTGAGCAACTCACGTCAGATTTTCTTTGTGCAAGTCGGAGGCTGGGACACACACACATCCCAGATCCCCAACGCCAACGTCAATGCAGGGCAATATAACCTGATCAATAACCTGAGTCGTAGTGTGAAAGCCTTCTCTGACTGCATGAAGGCCATCGGTATGTGGGATAAAGTCATGCTTTTTTCTGCTTCTGATTTCAATCGTACTTTCACACCGAACAAAAATGATGCCACTGGGGGGTCTGATCATGCTTGGGGTGGTAACAGCTTTGTTTGCGGCGGTGCGGTGAAGGGTGGTCAAATCTTGGGAACCTTTCCCGATCTCACGGTCGGCGGCGGGATTGATGCCACGACTTCCAATCGCGGGCTCTGGATTCCCACCACGGCGGTAGATCAAAAAGCTGCCATGATCGCCAAATGGTTTGGTCTCTCAGATGACCAACTTTCCACGGTGTTCCCAAACATCTTCCGTTTCCAGCCCGATTTTAGCGCCGCGACTTTGGTGTCCAAAAATTTGGATTTCATTGATTTTACTGTTTAAAGCAGACTGCTTTGTGAGAGTCTGACACCATGAGTACAACTCAACCAATCGCGGAACTGACTCGTAGAAGAGTCATCAAGCAGTTTTCCCTTTGCACCGCTGCCTCTATCATCGGTGGTAAGCTCTGGACTGGACGTGTCCTAGCCTCCATTGGCACAGGTGGAAATGCAGGGGTTATCAAAATCAAGCTCAGCGACTACCCAGCCCTTCAAAGTGACTATGGTTCTGTGCAGTTTAAGTTTAACAATGGGACTGTCGGTACTTATTATCCCTTCACTCTCACAAGAGCGCCTGGCGATGTTTTTCACGCCGTAGATACGAGATGCACGCATGAAGGAACCGTGGTCGGCCCCTATTCGGGAGGTAGCAGCGGCTTCATGGAATGCCCCAATCATTTTTCCCAGTTCGACATTGCAGGTAAAGTCAAACCTGACCAAGCAGCGACAAGCGATCTCGCCTGCTACGCGACATCTTTCAACAGCAGCACCGGTGTCATCTCCGTCGAGGTGCCAGCACTTTATACCAGCATCTCCACGGTGAGTGTGCAGTCCACGACAGCCACCACGATTCGTCTGCGCTTACAGTTTCGGACGTTAAATAGTAGCTTTACTTATCGCGTGCAATATCAGCAGACACTTACGGACGCTCCCACATTCGCGCAATTCTTTACATCAGCAGTGGGGACTAACCCAATCTCTCAAATCGCAGGAAATAGCGGAACGCGCACCGTCTTTGTGGATGCTACAGGCACAACTGGTTTCTTCGCCGTGGCATTGATGGTGACTCCCTATTAGTGGTGCCTTTAACTAGCGTAGTCTTGTCACCCGCAGGCGGACGAATTGTTTCTCATTTGCTCCTGTTGTCAGGGTTTTTATTACTGTTACTAGACGTGCGGTTCCGCTGAGCAGGACATCAGACTGCACGCTGCTGCCGTTCTCACCCACTGTCGCAGAGCCCGCCGTGCTTTGTGCCATCGTGGTCCATTGCACTAAATCTGAACTGATCTGCAATTGATAGATCAAATCTGTAGCCGAGCTGTCACGGCGAAAAGTGACCGCTAAATTTGAGCTTCCACTTACTCCTGGCGACAGAGCCACCGTAAACTGATCACTGCCAGCGGGGTTGGTGCTTAGTGGGCTGAAGCCGTATGCGTACTCGATCAGATGATTGAAACCATCTTTGTCTGTCGGGATAAACAGGTCTGTCGTGCCATTGCGATCATAGTCGATGCTCACATCATTCTCCCCATCTGGACTGAGGAAGCCGCCTTCGGGCAAAGACGGAAAATAATTGGCAATCCAACGTGCGTAGGATGAAGGTGACACATGTGTCACGGTGAGTTTAGGTCGCATAGATGCTGCGCTTTCTCGGCTATGCAATTGCTTAGCTGTTCCATTAGTTGCCTCATTGCCGATGAGTATCCAGCCCTGATTCAAAGCTGGATTGGCTAACCAAGAACGCACATCTGTAAAAAGGGAGTTCGTCCAGGTGTAGCTACCCGGCGCATTCAGACTGGCGGTCGCGGAGGTGGAGGTCCAGTAGGGTTGGTCGATGTCAAAAGTCCATTCGACGGGAGACGTAGCGGAGTAAAAGCGATTGTCCCAGGTGGCGTCATTGTTCAGGGCAAAAGCGGGTCCGGTTGCGCTGAAGGAGGCGGCTTCTCCCCAATCCTGTCGCAGCTTGAAAAGATCAAAACTGCTCGCGCCTAGATTGGCTGCATCTGTGGCATTGACGTTCATTTGTAATGTTGCCGAGATTACAGCAGAGCCTGCAGGAATACTGGAAACGTCAAACTTCAAGAGCGATCGCCTGTTCTCCCCTGCGCCCGTACGGCCCGCGAAGAGATTGCCTGTGCCATTGCTCAGTTCTTCTCCCAAAGGCCCAAGTTCAGAAAAGATGGAGTTATCTTTCACGGGCTCAAGCTGGGTTGTATTCACCACCGCCGGTGCAGGTACAATCTTATAGAGCGCACCATTTGGTAGACCCGTTTGCAGGGCTAAGACGCCGGCGGTGACTTTACCTCCGACATAAATTTCGCCGCTATCATCTTCACCGAGGCAAAGGACGCGCAGTGATGTCGGATTAGGCCCAATGAGGGGCAGAGTGTTGGTGAGCGTAAAGACGCCGGGCGAGCTTTCTTCCAACCCCATGAAGCGTCCGCTGGCCGCGCCACTTGTGGCACCATAATCAGCAAAGATGTATTTGCCCTGCATGGCCGGGAACGCGGACCCACGATAGACAAAGCCACCGGTTACAGAGAGACCTAGTTCTGGGAGAAAGAAGCCGGGTTTTGCTGGATCACTTACATTAGAGCCAGGATGCGCGTATTGGGCGATTGGGGCAATGAGCGTCCCACCGGGATGAGCCATACTTGTAGAGAAAGATGGACGCTCAGTGCCCTCGAGATAACGCCAGCCATAGTTCCCGCCAGACGTGATGATATTGATTTCCTCCACACGTAACTGCCCAACGTCCGCGCAGAAAAGTCTGCCTGTACCACCGGCCCGATCATCAAAGCAGAGCCCCCAGGGGTTTCGAATGCCATAGGCGAAAATTTCCTCACGTACTCCGCCGCCACTTCCAACGAATGGATTCGATCCAGGAATTCCATACGTGAGTGGACCTGCACCATCTGGGTCCAGTGGTGAGATGCGCAGTATCTTGCCGAGCAAGCGGGTTTTATCTTGGCTATTGCCCAGTCCACCAGTGGGTCGTGCTGCGCTGCCACCTGTGTGGCCCACGTTGTTATCATTGCTGCTTCCGCCGTCGCCACTCGCGATGTAGAGAGTCCCATCCGTTGCGCACACCAGGCCGCCACCGTTATGATTGGATTGAGGTTGAGTGTAGAGTAGGAGTTTGCGCTCAGAGAGAGGATCTGCGATATTCGAATTTGTAAGTGATGTTTGAAACTCTGCAATGACCGTGGTGCAGTTAGGTATGTGGTCTGCGATAGGAGGTGGTGGATCTATGCCTGCCTGATAGGTTTTGTTGTAGTTGACATAAAACTTCCGATAACCCGGCGAAGCTGGATTTGAGAAACCACTGTGAAAGGCAAGGCCCAAAAGACCACGCTCATCATAACTTGAAGTCAGTCCCAGCACCTTTCGATGAGCCACATTTGTAGCCGTGTTTGAGATATCTAAAAAGGGAGTCGGCAACAGCATGCCGTCTTTCACGATGAAGATTCTGCCGGGCTGATCACAGATGAAAAGTCGATCGCTGGCATCTCTGGCTGACACAATAGCCGTGGGAGAGTGGATCTGATCCAGAATCACAGGCTGTAAATGCAGTGTTGGAAAAGCAGCTTCTACCTTTGGGATATTGAGCCCTAGTAAACAAAGTCCAAGTAGAGTTAAGGTGCCGAGCTGCATGATAGGGTGGCGGTGGGTCGTCTTAGACTACTTCTTTGTGGACGCGGATGTCGATGTAAATCGTGTATCTGTCAGAGTCTTTAAGAATGAAATAAGGTCCTTTTTTTCGTCCTTGGTTAGGTGCAGACCTCCGTTTGGATGCTTGGCTAAATTGGGGTCCAGCGTTTCCGTGCGTTGAACGCCTTCGCTGTAGTGATCCAGTACTTCTTCAAGGCTGCCGAAGCGACCATCGTGCATGTAGGGTGCCGTGATTGCAATGTTACGCAAGCTGGGGGTGGAGAAAGCACCTCGGTCAATGCTCGCTTTGGTCACTTTGTATCGTCCTAGATCTTCGGTCGAGATAGCTAGGCCGTTGTTACGGAACTGATGATCTGTAAAGAGCGCACCACCATGGCAGTGAAAGCAGTCACCGCCCATGCTGCCCATGCGTGGTTCACGCTCAGTCATGAAGAGTTCAAAGCCGCGCTTTTCCTCGTCACTAAGCGTTTCTTCGCCACGAGTGGCACGGTCAAATTTAGAATCGTGAGAGGTAATCGTGAGAAGAAAGTTTTCGACGGCTAGACCGATCTTTTCGGCGGTGATTTCAGGGGAACCAAACGCACGCTCGAAAGCGTCAGCATACGTTTCGATCGCAGATAGTTTTTTGGCCACCTGATCTAAAGATTCATCCATCTCCAGATGATCTGTGATCGGCATGAGCGCCTGAGCACGCAGGCTCGGCGCACGGCCATCCCAGAAGAAGGCTTGCTTCCATGCTAGGTTAAACAAAGGCATGGCATTCCTGTTTCCGATGCCGCCAGCAACACCGATGCTGAAACGCCGCGGGTCAGTCAGAGCTGCGGATTGATCATGGCATGAGGCACATGAAATCGTGTTATCTCGGGAGAGTGCTGTTTCGTGAAAGAGCAGAGTTCCTAATTGCACGCGCTCTTCGATGAGCGGGTTGTCATTTGGAAGGGCAGGCATGGGAAACTGCGCTCCCATGGTGAATTTGAAAGGGGTGAACTTTTTGGGCAAGTACAGCGGCTTTAGTTTTGGTTGTTCAGAAGCCTGGTCAGGAGCTTGATCCTGATTTTTGACGCTGCTAAAAGCTCGAGGAAGATTTTCCTTCAAAGCGATGGCTAAAGGATCGCCGTCTTTCGAGTGAGTGGTGGCACCGTCTTTTGTAAAGGAGATGTTCTTCACTCCATCAACCAAGGCTGAAACATCGAAAACCAAAGGGATCGTCGTTTCATTCTGAAGGTCTAGTTCCAGTCTGAGCGTGATTTCTGTGCGGTAGGGATCACGAGCCAAATGAAGGGCGTAACCTTCCGGTTGGCCATTTTGGGTGCGATATAAACCTTCGAGTGCCATGAAAATGTACCCGCCCTGCCAGCTCCAGTGCAGGCCGCATAAATTGGGATTCAGCGGATGATCGGCTGCACGTGTGGACGGGTCGCTAGCATTATCTTTGGGGTCGATGCCAACGTGGAAACGTAGTGCCTGATATTTACCTGCTGGGACTCCCGACTGACTTAGAGTTTGCCTTCTGGTGGTCGCATTCATCCAAGCCACGGAATCTGAACCGCTAATCCATGTGCCATCTTCACGCTGAAGGGAAAGGCCACTGACAAGGTAACTTAATCGCGTAACAGACCATTCTTCTCCAGCTTTGTTCTGGTATCTTAAGGAATCATAAATAACCGGATTAGCTCCAGCATAGTGATTGAAAATGAGCTGGATGCTTGCGGCACTTGCTTGGGTCGAAAGGCTTGGCCACAAAACACCCGCCGTTAGTGCAACGACTTGCAGGAGTTTAAATGCTATCTTCGGAGACTTCATCTGGCAGAGGTGACAACATATCTACGCTGCTGATTGGCTACACGCACATTTTCAGCTAATTTGGTCGCCGCTGTTAATAGTCAAACACCCTCTTATGATTCTGCCAAAACGCTCTGGACCCTACATTCTGGTCATTTTGCTGCTCCTTTTATTCATCCTGGTCGGGTGGATGTTTATGGCGCTTACTTCTCCAGAGCTAAAGCAGGCGGTGAAGGCCAAGGCGGCTGCAAAGTTGGAGAAGCAGCCTTAAAGTCTGCCCTGTTTCTTCCTTTGCGCTTTTTGCAGATGGCCTTTAGTCTGGAGTTCATGCTTCAGATTGTATTCAATGACATCAGCGCCGCTGAGCTCTCCACTTTGCCGACAAAAATCCAGTTTCAACTCTTTGAAGCCATGGACATCAAGCCAGGCGATTTGGAGGAAGCTCTCCTGGAAAAGAAGTTCGGCGTCTTGGAGCGCTCTGGGGGGCGGAAGCTTTACCGTTGCCGTGCCGGTGATCATCGCATCTACTTTGGTGTTCAGGATGGTAATGTTCGCGTTCACCGCGTCCTGAATAAAAACACTTTTGCCGACTTTCTTTACCGCAGTAACCTGCCCGGTGGCGGCGAAGACGAAGCGCTGAGCCAATCCAAGAATTTCTGGCAACTCATCGACGAAGGCGACAAGACCCTGAAGATGGCCTAAGCGAGACTTGAGCCTGTCAATGCACAGGCGCGCTTGCGCATAGGTTTAGGGCATTCTAGTTTGACCTCTATGATTTCAGGTTACTCTGGCTTGGCCCTCTTTTTTGCTGCTACAATAGTTTACAGCGCTGATCCTTACTTTCCGCCGCCTGATGCTGAGGGCGGCTGGCGCGAGGCAAAGACGGAGAAGTCGGCTAAAGAGCAGGCTGGTATGGATCTCTCTAAACTGGAGCCTGCCTACACCATCACGGAGCGCTCTACAGGCAATGGCGGGCTTCTAGTCGTCCACAAAGGCTACCTTGTTTTTGAGCGTTACTTTGGTCGCGCCAGCCGGAATGCGAATCCAGACATGGCCTCCACTGGCAAGGGGTTTTGCAGCATCGCCTGCGGTATCATGCTGGAAGAGTTTAAAGACAAGATCCCTCAGGGGCTGGATACGAAGGTCTTCAGTGAGACGTTTTTACCACAAGCCATGCCCATCAATGATCCGCGAAAGGCAGACATCACGCTCGGGCAGCTACTCTGCATGACCGCAGGTTATTGGGGGGAAGGGCAAGCTCCAAGCGGAACCCAAAAAGGCCAGAAAGCACAGGCGTTGAAGCCCGTGAAAGGCCAAGACATCCGTGATCTAGACAACTCTTCGCTTAATGTGCCGCTCTGGTGTGATCCAGGTGCAGGCTACTCCTACTCATCACCCTCACCTCACATCGCCAGTATAGTGCTGCGGAATGTTAGCGGCATGGAGCTTAAAGATTACATCCATGAGCGCTTGGCTAAGCCGCAAGGATGGGGTGCCTGGGACTACTGCCTGCATCGGGGTGATTTTGTGATGCCTCATGCCAATGGCGCAGGTAGCACCGCGCTTCATGCCACGGATGTCATGCGCTTTGGCTATTGCCTGGCGCAAAAGGGCATGTGGAAAGGCCAGCGGCTGGTGCCCTCCGAGTACATCAAAAAATGTCAGACCTGGAGCCCTTACAATGATCACACGCCCTTTAGCCTGCAATGGGAGCATAATGCTGATGGTCACGTCGCCGGAGCACCGAAAGATGCTTTTTGGAAAAGTGGCGCGGGTGGATTCTGCCTCTACGTCGTGCCATCCATGGATCTGGTCATCTACAAACTCGGCGGTAAAGATGGCCAATATGATCCATCGCTGACACGCATCCCGCAACCTGATCAAAAGCATGATCGTGACGGCTGGCAGCCGATCCCCGCCAGTGGATTCCACGAAGGCACACTCGGCGGTCAGGCTCTCTGGCGCGTGCTTGAGATGGTCTGCGCTGCAGTGCGCATCGACTAACACTGCATCTTTTTTTTCCGCTGCTACGTTGAGTTTGACTACCCTCGTTTTGGAGAAAGTCCCCGCCAAAAAAACTCTCACGCGTCGCAGCAAGGTGTTGCCCGTCGGGAAAAACAAACTGTCTGCCGTCAAAGGCTTGCAGGTGGATACTCATGCCCTTGTCAATCAGGCTCTGACAACTGCCGAGTTTGCCTCTAAATTAAGCGCTCTCGGCAGCACTGGTGTCGTCACTTTAGATCATGTCACTCCTGAGGCCACAGCCTTTGCCACAGCACTGATCCTGGCGCAGACCCAGCGCCTGGGGCGGCGACTCTGGGTGCTCTGCCCAGATGTGCGCATGCAGGATCAGATCCATTCTGAACTCATGGTTTGGCAATGCGCCGCCTTGTATTTCCCACGAGCGATTCAGCAGGTCGGTGAGGCGCTGCAAGATCCAGATGTCGTCGCAGAACGTGTCTCCGTGCTTGGGCGCTGGCGGCAAGCAGGGGCAGATTGTCCCGCTTCCTTATTGCTTTGTGCCGATAGCCTGGAGGAGGCTGTGCCTGCTGCGAGCGAGCTCGAAAGCCAGCGTCGAATGCTTGAAGTTGGCCTGAAGCTTGATGTCGAAGCCTTCATCTCTGACCTCAGCAGCGCTGGTTACGAACGCACTCCTGTCGTCATGGAGCGCGGCCAGTTTGCTCGGCGTGGTGGCATCGTGGACTTCTTTTCTTGGCAATCGGAGGAGCCTCTGCGTGTCGAGTGGTTCGATGATGAGATCGAGTCCATCCGTGCCTTTGATCTGCACAATCAGTCCTCCATCAAGCGCATGGATCGTGCAGGCGTGATCTTGCAAATTTCCGATTCGGCCACCGAGATGGGATGCGTGAGAGACTACCTCACCTCCGATGACCTGGTGCTCGTGATCGGAGAAGCTGATCTACCATGCCACGCACGTATAATTGCCGGTGCAAAGGTGGCAGATGAAATCGAAGACTTCACCGCAGCCATTCATGAAAACCCGCTCGGCGTCTTTGATGCCTCTGACTTCGTGCTGCATGAAGCTCGGCGGAAGCAGTTTGAAATGCAGATTCATGAGTGGAAAAAGCTCGGTTGGAAGACCGTCGTCTTTTTCCACAATGAAGCTGAGCAGACGAGGTTTGCCGAGCTACGCGCGGATGCTGATGCAAGCGGTATCGAGACACAGCTTGGCCTGCTTTATCGCGGCTTCACCGTGCCTGCGGCTAAGCTGGCCGTTTTAACTGGGGCAGAAATTTTTGGACGTCATCAGCACACGCGTCGGGTCCGGGGATCAAAGCTGGACGATCCTGAGACGCTGAGAAAAGCCCGTGATGTCCTCCGCGAATTACGAGATGGCGATCTTGTTGTTCATAATGACCACGGCATCGCCCGCTTTGCTGGCATTCAGACGCGCACCACGCCAAGTGGTAAAAAGGAAGAAGTGCTTGTCCTCAATTATGCTGACGAGGCCAAACTCTTTGTACCCGTCGTGCAGGCTCACATGGTCACTCGCTATGTCGGAGTCGGTGGACGTGCACCATCCCTCAGTAAGCTCGGTGGTGCCTCCTGGCAAAAGATCCGTAAGAGCGCTGAAAAGAGCGTGGAAGAATTTGCTGCCAAGATGCTAAGCGTCAGTGCTGAGCGTCAAACAGTCAGCGGATTCGCTCATCCGCCTGATACCAAATGGCAGGTCGAGTTTGAGCAGTCCTTTCTCTATCGTGAGACTCCAGATCAGCTCCGCTGCGTGGAAGAGATCAAGCGTGACATGGAGACCGCTAAGCCCATGGATCGACTGCTTTGTGCCGATGTCGGTTTTGGTAAAACAGAGGTCGCTATTCGCGCTGCCTTCAAGGCTGTCATGGGCGGCAAACAAGTGGCCATCCTCGTGCCCACCACGGTGCTGGCCAGACAGCATTGGCAGAACATCCGCGAGCGCATGAGCGAGTTCCCCGTCACCGTGGAAATGCTCTGCCGACTCACGCCCAAGAATCGTGAGAAAAAGATTATTCAGGGAGTCCGTGATGGCACCGTGGACATCGTCGTCGGTACGCACCGGGTCATCTCCAAAGACGTGCGCTTTAAAGATCTAGGCCTAGCCGTGATCGATGAAGAGCAGCGTTTCGGCGTGAAGCATAAGGAGAAATTCAAAGAGATCTTCAGGCTCGTGGACGTGCTCACACTCAGCGCCACTCCCATCCCGCGCACGCTCTATCTTGCCCTCATGGGTATGAGAGACATGAGCACCATCGAGACACCACCGCCGAACAAACAATCGGTTGTGACACAGATCTGCCCCTATGATGAGAAAATCATCAAGCAGGCCGTGGATGCTGAGGTCGAGCGTGGCGGCCAGGTCTTCTTTCTCCACAATCGCGTCATTTCCATCGAACATGTCGCTAGCCGCATCCGCGAGCTTTGTCCAAAGGCGCGCGTCATCATCGGCCACGGTCAGATGGATGAAGAATTGCTCGAAGACGTGATGCACAAATTTGTCGATGGAGAGGCCGACGTGCTCGTCTGCACCACCATCATCGAAAGCGGAGTCGATATCCCGAATGCCAACACCATCATCATCGACCGCGCCGACCGCTTTGGCTTGGCCGATCTCTATCAGTTGCGCGGTCGAGTCGGGCGAGGCGGCACGCAGGCGCACGCCTATCTGATGCTGCCCCGAGATGCCGTCACGGCTGGAGATGCCCGCAAGCGGGTGAACGCCATCAAGCAATACACCGGACTCGGCAGTGGCTTTAAGATCGCCCTCCGTGATCTAGAGATTCGCGGCGCTGGCAATCTGCTCGGCACCGAGCAGAGCGGCCATATCGCCGCCGTGGGTTTTGACATGTATTGCCAGATGCTGAAGCAAAGCGTGAATCGGATGCAGGGTCGCCGTGTCGCACGGCCCATCGATGTCAGTCTGCGCGCTGACTTCCTCGTGCAAACTGAGGCACTCATGGTGCAAGCCTTGCCAGGGGCCACGCCAGCCTTTCTGCCGAGCCATTTCATGGAGGATACCCGCCTGCGCATCACCGCCTATCGCCAACTTGGGGAGGTCATGACGCGTAAAGAGCTCGATGAACTCGAAGCGCAGTGGCGGGATCAGTTTGGGGATAAGCTACCCAACCCTGTGATGAATCTGCTCGCCTGTGCAGGTCTGCGTCTTGCAGCCTCTCATGCCGGCATCACGGACATCGAGATCAAGGACCGCAAACTCATGCTCAGTCGAAACGGCAAATTCGTCATGATCCAAGGCAAATTCCCCCGCCTCACTGAAAAAGCAGGTTACAAACAGCTCGCCGAAACGCTGACCATGCTGCGCAGTCTCTGAGATCTCAAGTCTTGCCTTGAAGCAGCATCTTCAAGCCAAAGATAATCAGGACTGTGCCAAAGATCCGTGTCAGTGATTGATCACTCAGACTCTTCAACCAACCCGCGCCGTAATAGGCCAGGATGGAAGCCGATAAGGCAGTTATGGCTGCGACCTTCCAGTTTACCAGATCATTGCGGGCATTCTGCGTCGTCGCCATCAGTGCGGTGGGAATGATGATGGCGAGGCTAGTCGCCACAGCCATCTTCTGGGGCATGGCCAGAAAGAACACAAACGCTGGCACCATGATCACTCCGCCGCCGACGCCACAAAGCGAGGCTACAATGCCCGAGATGATGCCAATGCCAAGGCAGGTCAGAATGGTAGAGAGTGTCATTTTGATGGTGGAATTCTATTTCTTCACTTTTTTCCCTTTTTGGGGCACTAGAAACTCAATGAAACGCGATTCGATTCTTTTGGGGATGACGATGGTGATGTCGGCCACGCCGCGCTGGTAATCTTCACTCAGAACCTTTCCATTCTCATGAGCCAGTGCCACAAGGTCCATGCGATGCATCGGGATGCTGAGATCCAAACGCACCACGCGGTCAATCAGCATGTCATGCATCCGGTGGAGTAGTTCTTCAATGCCCAGACCGGTTTTAACGGAAATGAAGATGGCATCAGGGAACTCGCGTCTGAGTTCTAGCTGACGTGTGTCATCAATAAGGTCCGTTTTGTTTAAGACCAGCAGAGCTCGCTTTTCTCCTGCACCAAGCTCCGCTAAGACTTTGGTCGTTGTTTGATAAAACTCCAAAGCCTGAGATGAACTGGCATCAATGACGTGAATGAGGAAATCAGCCAGCACAGACTCTTCCAGGGTCGCGCGGAAACTCTGCACCAAATCATGGGGCAGGTTGCGGATGAAGCCGACGGTGTCTGTGAGCAGCATGGAGGTGCCATCAGGAAGGTCGAGCTTGCGCGTGGTGGTATCCAAGGTCGCAAAGAGTTTGTCTTCAGCCAGCACATCTGAATTGGCCAGCTTGTTGAGCAGGGAAGATTTGCCGGAATTGGTATAACCAACAATCGCTGAATGGGGGAGGTCCACGCGCCCGCGCTCTTTACGCATGGTCTCACGTTGTTTTTTGACTTCTTCTAAATCGGCTTTCAGCTTATCCACGCGCTTGTCCACCAGTCGGCGGTCCACTTCGAGCTGGGTTTCACCCTCACCTCGCGCAGCGCCGCCACCACCGCCAGCTCCACTGCCGCCGCCTGTGCTGCCTCCTGAACCACCTCCTTGACGGTCCAAATGGGCCCACATTCGCGTCAATCTTGGAATGGAATAGGCCAAGCGAGCAAGCTCCACCTGAAGGCGGGCTTCACGTGTTTTGGCGCGTAGATTGAAGATGTCGAGAATGACCTCATGACGATCAATGACGCTGAGATTCGCATCGCCTTCCCAAGCGCGCTGCTGCCCAGGGGAGAGCTGATTGTCAAAAATGATGCAGTCAGCTTCCATTTCCTTGGCCTTTGCTATGAGCTCCGCTGCCTTGCCTTTTCCAATCAGGTGCCGAGCTGTGTGTTCTCTGGCAAAAACAAGGTCCGTGCTTACCACAGTGATGCCCAGTGTCTCTACAAGATCCTTGAGCTCAATGAGCAGCTCTCTAGCTTCATCCGCATGGCGGCGATTAAAATAAGCTCCCACAAGGAAGGCGCGCTGAACTTGTTCAGCTTTTTCACGAATATCGAACATCCACCATCCTTAGCGCGCAGTCTGCGTTTGCCAAGTCATACACAAGAGGACTTCATCGTGAACTAGCTTGATCATCAGCGATCCATTCAAGATTAAAGCGAGCGACTTGGATGTTTGCCTTTCCTTCATACAAACACAACACGGTTCCATCTGGCAGAACGGCGAGATCAGAGTAAGCGCTGGGTCCCGCATCGAGTGTCTTGTTCACTGGCCAAGTTTGACCGTCGTCGTGGCTCAATTTGATGCTAAGATTCTCGCGCTTGCCTCTGCCGGCAGGGACTTCTTTGCCATCTTTGTCGAGCTTGAGCGTGTGCGGATTGGAGAAGATCAAGGTGCCGGGTTTCGATGGATGTGAAACGATGCTAGCCATGCAGACGGGTTCCCAGAGTTGATCATGGAAGGCGGGCTTGGTCCAGTTACCTGCGCCATCATGACTGGTGGTGACAATCTTTCGATTGGCTTTCGATACGCTGCGTGCAACGAGCATCACGCGGCCATCGGACAGCTCGGTGATCATGGTTTCGTTGGGGTTAGCAAAGTCGCCTTCGTTCGGTAGGCAAAGATCTCCGGCTTGCCAGGTCTTGCCATGGTCATCGCTGAAGATCGTAGCGGCCGCAGAGGGGCCATGATCACCTTCTTTTCCATAGGCAAGCCAGATCGGCACCACGAGTCGGCCGCTCTTGATTTGAATGCCGTGTCCTGGACCTGTGGCGATGACTTTCCAATCGTAGCGCTTCCGAAACGGCTCAAATGTCGCCGTGATGTCCACGGGGGCACTCCACGTGAGACCATCGTCAATGCTGCGCATGGCATAGCAGCGGGCGTAATTGATGCAGTAGAGAAACTCGATGGTTCCCGTGTCCCGATCCACGATGGCGACCGGATTGTTCACCGTTTGTTCCTTTTCCCCGCCTTCTTTTTTGTGGGGATTGCCTTCCAAGCGTGTTCCGAGATGCGCGATGTGTTTGCCTGCCTCCCAAGTCTTTCCACCGTCCGTCGAGCGGCGCATGTGAATCTCGATCTCGCCCCAGTCGGAGCTGCTGTTCTTCCGTGCTTCGGCGTAGGCAAGCACAGTGCCTTTTTGTGTCACGACGATGCCGGGAATGCGATACCTGGCGATTCCGTTCAGGCCTGGCGGGAAGACATCGGTTTTTTCAAATAGCGGATCGGCGGCGGCGAGACTGCCGCAGAGAGAAAAGAGAAGCAAAGACGTGAAGAGGCGGATCATAGGAATGGGATGTTACGGGGATTCGTTACCTGCTGTGTCAAGAAAGGTGAGTTTGTAGGAGTGCGGGTCTGGTGAGTCATCAATGAGCTCCTGAAGCCGCAAAACTTCAGGCGCGGAGTCGCGACTGGTAGCGAGGAAGTCAGTCGGCTTCAGGCCAAGTTCTTTCCAGAGTTTTCCATCGCGATAAAATCGCAGAGCCCGTAGGCCGCCTGTTAATTCAGGAATGACGCACCAACTCAGTCTGGTGTGTCCCATTGAATCCTGCGTGACGGTGAGTTTCGGCGCCGTGAGATTGGGATGGATTGGCTTCAGCGTTCCATGCTCGGAAAACTCGCGCCAGTGCGCTGCAAACGACTCGTTGGGAAGCCAGGATTTCTCCATATCCATGACTGCCTGAGTTGTGGCCTTGCCCGAAAGCACGGCATCAAAGAACGGAATGCTCATTAGCCTCGAATCATCGCAACCATGCTCAGAACGCGGATCGATGATACGACAAACCTTGCCTCCTATGCTGCGCAATTCTCGGAACATCGTGTTCATCGGCTCCCATGAAACGAAGTGGCTGGAGGTGGGAACAGATTCGCGTTTTCCCCAAACAAACAGCAGTGGTAGCTCGCGTGCGATGGGACCAAACTTCGCTCGGAACTCCGGGTTACCGAACTGTTTGTGACAGCCCCCGCGAAACGAAGCCGCAAGCACTCGTTTCGGATGCCGCGTGATCATCTGCGCGGACCAACTGGAGCCTCCGGAGTGCCCCCACAGCACCCATGGCGCATCCTTCATCTCCGCACGACCTGAGCGGCGCGAGAAATCATCCAAAGCTGTAAACAAAGCACCTTCGGAGCCGCTTTCAGGATCGTTCCAATCGGAGCAGTTGCCGCTCACTTGATACATCGGCACAAGGAGTGCCGCGTCATGCTTCCGCGCCAGCGCTCGCCAATGCCAGTCACTCGTGATGGGCGGATGCTTGTCCGGCGATGCATTCGTACAACCATGCTGATGAATGATGACTGCTTTGATAGGCTTTGACGCATCTGCGATCCAGCAGGAAAACTCCGCATGTTGGAAGCGATCCTTCTCAATCGGCGGCACGACGAGATCAAGAAGCAGGCCGTCTGGGGCCGCTGCCAAGCTCGTGGCTGTTAGGAGTAGGCAGAGGAGTCGTTTCATAATTAGCAGGTTAGATCAACAAAGAGAACGGTGCATGACTCGTCCGACTTTAGCATGACTTCGAAGTTGTTTATGCCTTCGCGGAGCAAACGAGCTGGAACGCACCACGCACGCAGTTCTTCGGGCTTGGCTAGCATAGATGGAAACGGCACCGCGAATGGCTCAGAGACATTCACCGTGGTCAAAACGGTTTCTCCGTTGAAGGATACCGTCCATTCGGAGTTCACAAGACTCGTGTCGGCTTGGATGCGGATGCGTGCATCGCCTCGGGGTGATGCGAGGTCGAAGGTGAACTTCGCAGGATTGTTCCGCTTGATCTTTTTCGGTACTGGCAGTGACTTCATGCCCGGTGCGCGCCAGCCGTTCGCGATGAACCAATGCTGCGGCTCTTTCGCGAGTGTCTGTGGATCACGCAGCGCATTGAGTGCCTCAAACGGTGGTTCGCCGAATTCGCCGCGACCTTCGCCCTGGCCGTGCTGGCGGTAGTAGGCGAAGTTAAAGAGGCTGATGCCGTCCGCGCCGCTTGCATAGGCGAGATGAGCGGAGGTGTGCAGATGCTCGCGGGTGGCGCGACGGAAGGGGAAGACGTCGTAACCGGGCTGCACTTTGTCGCCTTTCCAGATGGTGTGACAGAGCTCGAAGTAGAGCGTGGCACCGGTCGTCAATTGGCGAATAGTGGCGAGGTCGTGCTGCTGGGTCGTGAAATAATGCGCGGAGGCATTCACCATGTCGAGACCCGCAGCGACGAGCGCTTTCAAGTCGAGGCCGAGTTCGTCCAAAGTGGTCAAATAGCACGGCACGCGGGCGCAGAGCCATTTTTTCGGCCCAAGGAGATTTCTCACGTCTTGGACAAAGTTCGTCATGATGGCACGGCGTTGCTCCAGCGGCGTTTCGGGGCGGAAGTAGCTGTAGAAGCGCAGGAAATCGAGTTCAAGGCCGTCGAAGTCGTAGTTCTCGATGAGCTCGCGGAGCATGGCGAGTTTCTGCGCACGCACTTCGGTTTCCGCCCAGTTCAAAACGAGGTCGGCACCTCGCAGCGAGCCGGGTTTGATGCGGTGCTCGGGATGCTCGGCATACCAGCGGGTGACGCTCACGCCGATGCTGCTGCCCGGCTTGTCACCGGGCTTGGGATCGACGAACTCTTTGTGATGCGCGTCGTTCATGCGCAGCGAGATGAAGGCCGCCTGACCTTTCGCACGGCAGCGGTCGATGAAACGCTGCACGATGTCGCCGCCGTTGAGCACGAACTGGCTAAACGAATCCGGCTTCTGCCCGTAGCGCTGCTTGATCCACGCGAAGTGCTCCTTCAGATCGATCACCCTGCTTGGCCACATCGGTACCACACCAAGACCAGGCTGCAAAAAGTGCGCATCCACTAAGCCCGTGACTTCATCTACGGTGGCATCGAGCATCTTCGGCCGAAACGGTTCGCGTGCGGCATGAAAAGGACTCGCACACGAGGTGATGTTCGTGAGATCATTGCTGTAGATCACCCGAAACGGCGCTTTGCGACGTGGTTCCGCTGCCGCAAGCGGCGCGGCGGCGGTGAGTGCAATGAAGTGGCGGCGGTTCATGAGGTGATTCGATTGGCAATCGAATGGTTTGTGGACGTTCGGCTTTGATTGCCATCGAAACTACGGCAGATCTGCCTTCCATCCTGCTTTGTAACAGAGGTTAAGGGAGGCACACAAGTCCAGAAACTGATTTGTAGAGCCATGAGCACTGGCCCCATGCTTATAATCTTTGCGGCGGCCGAAATGCTGCCCGATTCGGTGATTTGCACGAACTCGCGGATTTGTTGGAGATCATTCAGATTTGTCATGCAGCGAGTGTATAAGCGCTATGTTAAATCTGCACTATTGAAGTGGCCTCTTTGGCCCGTACTTACCACCATGAGTTCTCTTTCTCGCTTTTCACGCTACGCCCTGCCTTTGTTAGCGATGGCGCTCGTTGTTTCCGGCTGCAAACCGGCCGCCAAAAGCCCTGCAGGTCCGCCGCAGGCTGGCGTGCCTCAGGTCACCGTCGCCAAACCGATCGCCAGACGCCTTACCGACTGGGATGAGTTTACCGGCCGCCTCATCGCCCGGGACAAGGTCGAAATCCGCGCCCGTGTCTCTGGCTACCTCACGAAAGTGCATTTCAAAGAAGGTACGGAGGTGAAGGAAGGTGACCTGCTTTTCACCATCGACCCGCGTCCCTATGAGGCCATCGTGCAGCGTGCCGAGGCCGTGCTGGCCCAGGCGAAAACGAATGCCGATCTCGCGAACATCGAGGCCAAGAACGCCACCACGTTGCGTCAGGGGCAGGTCATTTCGACGGAGGAATCCGAGCGCCGTCTGAAAAGCGCAACTGGTGAGCAAGCCGCCGTACGCGCCGCTGAGGCCATGGTCAGCTCAGCCAAGCTCGATCTCGAATTTGCTCAGATTCGTGCGCCGATCCGTGGCCGTATCAGCGATGCGCGAGTAACGGAAGGCAATCTCGTCACCGGTGGCACCAGAGATGCAACCTTGCTTACTACCATCGTCGCGCTCGACCCAATCTACTGCGACATTGAGGTCGATGAGCGTTCCGCGCTCAAATACCGCGAGATGCACAAAACGGGCGAACGAGAGAGCGCCCTGTTTCAGCGCATTCCGGCGGAAATGGCGCTCGTGAATCAGGAGGGCTGGCCACACAAAGGTGAGATCGATTTCGTGGATAACCAGATTAACCCCGAGACCGGCACCATTCGCGCACGTGGCCTATTTCCGAACAAAGACCGCCTCATGTCGCCCGGCTTCTTTGCCAAAGTGCGTATCCCCGGCAGTGGCGAATACGACGGCCTGCTCATTCGCGATGCAGCCGTCGGTGATGATCAAGGCAGCAGTTATGTGTGGGTCATCGACGCCGAGGACAAGGCCGTGTATCGCCCCATCAAACTCGGCCCGCTCGTCGATGGACTGCGTGTCGTGCGTGAGGGCCTCAAGGCCGATGAACGCGTCGTCATTCTCGGCCTCATGAGCGTGCGGAATGGCAACCAGGTGAAGCCCTCGCTCGTGGACATGGCACTCACTGCACCCACGAAAGACAAGCCATGAACTTCGCCCGCATCTTCGTGGACCGCCCTATCTTCGCGGGCGTGCTCAGCATCGTCATCACGCTGCTCGGCGCTTTGGCCTACTTTTCATTGCCCGTGGCGCAGTATCCTGAGGTCATCCCGCCCACCGTCGTCGTTTCCGCGATCTATCCCGGTGCGGATGCCCGTACACTCGCCGAGACCGTCTCCACGCCGCTGGAGCAGGAGATCAATGGCGTCGAGGACATGATCTATCTCTCGTCGTCCTCGACCAGCGATGGCCGCGTGCAAATCACCGTCACCTTCCGTCTCGGCACGGATTTGGACAAAGCCCAGGTGCTTGTGCAAAACCGCGTGAACGCCGCTGTGGCACGTCTTCCCGAAGAAGTACGTCGTCTCGGCGTCATCGTGAACAAACGCTCGCCCGATCTCACGCTCGCCGCGCAGTTTTACAGCCCCGATGGCTCACGCGAGGTCGGTTACCTGAGCAACTACGTCACGCTTCAGATTCAGAATGAAATCGCCCGCTTGCCAGGCGTCGCCGAAGCTTCCTCACTCGGCGGTTTGGACTACTCGATGCGTGTGTGGCTCGATCCTGAAAAAATCGCTGGAGTCGGACTCACCGCTGGCGATGTCGTGCGCGCCATTCGCGAACAAAATGTGCAAGTCGCCGCAGGATCACTCGGTCAGCCGCCCGCGGCGGAAGGATTGGAGTTTCAATACACGCTCACCGCGCCGGGCCGTTTGAAGAAGGCTGAGGAGTTTGGCGACATCGTCCTTAAAACAGGCACCCTCGGCGATGTCGTGCGTTTGCGCGATGTCGCCCGCATCGAGCTTGGCTCCCGCGACTACTCCAGCAAGACCTACATGGACGGTTACAACGCCGTCTCGCTCCGCGTGTTCCAGCTCCCTGGCAGCAACGCCATCAAGACCGCCGACGCCGTGTATGCACGCCTCGCCGAGCTGAAGGAGCGCTTCCCGCCGGGCATCGACTACCGCATCAATTACGACACCACCAAGTTTGTCCGAGCCTCGATCAAATCCGTGCTCACCACGCTCATCGAGGCCGTGTTGCTCGTCGTCTTCGTGGTCATTCTTTTCCTGCAAAGCTGGCGTGCCTCCATCATCCCGCTGCTCGCCGTTCCGGTGTCGCTCATTGGCACGCTGGCCGTCATGCAGGCCTTTGGATTCTCGCTGAACAATTTGTCTCTCTTTGGTCTTGTGCTCGCCATCGGCATCGTCGTCGATGACGCCATCGTCGTGGTCGAAAACGTCGAGCGAAACATCGCCAAAGGTCTCGCGCCGCGTGAGGCCGCCATCCAAGCCATGAAGGAAGTCAGCGGGGCCGTCATCGCCGTCGCGCTCGTGCTTTGCGCCGTGTTTGTGCCCACCGCTTTCGTCAGCGGCATCACCGGGCAGTTTTATAAGCAGTTCGCGCTCACCATCGCCGTCTCCACGGTCATTTCGGCCTTCAATTCGCTCACGCTCAGCCCCGCGCTCTGTGCCATCCTGCTGCAACCGCACGGTGCCAAGACCGACTGGCTCACGAAGCTCATCAATCTCTTCTTCGGCTGGTTCTTCCGTTTGTTTAACAAGGTCTTCGACTTCAGCTCCAACCTCTATGCTGGGCTCGTACGCAAGCTCATCCGCCTCGCGCTTCTGGTGATCTTTGGCTACGTCGGGCTGCTCTTCCTCACGCAAAAGGTCTTCAATACTGTGCCCGGCGGCTACATCCCAGCGCAGGACATGGGTTACGCCATCGTGCTCGTGCAGCTCCCCGATGCTTCCGCCTTTGACCGCACCGATGCTGTCGTGCGCAAGATGGACCGCATGGCGCAGCAAATCCCCGGCATCGCGCACACCTTCGCCATCTCCGGTTACTCCTCCGTTTTGCAGGCGAATCAGCCCAACGTCGGCGCGGCCTTCCTCGTCTTCGATGACTTCGCCAAGCGCACCTCGCCCGAGATGAAAGGCGACCGCCTGCTCGCCAGCATCCGCGAAAAATTCGCCACGATTCAAGAAGGCCGCGTGCTCGTGCTGCCACCGCCGCCACTGCGTGGTCTCGGTAATGCTGGTGGCTTCAAAATCCAGGTGCAGGACCTCAACAACGCCGGACTCGACGCCCTCGAAGCCGCCACGCAGAAGCTCCTCGCCGCTGCGCAAAACGAACCCGGCCTCATTTCGCTCGTCACCGGCTTTCGCGCCCGCACACCGCAGTTCAAACTCGAAATCAACCGCGCCCAAGCGAAGACCATGGGCGTCTCGCTAGCTGATTTGAATGAAGCGCTGCAAGTCTATCTGGGCTCCGTCTATGTGAACGACTTCAATTTGTTCGGCCGCACCTATCAGGTCACTGCGCAGGCCGATCACGAATTCCGCAAAGACCCCGCCGACGTGTCCCGCATCAAGATCCGTAATCAAAACGGCGACATGGTGCCGCTGGGTGCCTTGGTCAAAGTCATCAAGACTGGCGGAGCCGACCGCGTGCAGCGCTACAACCTTTACTACTCCGCCGATATCAATGGCAACACGCTGCCTGGCATCAGCTCCAGTCAGATGATTGAAAAAATCGAGCGCCTCGCCAAAGATCATCTGCCCACCGGTTTCGCCATCGAGTGGACCGATCTCACCTACCAGCAGATTCTCTCGGGTGACACGCTCATGTACATTTTCCCGCTGTGCGTCATCTTCGTCTTCCTCGTGCTCGCCGCGCAGTATGAAAGCTGGAGCATGCCCATCGCCATCATTTTGATCGTGCCCATGTGCCTGCTTTCCGCCATCGGCGGCGTGTGGCTGCGCGGGCTGGATAACAACATCTTCACGCAGATCGGTCTCGTCGTGCTCGTCGGTCTCGCGGCCAAAAACGCCATCCTCATCGTCGAATTCGCCAAGCAGCTTCAGGACGATGGCATGGACCGCGTAAAAGCCGCCGTCGAAGCCAGCCGCCTTCGTTTGCGCCCCATTTTGATGACTAGCTTCGCCTTCATCCTCGGCGTGCTTCCGCTCGTGCTCGCCAATGGCGCTGGAGCCGAGATGCGCCAGGCTCTTGGGACGGCTGTGTTTTACGGCATGATCGGCGTCACCGTCTTTGGTTTGCTCTTCACACCCGTCTTCTACGTCATTCTCCGCGCTATCGTCGAACGGCGACAGGCCAAAACCCTTCCTTCTACCGCTCATGCAGCTCAATAGTTCAACGACGCCGAGTAGCATAGCCTTTCTAGGCTGTGCTCTTCGCCATTCCGCACAGGCTAGAAAGCCTATGCTACTCGCGCTTCTCGTGTGCGCCGTGTCCAGTTGCACCGTCGGCCCAAAATTCCTCAAGCCACAGCCGAAGATGCCTGCGGACTACGCTTCCAAATCTTCCACCGCCACCGCTGCCTCACCCACCTGGTGGCGCAGGCTCAACGATAACACGCTGAACAACCTCATTGCTCAATCCACCGAGCAAAATAAAGACCTCGCCGTCGCCAAATCGCGACTGCTTGAAGCCCGAGCGCTGTGGCGCGAGGCGCAGTTCGACTTCGCGCCGACCGTCACCGCCAGTGGCACTTATGACACGGCCTTACTGGGTAGCTCCATGAATGCGGCCTTCCGCGGCCGCACCGTCGAAACCTGGCGCACTGGCTTTGATGCTGATTACGAACTCGACCTTTTTGGACGCGTGCGGAGTTCCGTGAAGGCTGCCAAAGCCACCAGCGCCGCCGCTGAGGCCAACGTGCAGGATATACTCATCACGCTCCAGGCCGAGGTCACCATCAACTACCTCGAACTTCGCGGTGCCCAGGCTCAACTCAATGTCGCGCATGAAAACGCCGGTAATCAATCCGAAGCCCTACGTATCGCCGAAGCCTCGCTGAAGGGCGGACGAGGCACGCAGCTCGACGTTGCCCGTGCCAACGCTCTCTTGAATGCCACGCAGGCCCAAATCCCCACTTACGAGGAAAGCGTCGTCAAAGCCATTCATCGCATCGCCGTGCTTTGCGGTCGCAATCCCTCTGAACTACGCGCACAGCTCCAAAAGGCTCTCAAACAGCCAGCGGTGCCCGCCAGCATCGCCATTGCCAAACCCGCTGAGTTGCTCCGTCTCCGCCCCGACATCCGCATCGCCGAAAACGCCCTCGCTGCCGCCACTGCGCGAATTGGCATCGCCACCGCCGATCTCTTCCCACGTGTTACCTTCGGCGGGCGTCTCAACCTCGAAGGCCAAAGCCTTGCAAGCCTCAGCCAATACGGCTCGAATGCTTATAACTTTGGTCCGCGTATCAGTTGGGCTTTTCTGAGCCTTGGTCGTGTGCGGCAGCAGATCAAAGCCGCCGGACATCGCGCCGATGCCGCGCTCTCGACCTATGAGCAAACGGTGCTCCTTGCCCTCGAAGAAGTTGAAAACGCACTCACCAGCTACGACCGCGAGCGCCAACGCCTCCGCCACCTTGAAGCCAGCGCCGCCAGTGCCCGAGAAGCTGCAACGCTGGCACGCCAAGGCTATCAAGACGGTGCTGCTGACTTCCTCACTGTTCTTGACTCCGAACGGGTCGCTCTCAACGCCCAAAACGACATCGTCCTCAGCCGCACCCGCGCCACCGCCGCTTGGGTCCGCATCCACAAAGCGATGGGCGGCGGGAATTGAATTATCAGGGTCATTCCTGGCCCCTCTCTTGATGGGGCAGGAATGCACCGAATCCGGCAAAGCCTCATCAGCTACTGCTCCAACCACTCCAGGTTAAACCGTGCTACCGTGAGCCGTCCTCCGGCAAAGGCGGCGACGCCTTGGCTGTCGCCACTGCGACCGTAGAAGCAAAGGATGGTGCCTTTGGGTGTCACGGCAATGTCGGAGTACATGCTGGGGCCGTCTTCGATGAGTTTGTTGACCGGCCAGGTTTTAGCTTCATCACGGCTGATCTTCACGCTGACGTTCTTGCGATCTCGATTTTTACCAGGTTCTGCCTTGCCTTTGGCCTTATCCAGATTGTGCGGATTGGAAAAGAGAATGAGGCTTTTCCCTTCGTGGTTGTAGCGGACGATGCCGCCCATGCAGATGGGTTCGAGCAGGGCTTCATCAAACCGAGGAGTGCTCCAGCCTGTGGCCCCATTTGGACTGGTGACGATGAGCCGACGGTGGGCTTTGGATTCGCTGCGGACGTTTAGCATGACGCGTCCATCATTGAGCTCTATGGCCACGGTTTCATTGGGATTGATCCAATCGTCGGTGCAGGGCACGGCGATGTCTCCAGCCTTCCAGGTCTTGCCTTGGTCATCGCTATAGATAGTGGCGGTGACACTGGGCCGATGTGCATTACCGCCTTCACCAGTGGAAAGCCAGACGGGCACGACGAGGCGGCCCGTTTTGAGCTGGATGCTGTGGTTCGGGCCTGTTGCTAGCACCTTCCAGTCGTAGTCTTTTTTGAAGTCTTTAAACGCGATGGTGATCTCGGTGGGCTGGCTGAAAGTGAGTCCATCATCATCGCTGCGCTGATAAAAAACGCGTTCGTATTCCAGGCAGAAGAGCATGTGGACGGTGCCGTCTTTGTCAGCGATGAGCACGGGGTTGTTATAGGTCACGTCATTGGGATCGACGTTCTTCATCTTGAGGGCGAAGGGGTTCTTTACCTTCGGTCCTTCCACGTTTGCAATGCTTTTTGGAGTGCTCCACGTTTTGCCCTCGTCAGTGCTGCGGCGGAGTAAAATACGGATGTCGTCCCAGTCGCTGACGCCTGCTGCACGCTTTCTCGCCTCGCACCACGCGAGTACGGTGCCCTTGGCCGTCACGACGACGCCGGGGATGTGGTAGAGCGCATAGGCGGGATCTTCCCCGACGATGAAGAGGTCTTGTTTCTCCATGAAAGGCTCAGCAGCTTGAATGAAACCGCAGAGGGCTAAAATGAGAATGGGGATGTGTTTCATGATTACCATTCTCCTTGGCGCTGAAATTTGGCTTTAGCATTTTTGCCGAACTGAGCGCCAGCTTCGGCGAGATTGGCGAGGATTTGATCCGCGCTGAGACCAGCACTGCCTCGCGCGGCAGGGATGACCGTTTGGCATTCATTGGCATCCATAAAGCGTGCGGCTTCTAGGATATGCGGCTGCGCTTTCGGTTCGATCACGATGAATCCATGCTTGTCTGCATGAATGAGATCACCTGGGTTTACCTTGCGCCCAAAGACCTCTATTTCGCAATTCCAACGCACCGGATGCACATGCGCATGACCGACGCAGAAACGACGAGCTAGGGCCTTAAACCCAGCATTGGTCATTTCATCGACATCGCGAATCGCGCCATCAACGATGGTGCCGACGCAGCCAAGAGCACGATGCATGTTGCTGTTCACCTCACCCCAAAAGGAACCAATCGTGCGCGGCTTATCAAGATCCTGAACACACACGATCTTCGGCCCTGGTATACTGGCCACGTAGTGGCGGTACTCATTCCAGGCATTCGCATTGGACTCTCGATGCGCCTTGTTGCTTGGCTCGATGACGACGGTGACTGCATAACCCACCATTGGTCCTATCTGCGGCATGAAATCGCGAGTTTCTTCGAGATTGAAGGCATCAGCAGCGGGATCAAGCTTGGTGATCTGTTCCCAGCCATTGTAGATGGTGGGCGTATTCCAGCGTTTGAGCTGAAGGAGGTCGGAGTGGGGTAGCATGGTCTGTAATGGTTAAGGTTTTACCCATTCAAAGAAACCGATTTGCTCCAACTCTGAACGCAGAGCCTTGGTTTGATTCGAATCTAGGGCCGCACAAGGCAATCGCGGCGGACCAACATCGACACCGAGCATCGCCATGGTCGCCTTTGCCGCGCCCATGTAGCCGCGTGCCGCTAGCTTTTGAATCGTGCGGACCGATCGCATTTGCTGTTCGCGTGCCGCGATGAGATCGCCACGTTGGAAGGCGGCGATGAGGCGATTATAGATCGGAGCGGCGAAGTTGAACGAGCTGCCGACTGCCCCGGTGGCTCCGAGAGCTAGAGCCCCGAGCATCATCTCATCAAAGCCGAATGGGATGTCGAACCGTCCATCATGCGAGGCACGGCAGAGCTGATACTCCATCAGATTGCTGCTAGTGAACTTGATGCCTGCGAGGTTCGGGATCCGATCCGCTGCTTGAGCCAAGAACTCAGACGGAGATAGGGAGATGCCCGTCATCGTCGGGATCTCGTAATAGTAGAACGGCAGTTCCGGCGAAGCGTTGGCGATCTGTGCCATGCTCTCGACCAGAGTGGCGGTATTGCCGGGTTTGAAATACGAAGGTGCCAGCGCACTGACTGCCACCGCGCTGAGTTCCTGTGCCTGTGCGGCGAGGTTGCGCGAGTCAGCGAGGCAGTTAGAGCCGACATGCACGATGACCTTGAGCGCGGCTCCGCGTGTGACTTCAAACCACCGCACTGAGAGCGCCCGCCGCTCTTCAAGCGTGAGCGAACTGCACTCACCTGTCGTGCCTCCGATGAAAGCGTGGCTAACGCCAGTTGCCTGCAGATGCTCCGCCTGTTTTTCGACGATGGCGAGATTGAGTGATCCGTCTGCGTGAAACGGTGTATGAGTGGCGGCGACGAGGCCTTGGATGCGTTTTGTAGTCATGCTTCATGACATTAACGCCGAACCTGATGAAACCATGCCAACGATCTACCTGTTCTTTTTGAGAACAGGTGCAGTTCCCAATGTCTCGCCGCGCACAAAAGTAGGCATGAGTAGTTGCTGTGCTTTCTTGGGTGGCGCATTATCTCCAAGCGCAGTGACGAGATGGGCAAGCTTCTTGGCGAAAAACTCCGGCTGGCGCTCGTATCGGGCAAGTTCAGGCACGAGGTGCGTGAGGAAAGGCTCATGATCACGCGATAGGAGCGACATCTGCGCAGGCACATGCACGCCCTGCTGAGACAGATACGTCAGCGCTGTCGCAGCATGACCGGCTTGGAGCACAAAGAGTGCCGTGGGACGTTGTGTGGCGGACAGGAGGGTTCGCATGGTCTTGATCACGCTGATCTTCGAATCATGGCAAAGATGTACCCTAAAGTTTGCATCACCCGCACCTTCCCGAAACCCCGCGAGACTTTCGTTATCGCCGGCAAAGGACACCGCAGGAGCTAAGACCGCCAAATGCCGATGCCCCAAACCCAAGAACCTCGCTGCTGCATGACGCGAAGTCGCTCGGAAGTCAGTATCGATCTGCGGAAGTCTAACACCAGCATGGCAGGAGCCTGCTACCACAGTGGAAACGTCCTGCTTCTCAAACCAACTTTGCATGGCCTTGGTGGACCTAAAAAGGATCCACACCGTAGCTGGATGCTGAGCTAATAATGAATCTAGCGCGCCAGTGGGAGTTCGACGAAATGCAGATGGATCTACCAGCATCTGCAAATGCCATCCAGCACTGGTTAATCTAGACCGCAACGCATCCATCCAAAGCAAGGTGGAGGGAGTCAGAGTGTGCCATGGCGCTGGCATCAGTATCACCGCAACCTTTTTCAAGGGGTCTTCCGCCATCTTCACTGGTCCAATCAGCTCCCGCCTCCGACCCATGACTGTATGAATTAAGCCCTCCTTCTCTAAAATTGCTAACGCTGCACGAATCGTATTCCGTCCGACTTGAAGATCCCGCGCAAGGCTCATCTCCCCTGGCAAATACTGTGCCCAATCTCCACGGTGTATACGTTCTCGCAGGCATATCGCTGCATCTACTGCTAAAGAGGTGCGCTTTGGGAGAGGGTTGGTGGTTATTTTCATGAAGATTGTGCTAAATGAATTTGGTGCAGAACAGGAAAGTTCGTTTTGTTGTCGTCCAGATGCGTTTCGATCTTGGAATCAGTCATGATCTACATAAGACTCATTTTATGTTCTATTACATTCGCCTCATCACCGTTGGTTTTATTTGCAGCCTAGCCACTTTGGTGCAGGCAGAGGAATCCAAATGGGTGTCCTTGTTCAATGGTAAAGATTTAAGTGGATGGACGATCAAGATCGCCAAGCGTCCACTGGGAGAGAACTTTGCGGATACATTCCGTGTCGAGGACGGCATCTTAAAAGTGAGTTATGCGGGTTACGACAAGTTTGACCAGCAGTATGGTCATCTGTTCACTAACCTAGCTTACTCACACTACATCCTGCGTATGGAGTATCGTCTCACAGGCACGATGATGGCTGATGCACCAAATTATGTGAATTTAAACAGCGGTGTCATGCTGCATGCACAGCCGCCACAGAGCATGCGATTTGATCAGGGATTTCCCGCAAGCTTGGAGATGCAATTTTTGGCCGATGAAGGTAAGGGCGCGCGTTCTACGGGGAATCTCTGCACGCCAGGCACGCATGTGGAAATGGGTGGCTTGCTGGTGACGAAGCACATCGTCAAATCCAGTGCGCCTACCATTCCAGCCGATGAATGGGTGCGAGCAGAAGTCGAAGTCAGAGGAAATGAGGAGATCATCCACCGCATCAATGGCATCGAGGTGCTGCGCTACCAACGCCCACAACTTGACCCAACGAACAACAATGCCCCTGCAACCGATCAAATCGAAGCAGGTGGCAATCTCATGCTCAGCTACGGCCACATTGCCTTACAGGCAGAAGGACAACCGGTGTGGTTCAGAAAGATCGAGCTGATGTCCCTGGAGAAGAGATGAATCAGGGAAGAATTTTTACAGGTGTTGTCACCATTGCACCGCGCTCATCGGTGATGCTGATAAACCATGTGTTAGCTTCTACGGGTGGTTTTGAGGCTGTTACGACATCTCCGCTAACGGTCGCTGCGACAGTGTTCCATTTGCGTTTGGAGCGCGGCCCCGAGTCGGTCGTGTAGTTCATGGCGGCTGATTTGAGTGCAGTGACGGTTTTACAGATGACTTCGACTTGATCACCTTTAATCACGGGCTCGCCAGGAACTGGCAGCGCTTTTCCTCCTCGGCATTTGGAGTCGATGAAAAGACCGATCTCGTTCGGTGCCCAGCCTGGTTGATGACCGTGTGGCATGTTCACCTGGATACGCATCTGCTTCTCGCCGGGAACCACGGCATAGCTTTTCATGTAGCTGTCGAGAACGTAATGAATGTCATTGGTTCCGTTCACAAAAAAGATCGGTACATGGCAGCGCGGCAGCAGACTGCCTGGATCGTACTCTTTAACCCAGGCTGCTTTGCGGTCGCGGAGCTTGTCGATGCTGGGTTTTTGCACGGACTCGCCTTCATGCAGGAAGCCGCAACCATACACGGGCACAGCAGCCTTAAAACGATCATCAAGGGATGCCACCAAACAAGACGTGTAGCCGCCCCAGCTGATGCCTGTGACGGCTGTATGTTCTGCATCCACTTCTGGGAAGGAGCGTAGCAAAGTGTGGGCGCGCATCACGCTGGCGGCGGCATGAAAAGGCCAGTCGTCGCTGGTATCGCCACCGATGCTATCAAATTTTTCGACAGGGCCATGAGCAGGGCCACCCTTGGTTAAACGGACGCGGACACCTCTGTGCCCATTGCCTCTCGCTATTCCGTTGGCGTCAAAATCGGGTTCGGGTGGCCGCGATCCATTCAAGTCCATCGCAATGGCGGCGTAACGACGCTTCGCCCAAAGTTGGACCCATTCCGCAAAGGCTGTCCCTCCGCCCCCATGGATACAAACGATGCCTGGAAACTTGGTGCCAGGCTTGGCGACTCCGAGTGTGATCGGTGAAGCGTAAAAGGCAAAGACCTCCGTATCTTGATCCTTGTACTTTTCTCCTCCATAGGTGAGCGAATGGATGGGCTTTGTTTGGTCGATCCAGTTCACTGTCGGTACCTTGTTTTTTAGGGCATCGATATCCCATGGGCCAACTTGTTCGGCATAGAGTTGCGTGTAGAGGACTGAAAGTAGAAAGGCAGTAACGTGCTTCATAAGCAGACATGAACAGAGACTGCTAGCTTGTTCATTCAGCTTTTATTTTCGAAATTTCACATCCAGCTAAGCCGCAGCTTCATCATGTATGACAGGCGCAGCTGCCACACCCGTTGGTCTTCAGTCCAGCAAGTTTGCGTTCAATCTCTAGAGATGTCGGCGTGATGGCTAGTCCTCCAAGGGAAGTGCAACGGTGCTCTCGGGGCATCATGCTCGAGACGTGTTTAGCTGCGTCGATCACTTCATCGAGCGGGATGAGCGGGTCGAAATTAGCAAGGGCCATGTTGGCACATGAGAGGGCATTGCTGGCGGCCATGACATTTTTCCCGAGGCAGGGAGCTTCGACACGATTAGCAATAGGATCACAAATGAGGCCAAGCATACTCTGGAAGGCCATGGAGGCTGCGGCGATGCCTTGATCGCGCGTGCCCTCAGCGAGAGTGATGAGCGCAGCTGCGGCCATGCTGGCTGCTGAGCCGCCCTCGGCCTGACATCCACCGACTTCTGCGGCAAAGGTCCAGCGTGTGGCAATGAACACGCCAATCAGTCCCGCCGCGAGCATGGCTTTGGCCATGGTTTCTTCATCATGGTTCATGACCTCTCCCATGGCGATCACGGCTCCTGGCAGTGCGGCGCAAGCGCCAGCTGTAGGCGCAGCGACGATGACGCCCATGCTACTCTTCACTTCCATCAAGGCGGTGACATAGAGCACTACACGATTCAGAGCTCCACCATCGAGTAGGCGGCCTGCATTCATGAGTTCGGCGAACCGTCCGCTTTGATGACCTAGCACACGATCTTCATAACTGGTGCCGGCAATGCCGCTGGCGATGGACTTCCGCAGGATGCGGATGATGGCGATCATCTTGTTGATGACTTCGCGTTCCGTGAAATTGCCGCGAGCCATTTCATAATCGACGGCTAGTTGCCACAGAGGCGTGTTTTTTTCGCCGTCAGATTGCAGCATTTCTGAACAGCTCGTAAAGGGCACGTGCATGTCTTTGCGCGAGGGCACGGGAAGGACCGGGAAGAGCCTCTTGACTGAGATGGGACTGAACAGGGCTAATGCATCGGGCGGAACGAATGCGTTGGATTTGATCTGCCAAAGAGTGGTGCCACCTCGATGGTGTTGGATGACTTCATCGGCCTCGAATCGGACCGTGATGTCTTTAGGTAATGAGATCAGTGTTTCATGGTAGCCTCCATCCAGGTGCATCGAGACTCCGTCGATGCTAAGCACCTCCATCATGCCGCCGCCGGTGGAGATGGCGATGATTGAGTGTGTTTCACGTTTGTTACGCAATGTGAGTCGATAGGTGTTTGGATGTGGATCACTCACATCAATGGTTTCGATACGCAGGGCAATCCCAGCTGCTGTGAGTGCTTGAGCGGAGTTCGGAAGTCTCTCATCATCAGCTTCCCAGCCAAGTAGCCCTCCAAAGAGGCCCATGTCGCTGCCCTGACTATCATGAGTGGTTGGTAGTGAGCCTTCACGATCAAACTCGACGAGCACCTCGGTGATCTCACCCTCCATCAAATCGCGTGCGAGTCTTCCGATGCGAAGTGCTGCAGCACAGTGGGAACTGGAAGGGCCGCGCATCACGGGCCCGATGACGTCATTGAAGATGGAAACGGGTGTCATGGGTGCTTGAGACTGACACTACGTCCTTCATTTATTGACTTGTCGAGCAAAGCCTTGAGTTCGATAACAATCTTTGGATGTTTAAAATAGAAATTGGTTGTTTCACCTGGATCGGTTTCAAGGTTGTAAAGTTGGCCTGGGGTCTTGGGGGTTGTTTCGGGTAGGGAGAAAGATTGAAGCCCACCTTTGTCGTAGTCGTTTCCACCAGAACCGCGATGATCTAGGTATTTCCACTGATCACGGCGAATGGAAAGCGTGCGTTTTCCCGCAAAGGCTTGCACGAGAAGATAGGGGCGGATGGGCGGTTCATCTTCGTTGAGCCATGCAGGAAGCATGTTGTAGCTGTCTTCTGCGGCATTTTCGGGAAGTTCACTGCCAATGATGCTGGCGACTGTGGCCATGACATCGGTGAGGCTGGTAAGCTGTGTGCTGATGGTGCCTGATTTCACTTTGCCAGGCCAACGAACGATGAACGGCACACGATGTCCACCTTCCCAAGAGTCCCGCTTCACGCCTCGCCAGGGTCTTGCGCCGTTGTGAGCATGATCTGCTCGCATCTGGACGACGCTTGTTGTCTCTGGGCCGTTGTCGCTTGAAAGTAGGAAGATCGTGTTGTCGGCAAGGCCGAGTCGTCTGAGGTCATTCATCAACTCGCCAACGATGTGATCGAACTCATGGATAAAGTCGCCATGAGGACCAGCTTGTGTTTTGTTTTTGAACTCCGGCGCGGCAAAGGACGGCAGATGCACTGCGTGAGTGGCATGATAAAGAAAGAAGGGTTTGTCTGGCGAAGTACGTTGGTGCTTCTCCATGAACTCGCGACTTTTCCTGAGGAAGACCATGTCCACTTCTTCGATCGAAAAATCAGGCGCGATGTAGCCGTAGCGGCAATCGTTTGCATAGGGATGCTTGGGTAGCTTTGACTTATCGATGGGGCCACTGGGGGGCACGGGGATGTGATCATCGTCGATAAAGGCATAAAGCCAATCAGTCCCCGGACAGCAGGCAGTGCCAAAGAAATGATCAAAGCCGTGATCTTGAGGGCCACCCTCAATCCGACGTGAGTGATCAATGCGCAAGACATCCTCCGATTTGCCGCTGTGGATCGCCTGACCAGCCTTGTCACGAAAGGTCAATCCCACATGCCATTTGCCGATGGCGGCAGTGGCGTAGCCTTGTTTTTTTAGCATGGCGGGAAGAGTTAGGCGGCCTGGGCCGATCAATGAAGGCCCACCAGTACCTTGAAAAACAGTGCCGCCATTTGGTACACGAAATGCCATTTGGCCCGTCATTAGACTGTAGCGCGATGGCGTGCAAACGGTGGCCGGACTGTGAGTATCCGTGAACCTCATGCCTTCACTGGCAAGACGGTCAATGTTCGGTGTGGGCACTTTCGATTCTTCGTTGTAGCAGCGCACATCGCCGTAACCTAGATCGTCGGCTAGGATCAAGACGATATTGGGTTTGACTGTAGCAGCTTGACCAACGGTTAGTGCCATTAAGGCGAGCGTGGAAACCAGGGGTTTCATCAGGTTTTGAGGTGATTACTTTTCGATCTCTTGTCGTGTGGCGATGGGAACATAGCCGATTTCAAAACCTTTGGGTGGAGTAAGAATCAAAGCGGGATCAATGTTAGCAAGCGTGCCGCGATCTGGCGGAGTTAGGTAGTTGCGATCTTTGGTCCATGTGCGATGTAGTTTTTCGACTCGGGTTTGCACTTGCTCACGCTCCTCCGTGGTCAGATCCGCATTGAGCATGGCGGGCTGATCAGCAAAACGATACCAGTAGTAGGTGACGGTGCTGCCATCGCCGAGCTTGGCTTTAAATGGGCCTGCAACAGGTCCGGGTTTTTTCCAGCAGCTGTCTGTTTCATCTGGCGTGGTGCGAGGTTCCTGTGGCTTTTCTTGTGGCGTGGCAAACTGATGCTTCGTGAGCCCTAGATTGGCGGCTATTTCCTTTGGTTCTATGGCTGTCCAGAGTGGCTTTTTGCCCTCGGTGTCCAGCGTGTAGTATTCGGGCAGAGTTACCAGAGAATTACTGATTCTGGTGAGTTGCTCGTTCCATTTGTAGCTGAAGGTGATTGGGTCTGGGGTGAACGAGGTGGCAAAAGACTTCCAGGCTAAAGGCACTTTTTGTTCGCGCTTGGTGCCTGGGGGATAGATGCTCCAGTTTGATCCGCCGCCCTCGCGAAAGGTATGCACTGCTGAAAAATCCGCTTTGATCGCGCCATCCGTCAGAGCTCCCCCAGCGAACCATTTCTCCACATCATCCCACAACGCCGCCTTTTTGTAGGCGGTCAGGCGATGCAGTACGGTGGATGTGCCATCGGACCCAATAGGAAACCTCGTCGGTGCGACACGCGCGAATTCTTTGCCTGCTTCATCCCGGGCCAAAATGGCAGGCACATGCTGCGTTTCCATTTGAATGGCTTTGTTAGGTTCAGCGGGACGTGAATCGAGAAGCTTGCCTGCCCATTCAGGATGTTCGAGAGCAGCCTGCGACCAGAAGAATGGGGTGAAAAACGTGGCGGGCCCTTTGAAATTGGCCGTGTTGAGAAAGAGTGTCCAGCTATGGTTGCCCGTAGGCACGTTCTTGCTTGCGGTGGTTGTTTTTGAATCGGTCAGCGGTAGCGGCAGGTAGCCATAGCCAAAAAGCTCGCCGCTGGTGCCTTGCTTTAAATTTAGACCATCTAGAGGAAACAAGAGCCAAGGACTCAGTTGCGCCACGCCATATTGGCCGCGCGGTTTTTCCCAAGTGCCTGCCCCATAGCCTGGGCCGTTCGCGATGAGGCTAAAGTTTGCCCCAACACCCCCCATGATGAACTTCGGCGTTGTGCTGGGGAAATGCGTGTCACGCCACCAACCGAGTCCACCTTCAATGTCTGTGTAGCATTTCTCCTTCGGTTTTTGTCCCTCTTTATACTGCGGATGCATCCAGGTGCCGCACAGGCCTGTTTGAAATTTGTGTCCGGGGTATGTCTGAACGAGTGGCCAAGCCGCAGCATACAGTGAGAAGCCTCCATTAAAATCCTCCGGTACTTTTTCAGCTGGCCCAAAGAGGTAGCCCGCCATTTCGCCCTCATTGATTTCAGCAGATAAAAGGACCGATGTCATTCCGAGGACAAGAAGACAGCAAAATAAGGTTTGTTTCATGGGATGGAAAGGCTGAGTCCGAGTTGTCATGGGCTGACATGGACATTGTTAGAGTTGGTCATGAAACAGCCATTTTCGCCAAGTTCTACAATGCCGATTGAAGCGATGACTACTTTTTCTTCAAGACCAGTACCACATCTGAGTAGCTGTCGTTCAGTTCACGTGGGGACAGCAGGTCATAGGTGAAGTCGTAACAGGCGACGAGTTCAAAGGCTGGCACCTTAGCCAAAAGCGCGCGCATTTGTTTGGCATTGTAGGTGCGGAACTGCCAGCGGGTCTCTTGCACATGTCGGCGGCCCGAGTCCAGGATGGTCAGGCGTGTGCGCAGGTCTTCGAGCCGTTTTTTTCGGTCAGCAGGCCAGGTGTGGGTGTTACAAGTGACCTTAATGCCGTCTCGCTCAGCGACCCAGCGTTCATGCTCTTCTTTGATGGAACTGTAATCTGTAAGATGCACGCCCAGTACAAAGATGGCGCCGGGTTTAAGTACGGAAGCGACACGTTGAAGGCAGGCGACGGCGTCTTGTTCTTTGAGCAGGTATTTGAAGGTGCTGACTAGGCAGTGAGCGAAGTCAAAAGTCTGGAGCTTCGGCAATTCAAAGCTCTGCATCCAGTCTTCCCAAATCCTCGCCTTTAGACCTTGCTGTTGGAGGCGCTCTTTGGCGAAGTCTAGCATCCGTGTATTGCCATCAAAGCCACTGACCTTCCATCCGCGCCTAGTCATTTCCGAAACCAGCCGACCGCTGCCACAGGCAGGCTCAAGAAGTTGGCGGGATTTTCCTGACCGCCCGAAGTGCTCATGCAAAGCCTGTAGGAACGCACCTTCTTTCGGAGTGTCGGCATCAAAGATGATGTCATAGTAGAGCGGTGTATCGTACCAATCGCGTTGTTCAGGCATAAGTCTTTAAACGAGCTTTCGAGCTCGCTTGTCAATGCTGGGTCACTTTGAAAGATTAATGAATAGAACCATTCATCGCCTGCGCACAGGGATAACCCGGCCAGTGACTGGATCATAGACAGCGGTCGTTCCTGATGGGACGTAGCCGGGTTGGAGTGTGCCGTTGTATTGATTAGGCGGGTAGATCGACTGACCTGGATAAACGGGCTGATTACCAATGAAGACTTCTCTTGTCACGCCGCCGCTTTGCTGAATGACGCCAGTTTGCGTGCTGCGACCAAAGGCATCTGAGGCGCTGTGTTGATACAGCACTTGGGCATCTGGCAGACTATCACGTTGCTGGCGGTCCATTCGCTCACGGTAGGCGCTGGATGTCTCGCCTGCCTTGATCGGTGGATTAGCTGCACTGGATCCACCCATCGAGTAAATGCCTGCTGATCCGGTGTCGCGCTCCTGAGTTTTTCGGTTGCTCGTCCTGAGTGGGTTGTAACCCGACGAAGGCGGGGCTTCACAGGCGCTGATCACTAAAAGTGCGGACGGCAAGAGAATGAAAATGGATTTCATATCTAGAGACTAACAGAAAACTCTTTTAAAAAGAAGGCTTTCCTTGGGGAAAAGGTGGAAAATGAATTCGAACATGGCTGGCCCATTCTGCATCAGAGTAACCGTGATGCTTTCTGGCATGACCCATGCTTTAAAGCCTCATAGGTAACTCAATCCAAAACTATGATGACTCGTTTTCCTCGGCCTGGTTGTTGGTATCGTTTCACTGCCACCGATTGGCAGTTCATCCGCGACGCGCTGGCTCTGACTCAAAAGGATCGTGATGGCATTGTCGCACTGCTCGACGATCCAGAGGCGGTGAAGATGATCCTGGATCACCCGAAGCTTTTTGAGGCCATGCTTGTAAATCGAAAGGCGGGCATGCTTTCCCCAGAACTATTTTTCTTCGTGCTTGTCCGCCACACCTTGAAACGCGCTGGTGTGGAGGACCTGGAAGTTGCCGACTACATGGCGGTGGTCTGCGCCGATTTTGGGCTGCCTGCTACGGCTGAACAAAAGCTTCCTGCACACCGCTTGGATAGTCTTTACAGTATCGACTACATCTCAGCACTGGAACATGCAGGCCCTCATGAGCGCTTCTTCATCCATGTGCAATGCGCCAATCAGTTTCTCGTTTTGACCAGCCTGTATCCTGACTTTTTGCATCATCGCGCAGAACGTCGTGGCGCACCGGATGTGGAGTATTATGAGCAAGTCGTCGTCAGTCATCTTGAAGCTGCAGGCCGACATGCACTGGCGGGTGAATTTGCGCTGGATGACACACTCACTCATGTGGCCAGTGCTTTTCCGCCTGCTCGACGCGCCATGAATCACACCGTGCGTGAGTATCTGAGTCTGGGTGCCTGAACATTCTCTTTCAGTAAGGTTCCGGCGGATCGCCACGTTATTTCTCAGACATGGAAATCGATTCTTCACTGCCTGAGCACATCGTTCGTCGCGACTTTATCAAAAAACTCGCAGCTGCCAGCACAGCTGCTTGGATGACCGGTGAGCCTCGTGCCATTTGGGGGAAGACGGGCGAATCTGTCACGCATCCGCCAGCCAAAGCTGATGCCTGCATCTTGCTATGGATGGCGGGCGGTATGGCTGCACCAGATACCTTTGATCCCAAAGGCTACCTGCCTTTTGAAAAGGGGCTGGAGGTGAAAAAGATGCTCAGCACATTTCCCGCAATTCAGACATCGGTCGATGGGATCAAAATCTGCCAAGGTCTGGAAAACATCGCCCAAGTGATGGATCGCGGAACACTCATCCGCAGCGCCGTGCAGCCAGATCTAGGAAGCATTTTGCACAGTCGTCATCAGTATCACTGGCATACGGGTTATGTACCGCCACAGACGGTCGCCTGCCCGCACATCGGTGCCTGGATGGCGAAAGTGCTCGGCCCACGTAACTCGGTGATGCCACCCTTTGTCAACATCGGCCAGAGGCTTGAAGGGGTGGGCGAAAGCGAAGAATTGAAGGCCTTCACCACGGCAGGATTTTTTGGCAGCGAATTCGGGCCGATGAATCTGCCTTACCCAGAAGAGGCCGCCCAGTCCGTGAAGCCGCCGAAAGGCATGGACGCTCAACGCTTTGCCAATCGGGATAAGCTCTTTCGTAAGCTCGTCGATCAAAGCCCGAATCGTGAGATCATGAGCGACTACCAGCAGCAATCCATGCTTCGCAGCATGGACAATGCCTACCGCTTGCTAAGTGCCAAGGAGCGTGACGCCTTTGACATCACCCTGGAGCCGAAAGAGAGCTACGCCAAATATGACACGGGCCGCTTTGGACGCGGTTGCTTGTTGGCGCGGCGGCTGATCGAGGCTGGTACTCGCTTTGTGGAAGTGACCACAGAGTACGTGCCCTTCTTCCAATGGGACACGCATAAGGATGGCCACAGCACAGTCGATAAGCTCCATAAAGAAATCGATCTACCCATCGCCCAGCTCGTCCGTGACCTTGAGGCCAAAGGGCTGCTGGATCGCACGCTCATCGTCATCGCTAGCGAGTTCAGCCGGGACGCGCTCATGGAGGGAAAACCGGGCTCTACGGCGAATGATCAGACCACGTTTAAAGTGGATACCTTGACCGAAATGAAGCACTACGGCCTGCACCGTCACTTCACCGGCGGCACAAGCGTTGTCATGTTTGGCGGAGGTGTCAAAAAAGGCCATCTCTACGGAGAAACCGCGGATGAGCGTCCCCTCATCGCCACCAAGAACCCCGTCAGCGTCATGGATCTACATGCCACCATCATGACCGCCCTGGGCATCAGCCCCAAGACTGAGTTCAGCATCGAAGGCCGCCCCTTCTACGTCACTGAGGATGGGAAAGGGAAAGCTGTGATGGATGTGTTTGCGTGATAGTTGTTTCCTTGCGTTAATCACAATACCTATTTAAGATGGATGCTAAGTTGCTGCTGCCATTCAGCAGTAACGCTTAAATCATGCGCTAAATCAATCTTATCTACTTGCTATGAAACGCCTCGTCCGCACTTCCTCTCTCCTGCTTTTAAGCCTAGCCCTCTCATCGTGTGGTTCAGTATCTGATACATCTCCAAAAGTCAGTCCAGCTGCAGTTGGAGTCGCCTCTAAATCGTATTCCAAGGTTTTAATCCAAGACTTCACGGCAGGTCCAGATTCTGGGGCAGATGCTGCTGTGGGATCGAAATTTGCAGGCATAATTGCCTCTGCAATCACCAGCAACAAGCCTGGCACACTGATCGCACGTCAAGGTAAGGCTGATGCCAACACACTCGTGATTGGTGGTGAGGTTACACGCTTTGTGGAAGGTAATGCTGCCCTTAGACTGCTCGTGGGTATGGGTGCGGGCAGCAGTTATTTTGACGCTACTATCCGCCTCTCAGACGGCGCTAGCGGTGCAGTTCTGCATACCCTCAAAGCTGACAAAAATAGCTGGGGCCTTGGAGGCGGAATAGCTGCTTCTCAGACCGTGGATACATTCATGGCCGACGCTGCTAAAAAGACTGCCGATACAGCAAGGTCACATATCAAATAATCATAACAAACGCGGCGAGAGGTTTAATCGACCTCTCGCCTTTTTATGATAGACCTTTTGGTCGGTGATGGATTTGAAATTGGCTGATGCAGATGGTGGTGCACTTCTGGTTTTCACACAGGGCTAGGCAATATTCAGCTGGCGCACAGATATCAAAAATAGGACTTAACCAGGTATGGCCTTCAAAATCAGCACGGTGTACCAACAGATCTTTAAAATCTGGAGAGCAAAGCGGTTTAAACTTTTTGTTCAGCGGCTTAAACCACTGCGCACAGCATCGCTACTAGACGTAGGTGGGTACCCTGGCACATGGACGAATCAGGAGCCTGTCGTCGGCCGAATTGATACTTTGAATGTGCACGAGGTGGCATTCAAACAGGAGGACTTTCCTTTGCATTCCATTCGGACTTTGGTTGGCAATGGCTGTCAGCTGACGTTTACCAATCAGAGCTACGACATTGCTTACAGTAATAGTGTGATTGAGCATGTCGGAACGTGGGAAGATCAAATTCAGTTCGCGCAAGAACTCTGCCGTGTAGGTCGCTCAGTCTGGTGTCAGACGCCTGCATTTGAGTGTCCGATTGAGCCTCATTACTTAACACCTTTTGTGCACTGGTTGCCACGGTCCGTACAGCGGAAGATGCTTCGTCATTTTACGTTTTGGGGGTGGATGACTCGCCCTTCCAAAGCGGAAATCGAAGAGATGGTCGAAACGACAAGACTGATTACACGGAAGGAAATGAACATCCTTTTTCCAGACTGCGAAATTCACACGGAGTATCTTTTGCCTTTTCTGCCAAAGTCCTACATCGCGATACGCCGTTGCCGTGATGAGTGACTGGGCTTGAATCCCTTTCTCATACAAAACAGGCGGACCTCTCGGCCCGCCTGCTCAAATGGGGTGAAGTTTCGGACTACTCTTTCGCAGCCAGATCGCGGTTGCTCACCAAGACCTTGTCCACAAGACCATAGGCGGCGGCTTCTTCGGCGCTCATGTAGTTGTCACGGTCGGCATCTTTTTCGATCACTTCAGGGGTTTTACCGCAATGAAGAGCCAGGATGCGGTTCAACCGGCGCTTCAGTTTGTACATGAAGTCCACGGTGCGCTCCACATCACTGGCCGTTCCGCGGGCACCACCAGAGACCTGATGGATCATGATGTCGCTGTTTGGCAGAGCGAAACGTTTGCCTTTCGTGCCTGCGGCTAATAGGACAGCGCCCATGCTGGCGCAGATACCGATGCAATAGGTGTTCACGTCACAGGTGACGAACTGCATCGTGTCATAGATGGCTAGGCCAGCAGTGACAGAACCACCAGGGCTGTTGATGTAAAAATGAATGTCTTTCTTCGGGTCCTGCATCTGAAGGAATAGGAACTGGGCGATGATGACATTGGCCACTTGATCATTCACGTCGCTGCCGAGGAAGATGATGCGATCCTTCAATAGGCGGGAATAGATATCGTAAGAGCGCTCCATGCGCCCTTCACTCTCGATCACCATCGGGACGATGAAGTTAGAGGGCGGAGAAATCATGGTGGGGAAATCGGATGAAGATTGGGACATGGTGGTAATGAAAGAGTGTCGGCAGGCATTGTCAAACTTGCCGCTAAAAAGAAGCAACGTCTCCGGCTGATGAGTGGAGTCGTCAAAATGCTGCCTTTTGACGTCCGTTTGCCCGTTCCTGCCGAGCGCGATACTCGGTGGGGCTGCATTTTTGCAGACGGCGGAAGAGGCGATTGAAGAAGGAGATTTGGGTGAATCCGCAGCTTAAGGCGATCTCTAGCACGCTACGATTGCTTTCCAAAAGCTCGCGGCAGGCTGCTTGGAGGCGCAGATGATTGAGAAACTCGCTCATCGTGCGGCCGGCGTGTTTTTTAAACTGGCGTGCAAACGTGGGGCGGCTCAGGTCCGTGAGAACTAAAATATCCTCCAGCCTAACCTCCTCACGAAAATGGGCGATCAGGTGGCGCATGGCTTTTGAGATCGACTGTTGATAGTGGGATTCTGCTGCTAAGGCAAAGGAGCGGACGGAAAGAAATAAACGATCTGTTTCGGGGGCCGAGGCGATCAGGGCCAGGGTGCGCAGTAAAAGCGCTAGTTGTTCGACTCCCTGGGTCTGCCTCATTTCATGAAGCAAAATCGAAATGCGGGCTGCAGTTGATCCGCTCAGTCTCAGCCCGCGGCCCGCCTGCTCAAAAAGCTCTCGCAGCGCTAAATTTTCGGGGAAAGCCCAGAAGGGGTGCCCCTCTGGGAAATGCCATTGAACGGAAATGCCGCAGGAGTTGCCTTTCGTATGCCAGTAGTGCGGCAATTTGCTTCCAAGTAGGACAAGATCACCTGCCTCAAAGGAACCAATATGGTCGCCAACAAAGCGTGAGCCACTGCCCTCTGCGAATAGCGTGAGCTCCATCTCCGCGTGGAAATGCCAGCGCGTGCCCTCACCGACGATCTTTTCGATCTTTCCGGGAGCCACAACGCACTCCACGTCACGGACTGAGCGTGACCAGCGTAACAAGCGAAAAGAATGTCCGCTGGGAATTTGAATCTTTTCACGCTCGACTTGCATGAGGTGGCATCAGGGTTGGGCGTGGTTCGTTCTTAGCCAAGTCAATGCTTCGTCCTTAGTGCTGATGATACCTTCAAGTTGGGCGTTTTGCACCTCCGTCAAAACAGCGCCGAGTTGTTTGCCTGCCTGCCAGCCCAAGGCCATGAGATCGCGACCATTGATCAATGGCTGTGGAATGAGCGGTTCGTGAGAGAATTCTTCGGCTTTGGCCTGCATGAATTCATAATTGTCCAGCAGTCCATTTGAGCCCAGACAATCGATTCGGTGCAGCGCCAACTCATCTGCCCAAGTCGGACGAGCCATCATGCGTTTCAGCGTGCTCTTCTTCATTTTTTTAACGTCCTTAAACACCATGTGATGTTCCACAGCCACCTGAGTAGGCTCGATGACATCATTGGGGAATTTCAGGCGGCGTAGGATCTCGCCAGTCATCTCAGCGCCGAGTTTGTCGTGGCCATTGAATCGGATGCGGCCTGTTTCATCGACGGTAAAGGTGGCTGGTTTGGCGATATCATGCAGGAGCACACTGAGCACGAGCGGCTCAGAAACCACTTCTGGCAGCAGGCTAAGCATGAGTCTTGTGTGGATGAATACATCGCCCTCGGGATGCCATTGCGGCGGCTGCTCCACTCCTTTCAACACTAGGATTTCTGGCAGCACTTGCGCCATCAGGCCGCTATCCACGAGCAGATCAAAGCCACGCACACGGTTCGGATGCAGGAAGATTTTGATGAGTTCATCACGGATCCGCTCAGCGCTGACGGATTGAATGGCAGGCGCGTGCTCGCAAACCGCCTGCCAGGTGAGAGGATCGATCTCAAAACCGAGTGTTGTGGCAAAACGGACGGCGCGCAGCAGGCGCAGTTTGTCTTCATCGAATCGCTTTGATGGATCGCCGATGGCGCGCAAGAGGCGTTTTTCTAAGTCGCTCTGACCGCCTACGAAGTCGATGATATCACCCGAGATCGGATCATGGAACAAGCCATTCACGGTGAAGTCGCGGCGTTGAGCATCTTCTTCAGCGGTAGAAAAAGTCACGCTCTCTGGGTGCCTGCCATCTTTGTAACTTCCGTCTGTGCGGAAGGTCGCCACTTCGATCTGTTCACTTCCCTGTCGAACAATCACGACGCCAAAATGAGCCCCGACAGTCAGTGCCCCAGGAAATAAAGCGATCACCTGCTGGGGCGTCGCGCTGGTGGCGACATCATAGTCTTTGGGCTCGCGTCCTAACAAATGATCGCGAACACAGCCTCCGGCGAGCAAGGCTTCATGGCCAGCGGAACGGAGTTTTTGGATGATGGGAATGACAGCAGAAAGCATGTGCAAGGGAAGATGCGCGCCAAGCGCTTTTCCGAAAGTAGTTTCGGTCTGGAGGTGAAGCTAAGTTGAGTTTTGAAAGGAATGCTGCTGCTGGACTGATCTTATGAGATATGAAACGCTTTTTTATGCTCTGGGTCTTTGGTGTCGGCTTTTGCCATGCACAAATGGCTAATCAGCCGCCTGTGCCACAATGGCTTGAATTGGAGGGTCCCCAGGAGACGGTGGAGGCGCGATTTGAGCAAAAAGGGGCCCTTTTGAAAGCCATCCTTCTATTGGCCGCCGAAGGCTCTGCGGAGGTTCGGGTGAATGAACGTCCGATGCCAAAGGTAGGACCCATGGTCGGTGGGATTGCCACGAGCATAGACCTGACGTCTTTGATCAAGCAAGGCGCTAATGTGCTCTCGATCACCTCAGCTTCTCCACGTGTCGCGGCGCGGTTGGAATTGAATGGGGATTTGGCGCAGGTGCGCTGGATTCCGACAGATGAGACCTGGACCTCGCCAAAAGGGAAGGTAGCCGTCGTTGGGCGGGTGGATCTTGATGAGGCTAAGAATCCTTTCGATCTGAAGAAGACTTTTGATGCTTACAATTCCTGGCAGTTGGCCAAACCTGGGGCGCAGAGTCAGGCGACTGATCCATCCTCTTTTACCCTGTTGCCAGGATTTAAAGTGGAACTGTTGCGGTCGGCTCAGCCTGGAGAAGATTCCTGGGTGTCGATGGCTTTTGATCCAGAAGGCAGAGTCACCTTGGCCAAGGAGAAGAAGGGGCTACTGCGCTATGATTCAGAGTCGGGAGCTATGAGCGAGATCGAAGGCTCGCTGCTAGAATGCCGAGGCTTGCTGTATGCACACGGAGTTCTTTATTCGAATGCCAACAACAGCAAGGGTCTCTATCGTCTGCGAGATGCAGATGGGGATGGCGTCTTTGAGGGAAAAGAGGAGCTGATGCACAGTGAAGGCGGTGTAGGGCATGGGCGAAATCACATCAAGTTGGGCCCAGACGGGCGTATTTGGATTGCGCATGGAAACAATGTGCTTCTGCCAAGTCCTCTTGCTGAGGATTCACCGTTGAAAAATGTGGCCAATGATCAGGTGCTGCCGAACCCATGGGATAGCAGCATGTTTGACGGCAACGTCGAGCTGCCGGCAGGTCATGTGATCGCCTATGATCCTAAGGATGGTCGCACGGAACTGATTGCGGGTGGGTTGCGTAATCCGCTCGATATCGCCTTTAATCGCGATGGTGAGCTTTTCACTTTTGATGCCGATATGGAACGTGATGTGGGTGCGCCATGGTACATGCCGACTCGGGTGCTGCATGTGGTGCCGGGTGCAGACTTTGGCTGGCGCAGAGGCACGGGACGTTTTCCGGCTTGGTATCCAGATACCTTGCCCAGTGTTTTGGATATCGGACTGTCATCACCCACGGGGATCTGCTTTGGGTATGGAGCTAAGTTTCCCAAGAAATATGAAGAGTCCCTATTCATCCTCGATTGGAGTTACGGGCGTATCATTGCGGTTTCCCTTGAGGCAAAGGGAGCCAGTTATGTTGCTCAACAGGAAACGTTTGTCTCAGGTCGGCCTCTGAATGTGACCGATGCCAGTGTGGGACCAGATGGTGCACTGTGGTTCATCACAGGCGGTCGTGGGACACATAGCGGATTGTATCGCGTCAGTTACCGTGGTGAAATGCAAGTGACGGAACAGAAAAAGAGTCAACGGTCCAAGGATCTGCGTGCGCTGCGACGTGAATTGGAAGCTTCGAAGCCAAGCGATGCCAAGGAAGTCTTCGGCGTACTCGCACAGCTTTCGCATAAGGATGAGCACATTCGTTTTGCCGCGCGCGTGGCACTGGAGCGGATTCCCACTCAGTATTGGAAAAAGGAAATCGACGGCGAGTCACGCGGATGGACAGGCATTCTGGGTTGCCTGGCCTTGGCGAGAGTAGGAATAGAGGCAGATCGCTCTGGTATCTTGGCGCGGCTGAATTCACTTTCCTGGCGTGACCTGACCGAGTCGCAGCACCTCGCGGTTTTAAGAACGTTGAGCGTAACCTTGACTAGGCTGGGAGATCCTCTGCCTGAGGAAAAGCTCAAGCTGCTAAGTTGGCTGCAGCCGCTTTTCCCTGCGAGTTCACGAGAGATGAATCAGGAGCTTTTTCGCTTACTCATTCGACTGGGCTCGACTGAGGTGCTGCCAAAGTGCGTGGCTCTGTTGCGTGAGGCAGAGGCCAGCGAGGACCTGCTCTTTTACCCCATGTATCTGCGCTACCTCAAAGAAGGCTGGTCGTCGGAGGATCGTCGCATCGTTTTTGATGCACTTAATCGCGCGGAGAAGCTGAACGGAGCCAGCACCTACTTCAAATGCCTGTCTGACACGCGCAGTGAACTGGCAGCAGCCTTGAAGCCTGAGGAATTGTTGAAACTGGCGGATGTCATCCACCCGCCAAATCCTGTCGCACTCTCGCCTCATGCGATGCCTGGACACACGTATCGGGTTTGGAAAATCGAGGATCTCGAGCCTCGACTGGCCGAGGTGGCACGTGGTCGCTCCTTTGAAAAGGGTAAGGCCGCAGCCATTGCCACGCAGTGTGTGTTCTGCCACACGATGAGCACGGATCGCAGCCTGCCCGCGGGGTTGTTTGGCCCGGAACTCGTGCAGGTCTCAGCGCGTTTCGGACGACGTGATTTATTGGATCACATCTTGAACCCGTCCAAAGTCGTTGATGAAAAATTCCGCTTTGTGACGATTAAACGCGCTGATGGCAGCACGGTCATGGGTAGCCTAGAAAGTGAGGATGATGAACGTGTCGTTTTGAAGCCTAATCCGCTTACTCCCGAGACGATCGAGGTCGGCAAAAGCCTGATTGTCGAGCGCAGTGTATCCGAAGTTTCGCCCATGCCTCAGGGATTGTTAAATTCACTCAAGGCTGAGCAAATTCTGGATCTGCTAGCTTTCATTGAGGCTGGAGGTGATCCCAAGAAGGTGAACTTCCAGCCTTGAGCTGAGCCTTTTTACAAGCGAGATGCTCGAGTGGACAAAACAGAAGCCATCATTATCGGGCGCAGTCGATACTCGGAGACGACATTGATCGTCCACTGGTGCTGCCCTGAGATGGGATTGTTCCGCACGATTGCTAAAGGTGCGCTACGGCCGAAGTCGCCCTTTGCGGGAACCTTGGATCTGTTTCTCACGGTCGATATACGTTTTACTCGAGCTAAATCAGGAGATCTGCACACGCTGGCTGAGGCACGCTGGACGAATCCGCGTTTGGGCCTGCGGCAAAGCTACGGTCGGGTTTTGGCCGCAACCTATTTGGTGAAGCTTATCGCTTTGGTGGTTGAGCCTCATGCGCCGATCTTGGCGATTTATGAGCTTTTGACGAAGGCTCTGGATTACCTCAACGATCATGATCCGAGTCGTGCCTTTGTGGAACGCTTTGAATTACGCTTGGCCGAGGATCTGGGTTTGGTGGGAGAAAAGGCTGTTTCCGTGGGTGAATCTGCCCGCGCGATCGAAGAAAACTTTCATCGGCGGCTGCCGGTGCAGCGTCGGCAGGTGCTGGACTGGATCGGCCAGCACGGCAAAATGAGCTGAATTCAGTCAATGATTTTGCTTGATGAGAGAAGGGATATGCCGTGAAGCTAGAGACTCAACCAACCCTGCTTTCCCAAACGTGCCCGATAGCCCTCCGAGCCCCGCTTCTCAGCCCGAGAATCCAGCCCTTTCATTTCTTCGCCGAGGAATGTTGGAGGAAGCTCTGAATACAGCCACTCGAATCGTCACGGATCTGCGTGAGGAATCGGATGGGATCAAGCTTTTCGCAGCACTCCAAGTCCTGGGAGACGTGCAGCGTGAGGCGGGTGAAGTCGCATCTGCTGAAGCCAGCTACAACGAGGCTCTGGAGATTGCAGGATACAGTGACATCGCTCCAGTGGAGAAAGCGCGTCTGCGCACGCAGTTGGCCACACTGTTTGACTTCAGTCAGCGTGAAGGTCTAGCAGTGCCATTGTATGAGCAGGCGATCACGGATTATGAAGCATTGACCCCAGTGGATGATTTTTCGGCAGCGCAGCTTCGCAATAACTTGGCCATGATTTACAAGGGGCTCGGCAAATATGCCCTGGCGGAGCAGCACTATCTCCGCTGTCTGGAAGTGATGGAACTGGAACTTGGGCGTGATTCAGAGGAGGTCGGTAGTGTTTATAACAATCTCGGCAGCCTCTACTACACGGCCGGTTTTCCCGATCAGGCCAAAGAAATGTTTTCTGAAGGTCTGGCCATCCGCCAAAAAATTCTTGGGCCTGACGATCCTGATGTTGCCCAGTCGCTTTGCAATATTGCCACGGCTAAACATGAGCTCGGCGAGAACACTGCGGCGATGTTAGACTTTGAACAAAGTCTGCGGATTCTGGAATTGCATATCAAAGATGAGGCACGCAGCTACGAAGCCGTGGGGCTGGACTACGTGGCCTTGCTGGAAAATCAGAGTGAGGAGCGCAAGGCAGCGGCTTTTAGAAAGCGTATGGAGAAAGTGCTGGCTAGCGTGTGATGACGCTTTCCTTTGGTGGATCGCCTTGCAAATTAAGGGTCATGTTCTTGCTGCGTCTTTTTTGCTTTTTCTCCCTTCTTATCCTCGGTTGCGCAAGGCGTGATGTGCTCGTCGTTGGGGTTGATGCCACGTATCCACCCTTTGAATTTGTGGATGAAAAAGGTCAGATCTCAGGGGTGACTGCGGCCATTGCTAAAGAGATCGGTGTCGAACTGGGAAAGCCAGTGGAGTTTCGTAACATCAACTTTGACGGACTGATCCCTGCCCTGCAAAGCGGTCAGATTGATCTCATCATTTCTTCACTCACGGCCAATGAAGTCCGGCGTAAGTCGATTGATTTTTCAGACCCGTATGTGAAGACGGGCTTGTCTATTTTGGCCGCTAAGGACTCCGCGGTCATGTCAGCCGCAGATTTGAAGGCGCCTGGCCGAAAGCTGGCGGTGCGGATTGCGACCACGGGTGAGCAATGGTGTCGGAAGGAGCTGCCTGAAGCCAAGCTCGTGGCTCTGGATACGGATGCTGCCTGTGTGCTGGAGGTCGTTAATGGAAAGGTTGATGCCTGGGTCTATGATCAGGTGAGCGTCATGAATTATCATGCCAAACACGCTGATCGCACTCGGGCTTTATTGGCACCGCTGCGTGAGGAGTTCTGGGCTGTGGGTTTAAAAAAAGGCAACGATGATTTGAAAGCCAAGGTCAATGCAACGCTGGCGCGCATGAAGAAAGATGGAACCTTTGCCAAACTGGCGGATCAATTCTTGGCCAAGGAACGGGATCTGATGAAGGCGCAAGGATTGCCTTTTGTATTCGAGTAAGATTCGAAAGACGTAACTGCTAGCATGAGTGAGATTCAGACAAATTTAGAAGCCATTCGCGAGCGTATTTCAGCTGCGGCCAAACGATCAGGCCGTGCTGCGGCTGACGTGGAGCTATTGGCTGTCTCTAAGACCAAGCCTGTTGAAATTTTGCAGGAGGCTGTTGAGGCTGGACAGCTAGCTTTTGGGGAAAATAGGGTGCAGGAAATTCTCCTTAAACACCCGCAATTACCCAGCAAGCTGCGCTGGCATCTGATCGGTCCGTTGCAATCCAATAAGGTGCGGAAAGTTCTGCCGCTGGTGGAGATGATCCACGCTGTCGATAGCCTCGCGATTGCAAAAGACATCAATCGTATCGCAGGAGAGCTTGGGCTGCATCCAAAGGTGCTGATCGAGATCAATGTGGCGGCTGAGTCTTCCAAACATGGCTTCAGTCCAGAGCAGATTCGCGAACACTTGGAGGCACTCTACGAGCTGGATCGGCTCTACATTCAAGGTGTGATGTGCATCCCACCCTTTGATCTGGCGCTTGAAAAAGTGCGTCCTTACTTCGTCAATCTGCGCGAACTCAGAGATGATTTGGAAAAGCGCGGAGGTGCGCCTTTGCCACAGCTTTCCATGGGCATGAGCCATGACTTCGAGGTCGCCATTGAAGAAGGTGCCACCATCGTCCGTGTTGGTAGCGCTATTTTTGGGGGTCGCGGTTAGCCTAAGATTGCCTCGGTCATGCGCATGGCCTGGACATTGGGTTTCACGTCATGCACTCGCACCAAGCGCGCGCCTAATTCACGGGCATGAGCCGTAAGTGCTACGGTTGGCCAGTCGCGGTCTTCAAGTTCTTCCGATTCCAGCAAACGGCCGATCATGCTTTTTCGTGATACGCCTACGAGCAAAGGCCTGCCTATCACACAAAGTTCCGGCAGAGAGCGCATCAGGGAGATGTTGTGCTCCAGCGTCTTTCCAAAACCGAAACCGGGATCAAAGACGATTCTTTCTGGAGAAATGCCTGCTTGTTTTAAACTTTGCAGGCGAGCTTCAAAATAACGCTGCACTTCAAGAACCACGTTGTCGTACTGAGGCAGCTTTTGCATCGTTTG
>JAIXOU010000055.1 GCA_027486585.1 Verrucomicrobiaceae bacterium | reverse complement strand
GGGCACTCATGGAACGCTACTATTTGAGTCTTTACGAAGCAGCTTTTGACCCCTCCGGCCTTGTCCGCCTCCACCTCGCCTCCGCTTTGCAGCGACTCCCGCTCGAAGCCCGCTGGCCCATCGCCACGGCGTTGGCGCAGCATGAGGAAGACGCGAATGACCGGCAGCAGCCGCTCATGATCTGGTATGGTATCGAGCCCGCCGTCGCGGCGGACCCGATGGAGGGTGTGGAGTTCATCGCCAGTGCCAAAATCCCCACCGTGCGCCGACTCGTCGCCCGTCGCATCGCCGAGGACATCGAGAAGAATGCCGCCGCCGTTGATGCGCTCGTGGCCTTGATGGCGAAGGACGCCGCTGTCCGTGCAGACATTCTCGCCGGCATGGCCGCGGGGTTGGAGGGATTCTCCAGCGCGAAGAAACCAGCGGGATGGAGTGATGGAGCGGTGGAGAAATGGATTTCTGAAATCCCATCCAACCAAAACTCCAATACTCCATCACTCCAAAGCCCCACCACTCCATCACTCCGCTCGCTCGTGAGCCAGCTCTCCCTAGTCTTCGGTAGCGGTCGCGCTTCCGATGAACTCATCGCCATTGTCAAAAACGCCGAGGGCGATGCCAATGCACGGCGCAACGCCTTCACTAGCCTCACTAGAAGCGCGAAACCCGAGCTCTTGCCCGTCGTGCGCGGCCTGATCAATGACAAAGTCCTGGGCACTGCCGCGCGCAGTGCATTGGCGGCGTATGACGACCCGAACATTCCGAAAGCTCTGCTGAATCCCTGGCCGCAGCGCAGCGAAGAGCAGCAGGCGGCAACGGTGGCTACTCTGGTCAGTCGCCCTGCCTTTGCCCACGCGCTGCTCGATGCTGTGAAAGCGGGCAGCGTCCCACTGGCACTCATCACCCCGTATCAGGCCCGAGCTATCCGCAGCCTGAATGATGCCGACCTCACCACCAAACTCACCGCCGTCTGGGGCGAGCTACGGGACACCCCCGAGGCCAAAAAAGCTGAACTCGCCGACTGGACCCAGAAACTCACCCCCGAGCGCTTGGTCAAAGGCGACGCCGTTAAAGGCAAAGCCATCTTCAGCGCCGTCTGTGCAGCCTGTCATAAACTTTACGGCGAGGGCGGCCTGATCGGCCCCGACCTTACCGGTGGAGATCGCCACAAGCTCACTTACCTGCTCGAAAACATCATCGACCCCAGCGCCATCGTGCCTGCTGATTATCGCATGAGTGTCTTCAAGCTTAAAGATGGACGCACCATCACCGGCGTCATTCCTGCCCAGACAGACCGCGTCATTACCGTACAGACACCAGTTGAAAAACTGACCATCGAGCGCAGCCAGATCGCCGAACAAACTCAGCTTGCCATGTCATTGATGCCTGAGGGTCAGCTCACCGCGCTAGGAGAAGAGAATGTGGTGCATTTACTGCGCTATCTCATGAGCGATGGACCTGTGAAATAGTTTCGATGAAAAAAGATTGGGAATAGCAAAGCTCTTCTTGTCTCCCACGTTTGTTCCTTCGTATCCATCACCATGAAAACGTCCCTTTTTCTCCTGAGTCTCGTATCCATTGTCTCCACCGCCTGTGCGGAGGACAAGCAACCTGCTAAATCTGATCAAGTCATGACCCAGCCCAAAATCGATCTCCCCGAATCCGAATGGAAAAAGCGTCTCACTGACGAGCAATATCGCGTGACCCGCACCGCTGGTACTGAACGCCCGAATGGAGCCGAATATGAAAAGTTTAACAAACAGGGCGACGGCATTTATTATTGTGTCTGCTGTGGGTTGGAGCTTTTCACTTCCAATGAAAAATTCCATTCCGGTTGCGGTTGGCCATCCTTTTATGATCAGTCAAAAGCCAACAACGTGAAGGAAACAGCTGATCCAGATGGCCATCGTGTAGAGGTCACCTGCAAGCGTTGTGATGCTCATCTTGGCCACGTTTTTGATGGAGAAGGCTTCAAAACCCCGACCAACCGTCGCTTCTGCATCAATGGCGTCGCTCTCAATCACGTGCCAGCCGGCGGACCTGCTCCGAAGCTTCTGGAACTCGGCAGCGCTGAGGTCGAAAAGAAAAAAGAGGAAGTGGCTAAAGAAGCTGGTGTCGAGGTGAAGAAGCCTTGATTCACATCTAGAACGAGTGTTTTCCCGAAGCTGGGAATAGGCTCTTCCAAAATGTTAGACCTGCGACTGATCGAGAGCGATCGCTCGCAGGTTTTTTATGTTCGGTGTGCGTGGAGTCGAAACCGGATCAAAACCAGACTGGACAATCGGTGATCTGACTCTAGCATTTAAGCACATGACCGCCAGCAACACGGCTTTACTCCTCCTCACCCTGCGACTTACGCGAGGGTAGGCGGCCCGCGTTTGCTCGTCATGCTTTTGTCGTTACGACACGACAATCAAAAAACAGAAGTCCTTTTTGTCTCTGCACAAGTGCAGCCCAAGGACGCCTCTGGTAAAGTTTTTCACCTTGTTTATCCTTGAAAGAAAGTCCGTCATGTTAAAGAACCCAGCTACTAAATATCAGCCCTTTCCGCTGATCGATCTGCCGAACCGTCAATGGCCCACTCGCCACCTCACCCAGGCCCCATTGTGGTGCAGTGTGGATCTGCGTGATGGCAATCAGGCACTGGCGGTGCCGATGAATGTGAGTCAGAAACTGGAGATGTTTGACGCTCTGGTGAAGTGTGGCTTCAAGGAGATCGAAGTCGGTTTCCCTTCGGCGTCCAATACGGAATTCAGCTTCAATCGCCGCCTGATTGAAGAGAAACGCATCCCTGACGATGTCACCATTCAATGTCTGGTGCAGGCTCGTGAGGATTTGATCGAGAAGACGGTCGAGTCCCTGCTTGGCGCGAAAAAAGTGGTCATCCACATGTATAACAGCACCTCGCCAGCCCAGCGGAAGTATGTGTTTGGAAAGACGAAGGAAGAGATTGTCAAAATCGCTGTCAAAGGCGCGCAGATGATCAAAGACCGCCTGCATCGTCTGGAAGCCACGGGCACCCAAGTAACTTTGCAGTATTCGCCAGAGAGTTTCAGTGCCACGGAGGTGGAGTTTGCCAAGGAAATTAGCGAAGCCGTCATGGATGTCTGGCAGCCAACGCCTGAGCGGAAGATGATCTTGAATCTTCCGGATACGGTCGAGGTCGCCATGCCAAATGTCTATGCCGATCAGATCGAGTGGATCTGCACGCATATCAAAAATCGCGAAAGCCTCATCATCAGTTTGCACACGCACAATGATCGTGGAACAGGCACGGCAGCAACCGAGTTGGGTTTGTTGGCGGGGGCAGATCGCGTGGAAGGTACTCTGTTTGGCAATGGCGAGCGCACGGGCAATCTGGACATCATACAGGTCGCCATGAATCTTTACATGCACGGCATCTCACCTGGCCTGGATTTCAGTGACATGAGTGGCCTGATCCATATGTACGAGCGCACCACTGGCATGACCGTGGCGCCGCGTCATCCTTACAGCGGCGAGCTGGTCTTCACCGCCTTCAGTGGCAGCCATCAGGATGCGATCAAGAAAGGCCTCGCAGGCTACGAGGAACACAAAGCCGTCTGGGACGTGCCTTACCTCACCATCGATCCGAATGATATCGGCCGTGAATACCGTGAAGTGATCCGCGTGAATAGTCAGAGCGGCAAAGGTGGCGTGGCTTACTTATTGGAGAGCGAGTTCGGCATCGAACTGCCTAAAGACATGCAGCGCGAGTTTGGTCCTATTGCCAATGACCTCGTGGATAAGCTGGGTCGTGAAGTCACGGCGACGGAATTGAAGGCCATGTTCTGGAAAGAATACATTCAGGTGGAGCAGCCCTACGCTTTACACCACTTCCATGCCGATGGTGTGGATGGTGTCTTCACCTGCCGTTGTAGCCTCATGGTCAATGATCGCGAGCGTGGTGTTGTCGGCACAGGCAACGGTCCCATCGCCGCGTTTGTCAACGCCCTCGTCACTGACGCTGGAGCTCCTAGCTTTGAAATCGTCACCTACCGTGAGCAGAGCCTTAGCTCAGGCACCGAAGCCAGCGCCCTAGCCTACATTCAAATCAAAACCGCTGCCGGAAATCTGGTCTGGGGAGCTGGTGTGGATACCAACATTGAACTCGCCTCGATCAAAGCTGTCGTCAGTGCAGTGAATCGTGCGGGTTGATCCAATTACGGATCGGTCAGCTCGATGTTGAATTGCTCTTCCACTCGGCCTTTGAATTTCCAGGTGCCATCGATTTTGATGGCGTCGTCAATTTCAAAGGTCAGCAGGGTGCCATCCGCGGCGGCGAGATGCAGCTCCACGTCGTCATAGGCTGGTTCGGCTTCAGTCGCTTCGGAGTCAGTGTCGAGCTCTAATTCGGCGAGTTTTAACTGCGCTGGATCACCAGCGATTTTGGTGGCGAGAGCTCGTATTTGGCCGATGCGGTGCAGGGAATACTCCATGTCTCTTTCACGGCGTTTACGCTCTTTGTCGGCTTCTTTCTCTGCATTGATTTCTTTGTTGCTCAGGGCCGCCTCGGCCTGCTCTTCAGCCACTTTGATTTTAGCGAAAGTCTCAGGCGTATGCCAGCAGGCGGAAATGGCTGCGTTGTCCTGAGCCTTGATGGCGGTAAGTAATGTTTCTGCCAAGGCCTGTAACTCTGGCGGTACAGGTGTTTTGGGTTCTTCGCCTTTGAGGGGGGTGAAGAAGCTAACGGCTAGACCGAGAAGGAGAGTTGTTTTCATGAAATGGATACAAGTAGGCTGCCGCGGCAAAGGTCAACCAAATGAAATGACACAAAGATCATTTAGTCCCCTTCAGAAGATCAAAGACTGTGACGATGCCTAAAAGATGATTCGCGGCATCCACGACAACAGCTTTGCTAACACCAGTGCGCATAAGTGTCTGAACGAGTTCAGGGACGGGCATGTCTCCATGAACACTGAATGGGGTGGTGAGAGGTAGGGCCTTCAATGGATCTTGGCAGGTAAGACCATGATGCTTGAGCCAATCATAAGCCACAGATCGCCGCAGCAGGCCAATGACTTTGCCGCCTTCGGTTACTGGGTAAGTGCTATGTGGATGGGCCTGGAACTCTTCGACGGCTTTTTGAACCGAGATGCTGGCTTCCAGAGAGGCGACGTTTTTTGTCATGACATCAGCGGCGGTCGCTTGTCGTGTGGCTTCTGAAATGGCATCCACTGTTTTTTGAATCTCTTCCGGCAGGTGATATTGCTGCGCGGTGGATTTAAACAGTGCCTCCAGTGAACCGATGCTTTTCACGAGTGTTTTGAAGGTGCCACCGTCGATGGCCACTAGCTCGCTGGATTCCTTGGCCGTGGCATCAAAGCGCCAGATGCCATCACCCATGAGCGCACGCTCACCGAAGTGCTCACCTGCCACGGCCGATTTCACTAGTTGGCCCTGAGCATCAGTAATCTCCACGCAGCCTTTTTTGACGGCATAGAGAGACTGGGCAGGTTCTCCACAGCGGAAGAGAGAATCGCCTGCCTCCAGGTGCATTTCACCCAGAGGTGAAGTGAAGCTGGGCGTTAGTAGATTGATGTCGCGAGGGAAAAACATCTCGAAAGTCCATTCGGTCATCACGCGAAGTTTGCGATCTAGACCCGGCAATTTCATGAGGTAAACGCTGCGCCACATGAACCAGGCGAGGAGTCCCGAAAAACGCAGTCCCATGACCATGGCTACCGCTTTGCGATGTCCGATTGTGGCCAATTCACCGAGACCGGTGAATTTGAAAGGCTTCAGCGGTTGCTTGCGAATGCTTGCCACGATGTTGTCGCCAATGAGCGCACCTTGGCGCATCGCAAACTGTGCTGTTTCAGGACAGCAGCCGCCATCCGCTTTCGGGAAAACAGCGCAGTCACCGGCGGACCAGACTTTTTCCAGCCCTTTGACCTGGCCTGTAGGCTCGACCATGAGCTTGCCACGCTCAGTCGGCACGGCACCGATTTCGCCAATGGCCTTGATGAGTGGATGCGGTGCATTACCGACGGTGCAGACGACCAGATGGGAGGTGATGGTTGTGCCGTCATTGAGCTGCACGGTGCGGGCAGTGACGGCGCGGACGCGTTTGTTAAAGATGATGTTCACGCCCATCTTGGCCAGACAGGCACCTGTGTAGTCGCCTAAACGATCTCCCAACATGCCGAGCAGGCGCTCGCCGCTATGAATGAGAGTCACGCTGGCTTCGCCTTCGCCGATGTTATCGTAGTAGCGGCGGACGCCGGCAATCAGATCCTGAATTTGTCCAGCAGTCTCCACACCTGAGTAGCCTCCGCCCACAATGACAAAGGAAAGCATGTCTTTCCGCATCTGTGGTTTGCTGATGAGGTTGGCCTCTTCCATGCGGCTGATGATGGCGGCGCGCAGTTTCATGGCATCTCCGACGGTGCGCATGAGGTAAGCGTGCTCCGACATGCCGGGGATTCGGCTCAAATCCACACCTGCACCTGGGGCTAGCATGAGGTGATCAAAGCTCACCTTTACTGTTGGGGTGAAGCGCCCGCCATCCAGGGTCATGACGCGTGCCATCATGTCCAGGTGTGTGACGGTGGCTTTTAAAACATCCGCGCCATCACAGATCATGCGGATCGGATTCACCACATGTTGGGGAGAGAGTGATCCGCCGACCACCTCTGGCAGCATGGGCTGAAAGACCATGTGATTCTCCGCCGCAATGATCCCGATACGGAGTTGGTTGTTGCCTAGACGTTTAAGCACTTGTTGCGCGCAATAAACACCTGCAAAACCTCCGCCAATGATGGCTACGTCAAAATGGCGGCTGATGTGATCTGTCATGAGTTTGGCTAAAAACTCATGACAGACGCAGGCAACGGGCCATGATTGTCGGAAAGTGCCGTTGGTGGCGCGATCCTGGTGGGTGTCCTCAAAAAGTGTTCTGAATCACCACTTCTTCGTAAGCGAGTTGACCTGGTTTTGGCCAAGCTGGCTGAGTACCTTTACCCACAGCGATCATGAAGGAGATGACGTGATCGTCGGGTAGCTTGATGATTTTGGCCACAGCGTCGAAATCGAAACCGTCCATGGGACAGGAGTCGTAGCCCATGGCTTTGGCTGCAAGCATGAGGGTCATGCCAGCAAGGCCACAGGACCGCATGCATTCGTCCCGCTGCACTTGCTCTTTGCCTTCATAGTAGGGGCCGATGGCTGGGACGAGGAAGTCCTGAACTGGCTGTGGAGCATTTTTCCAGTAGCGGCCTGGCTCTTTTTTCCAGGCGTCTTTGTCTGCGCATAAGACGACGAGTAGGGATGCATCAGTGACCTGGGCTTGATCCCAAGCATTGGCGCGGATTTGCTTTCTGATCTCTGGATCGGTGACGGCGACGAAACGCCAGTGTTGGATATTAAAGGCTGTGGGTGCCTGCATGGCCGCTTCGAGTAGTTGGCGGATCTCTGCTTCGGTCATTTGATGAGCAGCATCATAGTGCTTGATAGCGCGGCGGGCTTGGATGGTTTCGAGGGTATTCATGGGAAAGTAGTGCTTTTACGCTTCAGCTGAGCGAGTGGCTTGGATTTTGATATGAAGGTGGATGTGATCATTGACGACATGTTTGCCGAGAAAGGCAAAAAGTCTGCCTGAGCCATATTGACTGCCGAATTGAGTTCGGTCGATTTCAAACTGCGCCTGGCCTGTCAGATGGTCGTGATCTGCTGCTGCAATGACGGCGGGAAAGCTGAGGGGCTGAGTCACACCGCGCAATGTTAGCCTTCCGTGTAACAGGTAATTGGGGGTGCCAAGGGTGGCGTTGGCCAGTGGTTCGGCTGTATCGCAGATGAATTCCGCCGTTGGGAAACGATCTACGGCAAAGAAGTCTTCGTCACGAAGATGATGGATCAGCATGCCATTGTAAGCACTGTCAGTGAGGTCGTCACAGGTGATGTGATTCATATCCAGGGTGAAACTGGCGGCTTTCAATCCACCGTTTTGGACTTTGATTTCGCCTTTGGCTAATTTCATGCTGCCGTGATGATGATTGAAAAGGTTTCGGCCTGTCCAGCGGACGGTGCTTGTCTCGACGTCTAGCGCATACACGCCATCTGATTCAGCGGTGCTATTGATGTGGCCTATTCCTTCGACCTTGCCGCCATTTTTCAACCATTCGGTGATCCCGCCGCGAAGATCGCTAACATTTGTGTAGCCTGCTTTGACGAGCTTTTCAGCGGCGGCGGCTGAGTCCAAAGAGGGTGCACCCGCGCCATAGACAACGATTTCTGTGCTTTGCTCGGGAACCAGTTCGGCGACCTTGGAAAGAAAAGCCATCTCATAAACACAGGCGTTGATGGCCTTGGGCAGATGCTGCTCAGCATAATGTTCCTCGGGAAGGACATGAATAAAGACAGCCTTTGCGGTAAGGGCTAGAGCCTCAGTGGCAGTGATGGTTTTCATGTTAAACGATAGGTAACATCCCAAAGAACGCCGTTTTCAACAGCTGACCAATACAAGTTTGGTGAATTTGCCGTGCACTTTTCGTTCGCAGATGGCCAATGCACCGCTATTCTCGTCCCCCTTATGCTCCAAGCTGGAATCGTCGGCCTCCCAAACGTAGGCAAATCAACTCTCTTCAATGCTGTCACTCGCACTCGCAAGGCGGAGGCGGCTAATTATCCTTTTTGCACCATCGAGCCTAATCAGGGCGTGGTGGTCGTTCCTGATGAGCGGTTGGCCGTTCTCTCAAAGCTCAGCGGCTCCCAGAAGCTGGTGCCCGCAGCGATTGAGTTCGTGGACATTGCCGGTCTCGTCAAAGGTGCCAGTCGTGGTGAAGGTTTGGGCAACAAATTCTTGAGCCACATCCGTGAGGTAGACTCCATCGTGCATGTGGTGCGCTGTTTTGAAAATGGGGACATCACCCATGTGGATGGCACTGTGGATCCAATCCGCGACATCGAAGTGATCAACACCGAGCTCATTCTTGCTGACATGGACAGCGTGACGAAGCGCAAGTCACGCACGGAAAAGGATGCTAAGCGTGGTATTAAAGAAGCTCAGGCTGAGCATGCTTTGTGCGAAAAGCTGCTGCCGCATCTGGATGACATGAAGCCAGCGGTGACGCTGGATCTCAACGATGATGAAAAGAAGCTTTTGAAGAGCTTCTTCCTGCTCAGTGGCAAGCCTTGCATCTACGCCTGCAATGTCGGTGAAGACGAACTGGCTACGGCCTCGAAGAATCCAGACAACCATCCGCATGTTTCGAAAGTTCGTGATTATGTGAAGCACGCTCATGCTGCCAGCGCCTGCGTTGTCAGTGCTGCTATCGAGAGTGAATTGAGTGAGCTGCCTGAAGAAGATGCCAAGGCGTACCTCGCCGATCTCGGTGTCGATGACAGTGGTGTGAATCTTTTGATCAAGAGTGTGTATTCACTGCTCGGACTTCAGACTTATCTGACTACGGGTGAAAAAGAAACTCGTGCATGGACGATCACGAAAGGCATGAAAGCCCCGCAGGCAGCTGGTGTGATTCATGGTGACTTTGAGCGTGGTTTCATTGCCGCGCAAATCGTCCACTTTGACGACCTCACCACGCTAGGATCTGAAGCCAAAGCCCGCGAGGCTGGAAAGCTACGCATCGAAGGCAAAGAATACGTCATGCGCGACGGTGACGTCGTCGAGTGGCGTTTCAATGTCTGATGCATTGCCACTGTGTTCTTTTTATAGCGAAGAGGGATGCTGTGGCATTTTCCAGGAGAAACTGGTGCTGCCTAGTCTGCGGACGATGAAGCTAGACCCGTAGGGAATGCTTGTCGTGCTTGCGTTTGTCGTTGCATCTGTCGAACTACGCCAACCGCCGGCGGTGTTGTTATAGTAATAAGTGGTGTAGGTGCTGCCGTTCCAGAGTTGCACTTGGTCGGAGCTGGCGGCGTCCGTCCCTGCGGCTAATCCGGTGGCGCTATCACCTGTGTAAAGTCCGCTGCTGGCCAGTGTCATGCCTGCTCCGAAAGGATTGCCGACGTAGTTGTAGCCTTGACTGACGGTGACGACTGTTTGCCCTGTTTTAAGGGCACCGCTGATGATCACATTCAGGGTCGAGGATTGACCGCGTTTGATAACCACACCTGCCGTTGGCTCGATGAGTGTACTTCCAGCATCTGTGGACTGGTCGCCGGTTTGTCGCCAGCCTATACCGCCGATGCCGCTTGTCTGATAATAGAAAGTCTGATGGCGACTGCCATTCCAGAGTAGCACCTGATCTGCGGAACTGTTGGTGCCGCCTTGTAGCCCGGCTGAATTGCTGGCACCGAAGACACTGGCCAGCGTCCAGTATTTCCGCACTCGATAGGTGAGGGGAAGACTGATGCCAGCCGCTAGATTATCGTTCAAGGTGATGGTTGCAGGCCCAATGCTTGTATCGCTGATGCGATAGGTGGTGCCAGCTCCTGCGCCTGTAGCAGATCCTCCGCTGGTCACGATTTCTAGATAATAGACGCCGTTGCTGCCATTGAAGGCATCCTCTACCCAGGAGCCTGTGCTGTCGATGATGGTATTGGTTCCAAGGCCCGTGGCTGCACTTTGGTAGTCGATATTGGTCGTCAGGGAGAGTGAGTTTAAATTTAATCGCGTGCCTGTAGGATTGCCTTCGATCGGCACAGTGGTGAAGCCGACGATGTTACTGGTGCTGGAGACCTGTGCCTGGACGAGGCCCGATAAAAACAGTGCTTGAATCAGCAGTCGTGTGTGGAATGAGATCATGGGGGCAGCGTGTTAAAGGTCGTCAATGATCATTTGGCCAGAAAGCTCGGGAGCCTTGGCTGCCGTTTGCTGCGCTAGCGGGATCTGTTTGAGTAAAAAGTAACCCATCGCGCGTGTCGTGCCAGAAGGGCTGCGAATGATCATGCCGTAGAATTTAGAGGATCTGGAAAGTTTGACATCCAACAAGGAGAATCCGCCTGTTACGACTCCGGTCGTTGTGGTGATCGTTAATGTGGTTTTTGTAGAGTTCGTTGGCAGCACTGCCTTCAGGGCTTCTGTGAAGTTGGCATTGGTGACAGAAGGATTCTGTGCAGCCAGTAACAGGCCGGCATCGCTGAAGTTCAGGGCAAAGGTGCCTGTGTCAGGCAGGCCGAGCACGACACCTTTAGTGTTAGCTGACATGTATTTGCCATAGGCATCCAGCCTCAGATCGGTGAATCCATCGGCATAAGTGACTGTTTTTGTATTGAGTGGTTTGGTCCAGCTTAGAAGACCAGTGATCACGTTTTCATAAAAGAGTCCGTCTGGATCAGTCGCCAAGGTCAGCTTACCGACGACGGACCCAAGGTTCGTGTAGAGAGACTGATGTACAGCTATCTGTCCATTCGGTCCGATGAAGCCAGCGGTGGTGATGCTGTTATTGTCAGATGTTTTTCCACTAACAGTGACTTTGCCATCGACACCGACAATTAAGGACACATAACCCGTGCCTTGAGGAATGTTGTTGCCAGTGATGACTTGGGTGTTGCTGGCGGAAAGATCCAGTCCTGCAGTGTAATAACCCGCTTGGTTGGAGGCTGGATTGTTACTGCTGTTCCAGGTCTGCCGCCAGCCATCAACGGCAGTATCTCGGGAGATCGAGCTGACCGTTGTAGAGATGGTTCCAGTAAAGGTGTTGGTCGTGGTATTGATCGTCAAAGCCAGACGCAATTCAGGAAGCTTGGTCCCGCGCGAGATCGTGGTGATGACTTGAGGGAAAGTATTGAGAGCTGTGGTTAGGCTGCTCGTCTTTGAGTAGGTTGTAGTGCCAATCAGGACTTTAGCCGTGAAACTTCCGGTCGTGGTGGTGGTCAGGTCAATGCGGCCACCAAGCCCAGCCGTAACGAAGTTTTCTCGTGCAAGGATGCCAATGAAGGAGCCGACAGCATTAGTCGTCAGGGCTTGCACTCTGAGTGTGGCGCTGATGGTCGCCCCAGTGCCTTTGGCGTTGGTGGCGCTGATACGGACGGTGTAAGTGCCGGGCGTTGTGGGTTTGCCTTGAATGATGCGCTTGGTCGTGTCTAAGGCGAGGCCTGCCGGCAATCCGCTGACGGTGAAACTCTTTGGATAGTTACTAGCACTGAGCGTGTGGCTGAAACTGGCACTGACCGTGGTATTGGCAAAGTTTGGCGGAGTCACAATTGACAGGGCCAAGGTGGATTGCACGGTGATTGTCATGTCTTTGGTTAGCACCAGATTGGCTGCATCCGTCACCCGGACCGTAAAAGTGGAGGTGCCTGCGGTCGTTGGTTTTCCTGTGAGCACACCCGACGTGCCGAGCACAATGCCTGTGGGTAAGTTGCCTGTGGCAATGGACCAGGTGTATGGTGCCGTGCCTCCAGCGGCGGTGAAGCTTTGGCCAATGTCGATGCCGACGACCGCATCTGGCAGGGTAGCCGCATTTTGAATGACAATCGGATTAGCCTGAATTTGCAGGGTGCAGGCAAGTGTGATTGTCAGGCCACCACTGTCGGCAAGACGCACGGTGAAGCTAGCATTGCTAGCCGCAGTCGGAGTGCCGCTGAGCAGACCAGCGCTGCTAAGCGATAATCCACCAGGTAGCGATCCACTGAGCACACTCCAGATATAGCCTGAGGTGCCGCCGCTGCCTGACAGCGCTTGTGAATAGGCCGCCCCCTGAGTGCCTCCGGGTAGCGTGGCGCTAGTCGTGATGGCTAGGGCTGTGCTAGCGACGATGAAGGTGTAGCTACGCGTGCCATTCACGAGCAGTGAATCCTGCGCCTGAATGGTGAAATTAAAGGTGCCAGCACTTGTTGGTGTCCCAGATAAAAGCCCTGCATTGCTTAAAGTAAGACCGTCAGGCAGAGCACCAGCGCTGACACTCCAAGAGTATGGTCCCGTGCCGCCTGTTGCTGTAAGGCTCTGGCTGTAGGAAGTGGAAAGCACGCCTCCTGGTAAAATTGTGGTGATGGAGGGTACATTGGTTATCTCGACAAGGCCAAAGTTAGAGGTGGAAGTCGTGGCTGAAGTGCCAGTCGGGAAGGTTCCGACAATGACAATCGCTCCTGCGGCCAATGAACTCGTACCAGTAGTGAGATCAGTCAGATCGATCGTTGTGTCGCCTGGCGGGTTCTGAACAGGGAACTTCCAGCGTGCGCCTGGTGTATCAGGCGTATTGTCGGGTTTGGTCGTTGTGTCCGTGATGTTCCAAGAGAGAATCGCCTGTTGACTAGCCGCACTGACGGTTGCCGCATTCAGAATCCAAAGAAACATTTGTTTGCCAGCTAAATCCAAGCCCGTGCTACCCGTATCGGGAGAGCTAGCTGCGGAAAAATGACCTGCCAGACTGCCATTGAGTCCGTTGCCAACCGTACTGGAGGCCGCCTCGATGAAGCTTGCCTCAAGGTTGTTGGGATTGCTCGCCAAAGATTGAATTTCAGAATCGGAGAGCTGAGCGCCTGTGCTAACATTTTTAAACCAGCCGATGCGTACCAAAGATCCTACAGGAACCTCACTGCCATTTGCCAGACTGAGGCCGTGGTTAATGCTTGCGGACCAGTTGACGGTCGCCGCCGATAAAGGCATCACGAGAGTGACGATGGCTGCGGCGAGAGTAAACAGGCGTTTCATAAAAAGGGGGGAACTGGCATGACTATGACAAGCGCATGTGAAGATCGTATGAAGAATTTCGAGAATTTTGTCAAAATAGCGTAAATTTGACTCAATGGATAGTAAGGCTCTTGAGAATCCTTTCTTCCCTTCGCTTCCAAGAGAATTTGTTGCAGTCGTTCGCCTCTTTCTAGCTAAAGCTTGGACCGTTGCCAAGCAGAAATTCATTGTTTGATGCACGGTCAGGCTTCGTCTGGTCACTCCCGCGCCTTCAGCACGCCGACCATGTCGAGCTTGCTAAGCATCCGGCTAACGACCCAAAAGCAAGCTCCTGCAGCGGTTAGAACAACCAAAACGGCGACACTGAAGGTGCGACCACTAATCACGAGTGGAAGACGCACTGTTTCCGTACTGATCGCACTGATGATAAAGGTAGCCAAAGCGCGGCCAAACAACAGGCCCAATGGTAGTGCTGCGAGCACAAGCAATGTCAGTTCGCCCAACAATACACCACTGACCTCCCGCTGGGTAAAACCAATGACACGCAGAGTCGCTAAATCACGACTGCGCTCACTGAGAGCGATTCGGGCACTGTTATAAACGACTCCAAAGGCCACAATCACGGCAAGCACCAAATATAGACGGCGAATGATGCCGATACTCTCACCCGTGGTGCTGCGGAAGGCCTCCAGCTGATCTTTTTTAACAATGGTCACAGCAATGCGCGGCGTCTTCTTCACCTTTTGCGTGAACTCAGACCAGTGCGCATTATCCACACTCAGATAAGCTCCATTGATCGACGGCCCCTCACGCATCAGGCGGCGGAGCGCATCCAGATCCATGTAGGCAGACACTCCGGTAAAGTCCTGCATCAGTCCACGAATGGCCACGTTTAACTGCGGTCGCTGCGCCTCCAACACAGAAACCTGCACCTCTTCCCCCAATCTGGCACCCAGCACCTCAGCCAATTTATCCGACATGATGAGCCCCTCCTCCGGCAGATCGATCCGACGCCCCTGAATATCTAACAAACGATTCAATCGACTATTCTTCGGCAGTCCCGTGATCGCCAGCTTCCGCACATGATGACCAAAGCGTATCCTCGCCTGCACAGAGCGGATCGGCTCAGCATAAGTCACACCAGGGAGGTGCTCCAGATCATGCAACGCCTCTCCAGAGCTTGGTTCAATCAGAAAAGCGATCACGTCCTGGCGCTGCACATCATTCCACTGATAGGTCAGTAAGTGGTCGATGCTGTCCTGCATGGACCCTGGCAGAACCATCAAGCCCGTAGCCAAAGCCAACCCTGCCATGGTGAAAACGGACTGCCATGGACGGCGTTCGATGTTTCTCAGTGCCATGCGGAAGGTCGGGGTGAACCAGCATGTCAGGCCGATACGCTCCAGCAGGCTCGGTTTAAAATCCGTCGGTGGCTCTGGCCGCATCGCCTCAGCAGGCGGCAGTTTCACCGCCATCCAGACCACACTCAGCACGCCCAGGAAGGAGGCACCCGCACTCACCACGAGGGCGATACCCACCGCACTCCAATCCATGATGAAGCGCAGCTCAGGGAAGCGGAAAAACAGTTCATACATGGAGATCAGTCCACCGCCCATGAAGCGACCACCGATGCCACCCAGCGTGGAACCCACCCCGACGATCACCATGGCAAAGCTCAGGTAATGCCGCCCCACCTGCCAGGACGAATACCCTAGCGCCTTCAATTGCGCGATCTGCTCTCTTTGCAGCCTAACCAATCGTGCCAAAACCGAGTTCACCATGAAAGCCGCCACACTCAGGAATACGACCGGATACACCATGGACAGCGCATTCAGCACCCTCAACTCATCATCCAGCCGCGCAGCACTGGCGTGATCTCTGCGTGTAAAAGCCCCACCAGCACCATACCGACTGAGCAACCGATCCAACTCCTGAATCACAGGCCCAGCCTCGGCACCAGGGGACAGATCAATGCAGAAATCATTGAAAGCCCCGTCCATGTTATAGGCCACGGCAAGGGAGCGATAATTCATCCAAAAGACACCAAAGCGCTTATTGTCAGGCAGCGTCTCACCAGCGCGTGCTTCAAAGACAAACTCAGGTGACAGACCGATCCCCGTGATCTCCAAAGTATCGCGCCTACCATTGATGATGGCCGTCACTGTATCTCCGGGCCGCAGCCCATGCGCCAGAGCAAAGGCCTCACTAGCGATCGCCTCACGCCGTGCCCCTGGACGAGGCAAGCGACCCGTGCGCAAAAAAATCTGATTGATTACCGGCATCTCCCCATCCTCAGGCAGAGAGACCAGATGCCCCGTGCAAGTGGCCTCTACACCAGGCAGATCCAGCACCGCATCCAGAACCACCCGCGTTTCTACCGCAGCTACACCAGGAACCTCCGACATGCGTTCTTTCAGCGACCACGGTGCCCGTTTCAGCGACCCAAAAATATCCGCCATCCGGTAGGTCTGATAATAGGCATCGCGGGTGCCTTCCAGAGTGAGGATCAGACTCCGCGTCATGATCATCATGGCCAGACCACAAGCCATCACCAACCCCACCGCCACCACCTGCCCCTTCATGCGACCAAGATCGCGGAACAGTTTCAGGTCTAGTGGAGTGAGCATCGTGACTTATATCATGGCGTGCTTAGCTCAGATCTCAAGTCAGCAGCATCATCGACTGATCTCGATCGGTTAAAGTCGGTGGAATTAAAAATCTCCGCTCCCACTCTCAATCACCTCACTTCCACTCTAGCACGCCCTGAGCATTCGTTTGATAAGTGACGGCATGAGCTTTCTTCGGAGCTTCCGGGAGGAGCTGGCCGTCAGCATTGAAGTAATGCGTGCGACCGGCTTGATGGCGAATCCAACCGAGTCGCGCACCGGTAGCCGCATCGAGACGGAAGACGTCTCGCCAAGGTTTGATGGCGGTGAGGCGGGGATCGACCCAGGCTGGGTCCGTGGAGCGGTCTAGCGCTTCTGGAAAGAGGACTTGGCTGAGCAGGGTAAGATGCAGCCCCTGAAGATGGTAGCGCTCGGCAACGCTGAGCTTTTCAGGTGCAGTGACGGTGCTCACGAAACCTCCAGCTTGCTCAATGAGGATACCCAGATCGACGAGGCGCTGCACTTCTTTACGGATGTCTTCAGCAGCCGATTTCTTGGGTGATTTGGCAGCGAGCTTGACCAGGTCTTTTTGAAAAGTCGTGTAGAGATCCGTAAAGGTGCTGAGAGTATCTAGCGATCTGGAAATAGCGCTTCTGACGGTGAGTCCACGATTACCGGGCAACTTGAGATCGAGCGCACTGGCAAGATCTTTTTCGAGATCGGCTCTGAGTCTGGCGGCATTGTCCTTTTGATCAGGTTTAGCCTCAAGCCCACGAATGACCTGCTGCCGATCATTCAGGGGCATCCAAGTGGCTTGAATGGCTTTTCGCTCGTCCAGAGCGAGCAGCTTTTCCATGAGATGACTGCGCAATCCATCTCCCGCGATGGAGACGTCTAACATGGTCCGGAGCCAGCGCAGATCCTTGGGACTGGCCGGCAGACCGAGATCCGGATTGTAGGCTTGATAAGCGATCTCGGTGAGGTGACCGCTGGCATCATAAAAACGCCGTTCATTAGGCAGCATGTAAAAGCTAATGATAGCCGGTGCGCTGACGTTAGCGCCGTTGGTGGCAAAGATACCGATATCGACTCGATGACTGCGGATTCCCGTGGCGGTGATCATGGGTGGATGCCAGCGGACTCGAATACGCGCGTAAGGGCCGCCACCAGAGTGGTCGATATGCACCAGTTTAGGATCTCCCTGAAGCACCTGAAACAGCAGTTTGAGTGGCCGTTTTTCCAGATCGGCGATTTTGCCCAAAAAAATGAGCATGCCATACTCATCCACACTGCCACGCATGATGCGGGCAATGGAAACTGGGGTGTCGGCGAGTTTATGAGTGAGGGCACCAGCAGGCTCAAAATAATCTTTACCCGAAGCAAATGTGGTTTCCTCCGCGACGCTGATTTGGACCAAGGGTGGAATCTTTTCAGGCGTCATATCATGAGCTCGCTGGACCATTTTCAGCTCATTAAGCGTGGTCGAGTCAAAGACGACGGGATGGGCTACGCCAGAAAAGTAATCCAACTCTTTGACCACCATCTGATTGGACTGACGAAAGATGGCCTGAAGTGTAGGCATCAGAATTCGCTGACGGATCAGCACCTTCTGGGTCTCTGGTGGAAAAGCCGCCAGGGTGGCCAACAAGGCCTGAAGAAAAGGCTGATCACTGCCAGATGATCCCTGGGAGATGAGCGCACAACAATTGTTAATGGGAAACAGGTCACCATAACCATTCACACCATTGGCTCCAATGTCGTAATCTTGATGTTCGGGGTAAAGCATGAGATTATTGGCCAGATACTGCATCATCAGCAGATTGGTCCCATCAGGAGTCATTTGATAAAGCCGCGGCAAACTCCCCCCTTTATTGGCAGGTGCTGCCATGGAGCAGTTTCCTATCATGGGCAGTGGTCTCAACATGCTAGACGGCCCTATGTCAGATCCTGTCTGCGCATTTAGGGGGAAAAGCCGTAACTGCGGATAAAGGGCGAGATTCAGTGGTGAGTGCTGATGGTCTCGATTTTCATAAGAAATGGCTGCGAGCCCGGCAGCGGTGCCTGCTTTATCCCATTCATTGAGCAGCTTTCCTACGGCATCAGTTCGGGTCATGATCTCGGCCTGCCCTGGGGTCAGCATGCCAAGCAAAAGCAGCAGAACCAAGCATGAGCAAAAGCGACGATGAGAAGGTGACACGCTGACTAAACTCCATGCAGGCATCCCTATGTCAATGTTTCTGAGTGCTTGCCACGACTCAATCGCGGCTTAGTGTCGCCTTCTCTTTACGTTCTGACCCACCTACCATGCGATTTTTGAATCTTACACGCCGCCGCGAGATCGGTGCCAATAGCTACCTCCTCGAGTCCGGTGATCACCGCGTCGTTCTAGATTCTGGGATGCATCCGAAAGAGGTAGGTTTTGATGCGTTGCCTGATTTTGGCCCTTTGCCGCACGATAAGGCAAACGCCATCATTATCTCCCATGCTCACCATGACCACATTGGCTCACTACCAGTGCTGATGCGTAAGCAACCGAATACGCCAGTCATCATGACCGAGCCGACGGGTGAAATCGCCAGTGGAATGCTGCATAACTCGGTCAATGTGATGACCTCACAGCGTGAGGAGTTAGGCATCAATGAGTATCCTTTTTTCACCCACAAAGAGCTGGATGAAAACCGCGCGCAGTACAGTTACCGTGATTTGGTGAAGCCTTTTGCCATTCCTGGCACCGACATGACGGCCAGCTTCCACGATGCAGGCCACATCTTAGGCTCCACTGGTGTGATGATCAAAGAGAACGGAAATACCCTGTTTTACAGCGGTGACGTGAACTTTGAATCCCAGACTATTTGCATGGCCGCAGACTTCCCGACAGAAGGGATCGACGTCCTAGTCATGGAAACCACACGCGGCACCTATGACCGTGCCCCAGGCTTCACTCGCCGCGCTGAAAAGGAGCGCCTAGCAGCGGTCATTCGTGATACCTATGACGCCAATGGCTCCGTGCTCATCCCCGTCTTTGCGCTGGGTAAAACCCAGGAGGTCATGCTCATGCTGCATGAACTACGTCAGGAAGGTCTGATCCCTGAGATGCCGCTGCATATCGGTGGTCTCGGCACTAAAGTAACCGTTCTTTATGATCACTACAGTGATCGCAGCCGCCGCAACTACCAAGGGTTCCGCCTGCTAGAAGACATCAACATGCTCGTGCAGCCAAAAGGCCGCCGTCGAGGACCGCGCCAGTTTGAATATCAGCCCCGAGCCATCTATGCCCTCTCCAGCGGCATGATGACCGAAGGCACGACCTCCAATCGCTTTGCCACACGTTTTATCGAAAACCCGCGTAATGCTGTGGCTTTTGTCGGCTACACCGATCCTGAATCCCCCGGTTACCGCCTGCGCACGGCAAAGCAGGGCCAGAAGCTAAAGCTCTCCCCAGATCAGCCAACCGTCGAACTGCACGCCCGTATCGAAAGCTTTGACCTCAGCGCCCATGCAACACGTGAGGGCATCGCCCAATACGTCGAGACAGTGCGTCCAAAGAAACTCCTCATGGTGCATGGTGAAGAACCTTCTCAACAATGGTTCATGGCACGCTTTGCGCAGACCTTGACCGGCACCGAGATTCTGCGTCCTGAGCCACACGTGGCCGTGGACCTGTGGTAGTATTAGAGTGGTGCAGGTTTACTTCCCTTCGGATCAAAGAGGAGAACGCTGTTCTCTTCTCTGAGGTTCATTCCGTAGTCCACACCCACCTCATAAATCAGCTTTTTGAGCTCACGCAAGGTAGCGTAGGAGTCCGGATAAACGTAAAGCGTCAGGTAGCGATTGCCGCTGCCTAGCTTCTTTAAAATATCCCGCAGTGATGCCGCATCATTCTTTGGGCTAAGACCTTCACCTTGTTTAGCAAAGGCGGTGAAGGTGCCATTCACCGAATGCACCTGACTAACCCTAGGATTGGGATTACCAGCGCTATCATAAAGGGGGAAAACCTGACCATACTGGATAATGATCGGCGAAGCCGTTTTATTGATGACTCGTTCACGTGGAAACCGCAGTTTTTCGATCTTCAACTGACTCACATTATCCAGCTCCAATTGTAGGTCAGCCAGCTTCTTTTCCAATGCCTGCCTCATCTGCGCAGCCGCTTCAGTATTGCGATTGGCGATGCTGAGCTTCTTTTCGACCTCTTGCTCCTGCTCCCTGAGCCGGGCGATTTCGTTGCCTGAATCGCGCACCTTCTCTTTCGCTTTGATTGTAGCAATCTCGTCCTGCTTAGCTTTTTCTTGACGAAGTTTTTCAGCAGTCTTTTTCAAAGCAGTAAGCTGAGTGATAAGAGGTCGAAGGGATGGATCATCCTCGCTTTGCAATTGTGCACGCAGCTTCTCCAATCCATCGAGTTCAGCCTGCGCCATCTCGATTCGTTTTTCCATCAGAATACCCGATTCATGATCGGTTGGGTTCTCCGGATTAGCAGCCTCCTTAGACACTTGCGGTCGGCTCAACATTGCCAAAAGACAAGCTATCATGATGATGCCACCAAACACATTACACAGGGTATCAAGAAGCAGATCCAGGCTATCCTGCTGGTTGGAATGTAGCTTGCGTTTCATGGCTTGGCGGCTGGCACGTTGTTATGAAACTCCACATCCAATTCCTCAGGAATGACATCGTAACCGATCTCAAAACCCTCTTGGCGGGCAATGCGGGTCAACGATTCAAAGTGGTTGGACCCCGAAGGCTTGAAGTAAAAAACTACATAATGCGTCGCCGCAGTCACCGCGCGAAGATAGTTGACAAAATCAGGAATCGACCCAGCAGAAGCCGGTTGGCCATTCGCTCTTTGGAAGCGAATCAGCGATCCCTGAACCAGCACCAGAATCGGTTCTTTCTTGTTGTCGCTCAATTCAGGAACCAGACTGATGACGTTCCGACGTGATTGCACACGCTGCAGTGAGCTTTGAGCATCCTTGATCTTCTTTTCCAGATCAGGCACATCCTTATTCGAGCCTGAAGAAAGCAGCTCGGCTTGAAGCATGCTGGCATTCATCTTCTCGATCTTCGTGAGCAACTTTTGCTTCGTTTCACGCAATTCACGATCCATCGCTGTGGCATCAAAGGCCTTATCCAGCCCAGGTGTCAAAGGTGATTCCAACTCCGCTACGGTCGTTGTCCACTGTCCAATCATACGACGCAGAGTGGTCTCATCTTCAGCAGGTCGATTCTGGAGATCTGCCACCAGATTTTTCACCGAGACAATACGCGACTGCATAGAGCGCAACTCCTCTTCTCGCTTCGCAAAAGGCTTGGTATGGCTGCCTTCGACGAGCGCTTCATCCAGGTTCAGAGCCAGGAACAAAGTCAGCACGATCAGAAAACCTGAAGTGCCAGTGATGATGTCCTGGAAAGCGAAGAAGCTGACGCCTGTTCCGCTCTGTCTGCCGAAGCGCGCTCTCATGGCTTAGTTGACATTGAGCCTTAGTTTACCGGCCACATTCTTATGGCAGATCTCATTGCATTCATCCAGAAACTCGGATTCCAGCGTCTGCAACCAGCTTACCAGCAGTTGCAGGATCAACGCACAAACCAGCGCTATGAGAGTGGTTTCAAAGGCTGTAGCCAGACCACCTGTGACGTTTTGCAGGGAACCGCGCAGCGCCGTCATATCTCCACCAGCGGCCAGCGTTCCGGCAAAAGCACCAATCGCCTGACTGAGCCCCTGAACCGTTCCAATAAAGCCGAGCACCGGGATCGCCCAAAGAAATCCCTGGGCCAGGGCGTAACTGGAAGCGATCTGCGCCTCATCATTCTCCGCCTGAATCTTGATGATGGCCGCCACATCAGCTGTTTGGCCAATGTTATGCAGATTGGCCAAAGCGAGGTCGATACGGTTCAGCAAAATAAAATGATGCGGACTATCCACGATCGCGCTCATGCGCTCACGCACAGCGCGTGCAGTGGCAGGTGTCAGCTCAAAGTCCGGCTGCTGAGGCATCACCGGCAGGGTTAGAGCACGCTTCTGAACCTGAAACTTACGCCACTTAAAAAACATCATCGCTAAGGCCCAAAAGAAAAAGAGCATCGTCGGATACGGACAAGGACCACGCTTCGTAAACATGTCGATGAACCACTGTGCAGCGGGCCAGCCAGCCAATCCGATTTGTAGAATGGCATAAAACGCCACGGTCATGGCCAAGCCAGCCAGCAACGAAAGCAGCTTGTTAGGCGAGGTGAAGCGTCCCGGCTTAAAGCCAAGTCGACGCTCTGGATCAGATTGTGCCCAGTCCAGCATCCGCATGGAACCTTGAAAAGGATTGTTGCCGAGCAAGGACTCGCTTGAGGTGGATGGAATAGATGACATGAGGGTGAAGAAAGTTAGCCTGCAATGGGAAAGATGCGGTAAAAGAGATCCGGCATAATTAAGAAGCTCCAAGCAGCAAAGATTAGCATGGAATAGGCGATGATGATGGCACCAAGGGCCAGACCACGACCCTCCATGCTAGGCTCTCTCCTGATCTGAGCCAAGGCCAAATGTCCCAGCACCAGACTCGGCAGCCAACTCACCAGATTTAAATAAGGCACAAAACTGCAACAACTCACGACAAAGGCAGCCACTCCCAGCCAGCAGGTCGGCGCGATCTCCGAGTGGCTGAACTCGCCGGATGACAAAGGCAATGACGAAGCTCCCTTCACAAAAACGGGTGGAGGATTGGCAAAAGGATTGGGCTTCTTGATCGGACCTTCGATAGGCCCTCTTCCACGAGCATTAACCTTCACCACTTTTTCGGTCTCTTGCTGTCGAATGCGTGCCGCTCTATCTGCGGCTTGCTGTTGCAATGCGGTTGCTTCGGTCTGTTCGATAAAGTCCCGTAAGGGCATCCAGGCACCGTCAATTCGCACTTGATACAGGGAGTGGATCTCTCCTTCAGCCAATCGTTCTTGAATCTCCGCATACGTCCATGGGCCATGGCTTTTACCACGCCATTGCAATTGGAACTGGGTATCGGCTGACATGATTAGCGCGCCTCTAAAAAGGGTGTCATAGTCGAAACGGGGGCTGCTACTTCTGAAGAACCGCCGCTTAGTGCTAAGCGATAGCGCTGCATCAGTGCAGCGCGATCAGCTGGAATAAAGAAGATGGGGCTTAGCCGAAGGACCGTAGCAGGAGCTGTCTTAGCCTCGGCTGATAATAACACTGGTCCAGTCTTTCCCAAAGCCCACAACTCAGGGCGGACACGAGCTGCGTTGTTGAGATGCAAAGAAAGATCACTTTCGACATAGCCGCCGAATTTTAAACTTGCGAGATGGATATCCCGCAGCAACTCGCGCCTAGCTTGAGCTTCTTTTTGATACTGACGAGTTTGCCGTGAATCGAAAAATTCAGCCAACGAAACTCCAAGCGTGCTGCGGACTTTCGGGACCATCCAGTCTTCACTGCGAAGCGGATAACCGCCAATGATCTTCTGCAATTCTGCCAAATCCGCACGCAGCGTCGGTGCGAGGTGTAGGCCCCAGGCAAACGGCTGTGACCCCGTGATACGCTCCAACTCAACCATGACATGAGCTTTCACCAAAGCCGGTGCCCCTTTGTTTTTCACGATCTTGTCAAAAATCTCCAGAAGACTACGCTGCCAGCGTTCACCCGTGGCATCCGTCATGCGATTGAGCTGCAATGAATCCATAAACTGCGTCGCCGCGCTGGATTTGCTCGATCTCACACTTTGCCCCTGATCGCTACTGCCAACGGCGACACGCTTGAACTCGCTTTTCACAAAGGCTGCACCGGTATCATCTTGATGGGCATCAAAGGCCAGACCACTCCAACGGCTCAGAGTGTCGCCAATCCGACTTTGCTCCAGCGGTCCTTTAGACCAAACACTGCGGGTGGATTGACCATGCGCATGATCGACGACGATATTTTCCCAGACGCCATTGAGATAAGCATCATCACGCAAAGCCAAAAGAGTCTTCAAATCATTGTCCATTGGCGCTATAGGCATCATCTGAGCACCGCCGACATCCTCAACTGCGGCTTTCCATTGTGAGAGATCGCCCCCCATCAGAAGTTTTGCCAAGAATTGTTCTTCGCTTGGAATTTGCCCCAAGATGATAGAAGCCGGCGCGGCCTCAGCAAAACGAATGTCCTGCCAGGCGATCAAGGACTTCTGGTAAGTGGCCAGCGTCAAAGCTCCTGCACTGGTCTCACGAACTTTAGAAAAACGATCCAGCTCAGTCTTGAATCCCGTCACCCGCAATCTAGCAGCTTTGACGCGGGCCTCGAGATCGGCAGGTAATTGCAGAGAATCAGCCTCAGGTTTCATCCATCCTTCGAGGCTGAGCAGCAGTGTCTCGATTTTTTGAACGGTGATCGCGACCTCGACCGCAGACCTCTCATAACTTAGATCCTTGTCCAGCAAAGCCGTGATCTCATCCAGCGCTTTCCGTCCACTGCCACTGCGCTCTTCATTCACGCTGCTGAGCATGAGTTCAGATTTTGATTTCAGGGCGGCCAGTCGATTGTTCGCAGACTGTGCCAGATCACTGGGGAGTTGACCAATTTGAGAGCGTGCATCAGCCAGACGTTTCAAAATCCCCGCTGGATTTGAGCCTGCGAAAGCTTTTGCCGCTTCAGATTCCAAGGCGTGCAGTATTTGATCTGCCTCTAAGGAAAGCTCGCGTGACTGCTGTGTCCAAGCATCAATCTCCTCGACCTTTGTTTTCAAGAATGGCCAGCGTAACATCTGAGCGTCTTCCGCACGCAGGCTAGCAATCAACTTCTCTGCTGGCTCACAAAGTTGACGCGTCTTATAACTCACCAACTCATCGGCAAAAGCACGTGCACGCCAGCCATGATTGGCCACAGCAGCGACTACTAACAATAAGACGATGATGGCAGCAGCCGAAAGTAAAGACCGAGTTCGACGCCGATTCTGTTGCTGATCGAGGCGTGCCCGAATCGACTGCCCAACTTGCCTTAGACGCTGAAGCGTTGCATCTGCGACTGGCATCTGAAAGCCCTCCAGGTCACGCCAGCGACGGACAAAGTCTTCATCCAGGCTAACCAATTCAGCAAACGAAGGTCCAGCTCCGACAAGCAATCTTGTTTCCGCTTCATGAGCAAAGGCAGTGAAGGTGGCGAGTGCATTTTCAAAACCACGTTTTCGTTCGCTAGACAGACGCTCCTCCCGCACATAGCGAGTAAGAGACTCTAACTGCTGAGTCAGGTCGCCCGAGGGTAACTCGACCTCATGTGATTGAATGAGTTCACGCACGATTTCCAAAGCCAGAGCGACTCCGCGCCAATCTGCCTGCCCACGTAAAGAAACAGCCTCATCAAGCAATGTTGGAATCTTTCCTTCCGCCTGCCGACGACGTAAGGCTCGGCGGATGCGATCTGCCTGCACATAGTCAGGCATAAGAAGCAGCTTCTCTTCGGGTGAGATGCGTTGCAAGGATTCAGCCAACTTAGCAATACGCTCTTCATCATCGGTCTTCAGGGCATTTCGGAGCTGTTCCAACACATCCTGGAGATGTTTATTTTCCAGACGCAGAAGCTCTGAACGAGCATTTTCATCACTCGGGTTGAGCTTTAAAATGGTGCGCACAATGCGCAGCGCTTTTTCATCCTCGCGCGAAAGCACCGCCGCTCGGAAGTCCTTATACAGAGGATGATTTGCCGTCACCCCCTGAGCATAAAGTCGATCAAGCGCTAGCACCGTTTTAGCATCCAGCCGCTGGGCAATGGGAAGCTGATGCGCTTGGCAAAAATCCATCCAGGCTTTTTCTCCGCCAAAACTTAATGCTGCGACAAGATCTAGAAGAGGCGGCTCTTGTTCAGCCGTTTGCAGCGCCTGATAGTCACTGCCTTTGGCAATCATGGTCGAGATCATTTCAAGACGACTATCTGCCTCTAAGCAAAGCCGAGCATAATGAGCAGCGGCGGATTCGACAGCGCCAGAGAGCAAACCTGTCTGCAATGAGGAGCGGATGATTTCAAGGGTCTGGGCAACAGCTTTCACAGTTCGTTCTTGGAGGGTTGAGAGGTGATGGTCAGCTCACAGAGTCGAGATGCATTTTCGCGGCCATCTGGATCAGAAACCACGGCCACTAGAGTATATCTGCCAGCAGGAACTCCAACAAGCGGCGCGGGCTCTGCCGTCAGGGCGGTGAGGCCACGCATTTCTTCTTCCATCTCCATGATGCGTAGTTCTTTGTTTGAGATCGCTTGTTGGGATCGGATCTGGCTTTCTTCCTTTTCCCTTTTCGCCAAATTTCCTTCAGCGACTTCGACTTTGCGCTGCTGATCAGTGCGGATGCCTTGCTTTAAATTTTCTATCTCTGCGCTGATGGCCGCCACTCGTGCAGCCGTGACAGCTGACCGCTGCTGCTTGGTTTCAATTTCCACCACAGCTTCACCAGCCTCAAGACGCACCTGGAAGCGCCGAGCTGGATCTTCCAGGCTCTGCAAACGCAATTTAGGCGAAGCTCCAATGAATGAAATCTGAGACAGCCATTGCGCTGCTGACGCATCTAAAGTCGTGCGCTGATCATGATGCTGGTTACTAAAGCTAAAAGCTGGGTGATTGTGCCAGACCTCGATTGGCATGGCGTTCCTAGCCAAAAGCAGCACCTCAAAAAGGACGGTGCTACCAGTCGATGAACGCCCAAGAATGCGCCAGGAACCTTGATCTGTGGGCACCTTGGTCAGGTGTTGATCATGAATCTCCAGAACGGCAGAATCGGTGAAACTTTTGCGATAGACCCCAGGACCGCCCAATGCACGCCAGCGCACGAGATTGTTCTCACTGAATCCAGCACTACCAGCAAGGATTTGCATGTCAGATTGCACAGGCAACTCGGGCAACTTTTCTAAAGCTTGATTCAAGCCTTCCTCTGCCGATTCAAAAACGATGTAGCGCGGATGCATTGAAGTGGGGCCATCTGCTGGTGTGATTTGAAGGTCTGCTTGAGCAGGCTTCAACGCAGCTTGCATGGCCTTGCGTGCTTCAGCCTCCACTAAGTTCATCTCGGCGCTCTGTTGAAGTCGTTTTTGCGCTAGCTGCTGTAACCAGGCTGGTGCCTTGCTATCATCTGCTGCTTCTTTTAACAGGTTTTGATCAGAAATCGCTAAAGGCGCGGGGAAAGCTGGCAAGCGAGAGAGACGCACCCATAGATCCGGCCAACGGGGCATCGGGATCAAGATCATGCTCACGAGGTCATGCCAGTCCTCCGCAGCTCCAGTTGGCGCTGTGGATTGATTCATTTGCTTCAACACTTGAGCGCTAATTTCTTGCCTCAGCACATCTGGATGAAGCGGAGCGCGCTCAAAGTTTGTGCTAAATTTCTTCCACAAGCGACCTTCTTGATCCAATCGCACACGAGCTTGGACCTTGATCTCTGTCACGGCATCTCCCGACCACACTGCATCATGCACCGAGTCACTGACGTGCCTATGCCATTGGCTATAGCTTTGCAGCATCTCCATGAATTCATCTTGGGTCGATTCAGGTCGTGGAACATCAATCAATCGAAATGGCTCCTGCAGGCTCTGCATGAGAAGGCATAGCGACTTGTCATGAGATTCTATAAGTCCCGCGTTGGCCTGGCCTTTCAGCCACGTGGACGTCACCGGCAGTGCCAAACGATGCTTTTGCCAGAGTTCATCGACCCGCCCAGCCAGATCGACCGCCGTGCTGAATCGCTGAGGTTTAGATTGATGGTCCAACCAGAAATAAGCTCCTATACCAGCCGCAATCAATAACACGGCCACAAGCATGATCGCCGCAAAGCTTCCTGGGCGTGCTTTCGGCATAGGATGCAGAGCCTCCATGAAACTGCTCGGAGCAATCTCCGCGGGCAGGCTCATTTCTGCCGCAGCATAGGACGGCTTTGGCATCGGCGGCAAAGATTCTCTCGAACTGCGAACAGAGGGCTCTTTCGAAGAGGCAACAAGTTTTGGTAATGACTGCGGTTGCGTCAGATCAAGCACGGTACGTGCAATGCCATCTGCCTGCTGTCGGAGTGGTGAGTTGGCATTCATCGCCACCCAACGGAAGCCGGCCACATCATCAGTCGGTTCTAACTGAGTGGTGAAAGTAACCTGCACGGACTCTGCACCCATGCATTTTAGTGATTCTTGAATCAGTGGCAGTGCATCCGTTTCACCAGGTAAGATGATGAAACAGCGCGGTGTCTGCAAAAGTAAGTCACTGTAATTAGCACGTCCAGTCAGCTGCTCCCAAGCCGAACCTAATGAACGGGCGCGAAGACTCATGAGAGAAACTTCTTCAAGGGACTCCAAAAAACGTGGCAGCTCGCTCCAGGACGTGCGCCAGGGCATTTGCATCAAGACATCCGCTGGAGTGATACCCGCCTCCGCCGCCATTTTGACTTCACGGGCTTCCGCTATCAGATGATGCGCCAGATGATTCGTGCGGCCTGTATAATCTGATCCCGCATCCCGTATGCAGCTAAATACATGAACCTGCGAAGCCCCAGCTGTAATGATGCGATGACTGCGAATGACTCTGCGCGCGCCCAGTCCAGGAAGTCGCGCAAACTGAGACAAGCGCTCAACGGCACCCGCAACAAGTTCTCCCACAGCCCGATGCCTTGCCACCGTGCCAAAGCCCGTGCGCCCTGCTTCAAGCAGACGCGGTGCTGAGGTATAGATGAGTTGCCAGGCCATGGGATCGAGATGAGCTACAAGATATCTTCTTAACTAAAGACTGCCCCCTTTCGGCACGACTTCTGGCGCAATCTGCGAAAGAACCCAAAGCGTCGGGGACTCCACATGCTTAGGCTTCATGAGCTGCGGATCTGGTCCGATACGGATGTGGCCCTCGAGGTCGGTGAACTGAACTGGAGAACAACCTAGCGGACTGATGGCAAAGTAACAAACGTTTGAAGATATGGCCTCAGCATTGGAGACGATGGCAGGACAAAGCTCCAGCAGAAGCTCTCGAATACGGTCTGAATTCACCTGAATGTTATGCGGTAAAATGGCCCCTTTTTCGACACTCGGTAGCAGCGGCTCTGGGCCAAGTAGAGGTTCCCAAGTATCGCTCTTACCGACCATCACGGCAAAAGGCGTGTTAATGCATTCCCGTGAATCCAAACCGAGAACGCTTTTGATACGGACTTCTGTTTCCGCCAGAATCACATCCTGCTGATCCAGGCGGCGACTTTGGATCTGTGGATCACGTACGCCTTTTAAACGCTGACGAAACTCTGTGTTGTGCAGCGGATCAAAGAGGAAAAAGATGCCAGAAGCCACGGCAATGTGCTGCGCACCTGGAGAATCAGCACTATTACGTGTCGGCTCAAAGTGCTCACCCGCATTATCGTAGAAGACGATGGAAAAATCTGTCTCGTGATCATGACGGCGCGAGAGCTTAAAGACAAACGGCTTTGGTAAACGAACCTTCCGGCCAAGGCGCGGAAGAGTCTCGTAGAGCATGCCCTCGAGCTCTGTTTTGGCCAAGAAGGCATCTTCTGGAGTCGAGGCCGAAAACAGCTGCGTGCGCATCTGTGTGAGAATAACATTTTCAGACGGATCAGCATCGCGGAAAGTAACCCCGAAGTTCTGATACAAACTCGTCTGCAGCGTCCGTGTCAGAACACTCAGATAATAAGACTTCCCAGATGATGGTGCCCCAACCACTGAGAAGATATGATGCGGTGCCTCCATAAACCCTGGCGGCAGCTTGCGACGACAATGCGGACAAGCAAGATCAGGCGCGGCAATGCCCATGGCATCAATGGCCTGGCCACGGTCTGTGAATCGGGTGGCGTGAAAGCGCTGCATGGCATCCTCTCCTAGCAGCGGATCACCACGCAAAGCGGCGTGCACGGAGATATTCATGGCATCTCCACGATCAAATTTAAACCAGCAGACTGGGCAGGTGAATTCACCATACTCGGTGTTAACCGGCTCAGAATGCACCGCCTGCACGAGATCATCACTCGCGTGGACTACCGGTCGTTCTGGCAAAATGGGCAGGACGTCTTTGACAAAGAAACCCACATCTCGAAGCCCCGCCGGCATGACCAGATTCTCCGCCGCTTGTTCAGGCGTCTGTTTCCTTACGTAATCACGCAATTCCTCTGGACTGAAGGGGCCGTACCATTGACGTGCCTCCGCATCGAAAAAATGCCAGAACATCTCATGCCCAAAGGCCAGCCACTCCTGGGGATCAGCGCTGCATTTGAAAGCCAGCACCTCACCACCAGCGCTAAGCGTGTGCTCCTCGCCCAAGTGAAGCGTAAACTGTGATCCTGGCGCACCATCCACGAGTGCTGTGCCATCGCTATTGATCGTCACTTCAAATTCATCTCCACGCTGCTGGATCGTCCCCAAGACTGGCGGGCAATGCGGAGATCCCGTGCGGAAATCAGCTGCTGCATTGGCCCCAAAAATAAAGGGAGTCGCCGCCACAATGGACCGCTCACCACTAGCACAATTGAGAAGGCAAACACGAGGCGCAAAAGGACGAATTCTGGGGCTCAACATAAGAATAGTATAGAATGCTCCGCGTGGAGCCTTTTTGGCAAAATAGGTTCAATTCTCGTTTCTTACTCTACACCCGAGAAGTCAATCCTGTAATCATCCAGATTGTTAAGAGTTTGTGAAGCTCAAAACAAAGTTCCGAAAGCTTTCCAACCATCCAATCGTTAACCAGCCCCCATGCGTTCTTTTTCATTCATCGCTTTAGCCACTATTGGAGTTTTGTCCCAGCCCTCTGTCTGCATGGCCGAACTGGCAGGCTCAAAGCCCAATATTCTTTTTATCCTGACCGATGATCAGGGTTATGGCGACGTTTCGGCCCATGGCAATCCGATTCTAAAAACCCCTCATCTGGACAAATTACATGCGGAAAGTGTGCGCTTTACGGATTTCATGGTCAGTCCTACGTGTGCTCCGACACGCAGCGCTCTGATGACTGGGCGGCATGAGTTTCGCAATGGCATCACTCATACCATCCTAGAACGCGAAAGGATGGACCCCAAGGCAATTACCATCGCTCAAGTCTTACAAGATGCTGGCTACACCACTGGCATCTTTGGCAAATGGCATCTGGGTGACGAAACGGAGTATCGCCCGAATCGCCGTGGTTTTGATGAACAGTTCATTCATGGCGGTGGCGGTATCGGCCAAACCTATCCCGGCAGCTGTGGGGATGCACCGAATAACAAATACTTCAATCCTGCCATCCTTCACAATGACCACTTCGAGAAGACGGAAGGCTACTGCACCGATGTCTTCTTTAACCAAGCCACAAAGTGGATTGAATCGGTCAAGGGAACAGAACCTTTTTATTGCCACATCGCCACGAATGCACCCCACGGCCCCTACATTGCCCGACCTGAAGATCGCAAACTTTATGAGGGTCAAAACCTCGGCGAGGATACCGAAAACTTCTTTGGTATGCTGCATAACATTGACGAAAATCTCGGCAAACTGATGGCGAAATTAGAAGATTGGGGCATTGCCAAAAATACGCTCGTTGTGTTTATGAATGACAATGGCGGCACTGCCGGCGTTAAGGTCTTTAATGCTAACATGCATGGATCCAAAGGCAGCCCATGGATCGGCGGCACTCGTGCCTCCTCCTTCTGGCGTTTACCGGGCAAACTGACACCGGCTGATTGCACTGCGCTGACAGCTCATGTGGATGTTTTCCGCACCTGGGCGGCCTTTGCTGGAGCTGAGATCACCCCAGAAATCGAGTCCCAAGTGGAAGGCCGCAGCCTACTGCCATTACTGGAAAATCCGAAGACCGAGTGGAGAGACCGCACCTTATTCACCCATACTGGCCGCTGGCAGAAAGGCACCGACTACAACGCCGCAAAAACGACGAATGCCGCGGCCCGCACAAGCCGGTATCATCTCGTCAGTGAGGCCGCTAAAGGTAAAGCTTCCCCAGTCTGGCAACTTTTTGACGTGAAAGCTGATCCCTCTGAAAGCAAAGACATCTCTGCTGAGAAACCTGAAGTGGTAAAGGAAATGCTAGCCACTTACGATGCCTGGTGGGACTCACTCAAAGGCCAAGTCGATCTAAACGAAAAAGCCGTCGGACCAAAGCTCAATCCTTTTGCCGAAGAGTATTGGCAGCAGTTTGGTGGTGGACCGACAGAGGCGGACTACGCCCGTATGAATCCCGAGAAGGCCTTCACCTTCGAGAATCGCAAAGCTAAGAAGTAAAGCTTAACTCATTCTAGCGCAATCCAACCGCAGCAGTGCCAGCACACTGGGGCTGTCTTTGATTCGACCATCTTTGGCCATCGCTATGGCTTCGCTCAAAGGTAGGCGCATGACATTGAGCTTTTCGGTTTCTTCAGGAGAAGCAGCTCCAAAGCTGAGTTGGCGGGCTACAAAGAGATCACACACCTCATTGGTCGTGGAATTGGAGAGCTGCAGACCTACCATCAAAGGCTCGATCACTTGGGCTTGAATGCCTGTCTCCTCAAGCAGTTCGCGGCGCGCGCAATCCGCAGGCTCCTCACCCGCCGGACAGCCCCCTTCGGGGATCTCCCATTCGTAGCTATCGTGGCAGTAGCGCCATTGACCGACGAGCCAAGTGAAGCCATCATCATCGATAGGCACCACTCCAACTGCGCGGTTTTTGTACTCGACGACTCCATAAATCCCAGGCCCACCGCTAGGATTCAGAACCTGATCTTCGCGAACGATAATCCATGGGTTTGCGTAGGCTTCACGAGTGCTCAGCGTGGTCCAGGGGTTGGTTTCGATGGTTGTTTCAGACATTCACTCCACATCTGCCGCATAAGTTAAGCGACTTCAACACAATGAAAGATTAGCAGACGGCACGATTCATGCATCAGATGTCGTCCCCATCATGATCATCTTCTTTTCTCAAGCCGTAATCTCGGCCTCATTTTCGCCAACCCTTCACTCCAAATTCATCGCTTAATATGGCTACTATTCACTTCATTGGCGGAGAAAAAGGCGGAGTCGGCAAATCTGTCGTCGCGCGAGTCGTAGCTCAGTATTTGATTGATCATTCACTCCCGTTTGAGGGATTTGACACCGATCGCTCCCATGGCTCCCTGCTGCGTTTCTACACCGATTTTGCGTCGCCAGTGATCGTTGACCAGTATGCTAGCATGGACGCCATTGTAGAATCCGCTCTTGAGAGCATGGACAAACGTGTACTCGTGGATCTTGCTGCGCAAACACACGATTCTCTCGTGAAATGGATGGATGAGTCAGGCGTCTTGGAGATGGCTGGCGAACAGGGAATCGCCATCAAATACTGGCACGTCATGGACTCAGGTAAGGACTCGGTCGATCTACTCAAAAAGCTTTTTGATCGTTTCGCTTCACGTCTGAACTATGTCATCGTGCTGAACCAACTGCGCGGCGAGTCCTTTGAGATCTTTGACAAATCTGGTGAAAAAGAACGCGCCAACAGCCTTCATGCCAAAATCGTGAACCTGCGCAAACTGCATGATACTGCGGTCAATAAGATTGACGCCTGCAGCACCAGCTTCTGGGCCGCTAAAAACCGCACCGAATCAGACGATTCAGGACTTAGCATCTTGGAACGCCAGCGTGTAAAAGTCTGGCTGAGCAATGCTTACGAGCAGATGCACTCTGTTGGTGTCTGATCACAGTCTAGCTGCGCCAAGGCTTAGCATTCATGGCGCAGCTTTTTGTCGGGACTCAATTAGGCTGCTTTTTTAACTGGTGTTTGAGCCTTTGCGGGAGCCCGCTTCGCCGCAGGCTTCACTTCGATTTTGATTTCTGCAGGCTGATTCACTTTGTAGATCTCATCTTCGATTTCAGCTGCCTTTTTAAGGAGGACCGCCTCCTCGGCTTTGCCCGCTCCATTCCACCAGGCATCAAAGGCGACCTTATCTCCTTTACGCAGGGCGCCTTTCCGTTTGCCATAAAGATTGCGTAGTGGACGGATAGCCTCGTCGTTGCGCTTCTTATTCAGCTCAATCACACGCTGAGCTTGTTGAAGGGTGAGGGATTCAGGGTCACTCTGAAGTTCCACTTTTTTACCCAGCTGAATATGATCCCAGGTGCCCACAAGCTGACCGTTTTCAAGCACGTCGTAGCGACCTGCTTGTAGACCGACAACCGTGAGGGCTTCATTGCTTTTGCGATGACCGGAAGCCGTCAGTGTGGCTCCAATTTTAGCATCTTCCACAGGAACCCAAGGAAGGCATTTAGGCAGGAGGGTGAGGGAGACAGATTTACCCATTTCGCCACCAGTAACGTTGCCGAGGCTTCCAGGACTAGCCGTGGCTTTCCAAGCACCAGCATTCGGGGTGGCAAGCAAGCTCCAAACAGATCCAGGTTCTTCAAAGGCCTCAATCATGGAGTAGGCCATGATAAATTGGCCATCACCGGCAGGATGAATCGCATCGGCAATGAGTGTGAAATTGGGATCTTTACGACGTCCTTCCGTCGTCAATTTGTTCAGCGGCCCATAAAGATCAATGAAGCCATAACCGCGCTTCCGAGCCTGCTCCTGCCCCCATTTACCGAAGTAGGCGAGAACCGCATTGTAATTGTCGGGCTTTTTGTTTTTTCCACGAGCTGGATCCTTAGCCACCATTTGTTCAAAGGCTTGATGATCAAACATCGTCGGACTCATGAGAAATACGCGAACTTTCAAAGCATCTAGTTTGTCTAGAAGTGTCGTCATATCGCGAGCATAGGTTTGAAAAATTTCGGGGGTGAAGTCCTGATAACGTCCGTCATTCATGCCCAGAAGCACGGTAGCCACGGTTGGCTTAAAGCTGGCGATGTCATCATCAAATCGATTCAATGCATCGGCAGCCACATCACCACTCACACCCGCATTGCGGAAATGCAGGCGCATCTTCGGATAGCGAGTGTAAAAGAAATCTTCCACATATTGGGTGTATTGGCATTGATGAGTGATCGAGTCCCCGATCCAAATGATACGGTCGCCATCTTTTAAGCCAAGCCCGGCGGAAGCTGCAGGTTGTGCAATGCTAGTGAAGGTGGTTGTTCCAAAAAAGAGAGCGGCAAAAAGTCGAGAGTTCATGAGTGTGAATTTATCAGGAGGAGATAAACGGCCTCTCATCGCAAAGTTATCCGTGGGTTTTTGGAATGTGCTCCTATCTCACAAATCCGCCTCTTGAAGCTGCAAGACAGACTTATGGTAGGAGGGTGCCTTTCATTACCTCGATATGATTTTAATTCAGCGGTTGATCTATGACTTTGAGCGCCTCCTGAGCAGCAGCAACCAGAGCGGGACTTTCTGAGAAGTTGGCGACTTTCATGAGGCCACGGGCAGCGATGGGGTTGCGGATACTAGCGACTGTTCGGAGAACTTTATGGCCTTGGCCAGCTTGCACCGAGGCCTGCCAATGAAGAGCGGCGAGATCTTCGACCGTTTCAGGTTGGGCTAAACGGGCGATGGTGTCGCTGATCTCATTGAGGATTGTATTGCCTCGACCATAGTTATTCAGCAACGCAGGTAGTAGAACTTGCAGGGTTTCAGGATTCGAGACAGCGCGAAGGTTTTTGGCCAGAGCTGCACGCACAGGCCATTCTTTTATGTGTTCGATACCGGTCAGCAATTTTTCCACCGATTCTGGGGTGTTCATTTCCGCCAAGGCTTGGGCGACGGGATCAAGCTGCTCGAGAGTCTGCGCTTGATTCCATGAGGCCGAAAGCTCACCAAGGCTGGGTGATTCTGCTACGATCTCAGCGCTTGGGGTCGCCGTAGCGTCTGGCTGGGTTTGGGCTGCTACATGGGGCACTTTAGACTTGGTCACTTGGACTGGTTTTGAGGTAGGTCTATAGATCGCAGTCAAAGAGCCAAGAGCGACAATGGCAGAAATAGTGAGAAAGGTTTTCATGATCATTAAAAGGAAATGATTTGAATCAAAAAGGGCAGCGCGGGTAGCGCTGCCCGCTTCGTTTACAATTATTGGAGACTCAGTGTATAAGCTCCTAGATCAGCAGTAGAGTAACCTTCAACGGAGAGATAATAGGTGCCGGCAGGGAGGCTTTCGCGGATAGCGAAGTTAGCATCTACATCGTCGTCGGCTTCTGTGAGGATGTTGCCGCCAGCATCATAGAGAGTAGCGTAAGTATCGACACTTCCTCTACTTTTAAGGTTCAGCGTGCGTGAGCTGGTGAGCGTGATTTTGAAGAAGTCCAGATCCGTGCCGCTATTGATGACACCTGCTGTGGTGCTTGGAATAGCAACCATTGTGGCCGCGGCTGTGCTGTTTCCATGATCATCTCCTGCACCTTGACCACTGCCAGTGAGGATAACGGTGAAGGGATTTTCATCAGGGTCATTGCTGGTGATGGTAAGTGTAGCCTGCTTGGCACCTGCGCTGGTTGGTTTGAATGATACGCTAAAACCCGTTGTTTTGCCGGCTGCGATGTTACTTGCAGGTTGGGTAACGATCTTGAAATCACTGCCATTGACGCTGACTCCATTAATGACCAGTGCGGCTTTACCAGTATTGGCGAGGGTAATGGTTTTGTTCAATGCAGCCCCATTCAAAGGGCGTGTGCCATAATTGACGACTCCGTTCATGGCTAAGACCGTGCTGCCACTGCGGACATCAATATCGCCCACTGTCGGCGCGTTTCTGCTGAAGGTAGCATTCAGTCCGTAACCACCAGCTGTAGCACCCGTCTTCCCACTGACTCGGACAAACAAGGTAGTAGCAGAGGTTGCCGTGAAATTGAGGCGAAAATTCGGAACGCCATTGCCGCTGTCGTCGCTAGACAATGTGGCTCCAGTGCTGCTGAGCATGGCACCAATAACATCCGTGCCACCCGTTGAATTAACGGTCAGTGTGCCTGCTGCTGTCAGCATGATTTTAAAGACATCCACATCACCGCCAGCTTCTAGATTGCCAATCAGGTTGCCGCCTAAAGCTAAGGTGCTAGCATTCACGGTCGAGTTCGAGTGGTCATCCATGGGTGTCACAGCTCCGCCAATATAACTGAGGATCCATGGCTTCACGGCGAGGGTATTCCCATAAATGCCGTATTCACCGGGCCGAGCGCAACCATTGCCGTAGCTAACCGTGCCGCCGTGCAGCCAGGAGCCACCTGCATTTTTCACTAGCAGCGGACCGCCGCTATCCCCTTGGCAGGTATCGATACCGCCAGAGGCTCGACCTGCCGCAATGTGCGTGACTCCAAGACCAGAGACGGTTTGTCCTGCTATCGCCAATGAAACAATAGGTAGATCGACCTGTAACAGAGAGGTCGATCCTGAGCCGCCCTCTGCCGTAGCACCCCAGCCAACAGCGCGTGCGGTGATGCCTGGGGCCACCTGAGCCGCAGCTTCGATCAATGGCAAAGGGGTGATCTCGGTGACAGCGCGTGCAAGTTTCAGTAAGCAGAAATCATAAACTAGGGCGCCCTGGGCATTCTCGCCAAAGTTCGGGTGTGAGATGACTTGAGTCACCCCAACACGGATGCCTTCAGCCGCATTGTTGAGATTACGCCCACCGATCCAGACTTCTAAAGAAGTAGCTGGCGTACCTTCTAGACAGTGACCTGCCGTCAGCACCCACTGTGGAGCGACGAGCGCCGCGCCACAAAATTGGCCGCTGGCAGGAGTGGCCCCTTTTTCGATGAGGGCTGTCATGAAGGGGTAAGCACCCGTAGTCGTGGCTCCACCACCGACGATGCGTGTTTGTTGCGCAGATGCCAGACCGGCAGCGGCAAGGATGGAGAGGACATAGATTCTCGTTGTCATATTTTTGTTTTTTGATGAATAGATGTGTTCTCGGACGTGATGACCGTGAATCGCATTCAACTGTCTTCTTCGGAACCCCTCTGAACTGCGTGACAACAAATCGTAGTTTTTTTCTAACAGGCTCAGGCTAGGCTGTGGAAACATGATCGAAGAAGATTCCAATCCTGCTGAAAAAAGCGGCTCATTTCCCCTCACGAGATGGACGAGTGTAGGCCGCCTGCGTGGAGATCCAGAATCGATCGAAGGTCGGCGCGCACTGGAAGAACTGTGCAGTGCTTATTGGTATCCGCTTTATGTCTTTGCGCGTCGCAAAGGCCATTCTCAAGAGAATGCGCAGGATTTAGCCCAAGGCTTTTTTGCCAAGATTTTGAGGGGCGATTTTCTTGCGGGGGCCGATCAATCGCAGGGCAGAATGAGAACGTATCTTCTGACCGCATTCACTCGCTTCACGGCCGATGAATGGGATAAATCGCAGGCTGGGAAACGTGGTGGCGGTGTGGAAATTTTGTCTTTAGACTTTGAGGACGGTGAACGGCGATTCATTGAGGAACCCACGTCGACTCAGGATCATGCCAGCGCTTATGAGCGGGACTGGGCACTTTCAATCATTGAGCTCTCAGGGGCACAGCTGGAAAGAGAATGCAGCCAGACAGGCAAAGCCGCTTTGTTTGCCGCACTTAGCCCGTTGATCACCGGAGCAGGTGAATTGACTTCTTATGAGAGCCTGACTCAGTTCACCGGCATGACTGTGGAAGCCATGCGGCAGACGGTGCGGAGGTTGCGTCTGCGTTTCAAAGAGATCCTCCGGCAGATCATCGCCGACACGCTTGAAAACCCGACTGAGGCTCAAGTGGATGCTGAACTGCGATGCTTGAGATCTGCCTTGGCCGATCAATAGTCTGTCACGGCCGCCAAAAAAAGCCCGAAGAAACATCTTATGCAGCCACAAACCTCCACTAACAGCCAATGGCGCGCCCACGGGCGTGCGCTGCTGGACCTTGGCTTGGGACTAGCAGAACAGGATGAAGATCCGAATCAGATCGGTCCGTATCGCTTATTGGAAAAACTAGGTGAAGGCGGCCTGGGCATTGTGTGGCGAGCTGAGCAGACACACCCGATGCGCCGCGAAGTCGCAGTAAAGCTCATCAAATCGGGAATGCATCACAGCGCTGAGGTGATTACACGTTTTGAAATGGAACGCCAAGCGCTGGCGCGGATGAGTCATCCAAACATTGCCTGCATGCTCGACGCAGGGACCCTGCCAGATGAGCGCCCCTACTTTGTCATGGAGCTGGTCCCCGGCATACCGCTGACAACTTTTTGCAAGACTCATAAGCTGAATCGTGCCGATCGATTGCGGCTCATGACGACCCTTTGTCAGGCCGTGCATCATGCGCATCAGAAGGGCATTCTTCATCGAGATTTGAAGCCTTCCAACATTCTGGTGTATCAACAAGATGGACGAGCCATGCCAAAAATCATCGACTTTGGCATCGCCAAGGCTCTGGACGCCAGCGACTCGACACTGAGTGATCCATTTTTCCAGACCCAGATCGGTGAAGCTCCCAGCGCGACCTACCCCTACATGAGTCCTGAACAGGCGACGCGTGGGAGGCAGGCGCTGGATACAAGATCCGATATCTACACACTCGGGGTCATCTTGTATGAACTGCTCACAGGCAAACTGCCCCTGCCTGATGAAGTGATTCAATCAGGCCGTTTCGATCAAGTCGCCGCCCACATTTTACAGGCCGACCCTGCGCTACCGAGCACCCATGTGCCCGAGCTAGCTGGCGAGCAGGATTGGATTATCTTGCGAGCGTTGGAAAAAGATCCAGAGCGCCGTTACGAGAGCGCCTCTGCTTTTGCGGATGATCTACGACGCTGTCTGAATAATGAACCCGTGAGTGCTGGACCACCCACTGTCCTGTATCGATTTCAAAAATGGGCGCGTCGGCATCGTGTGGCCTTTATTTCAGGCAGCCTGGTTGCGACCAGTCTCTGCGTCGGCTTAATCGGAGTGACAACTGCGCTCATGAGGGAAAGAGAAGCGCTGCGCCGGGAGGCTGCCGAGCATGAGCGGGCTGATGCCAATCTGCTGCTCGCCGTCGCACGAGAAAAGGAGGCGACTTTAGCCCGTGAGACAGCCATCAAAGCCAAGCAACTAGCCGAACAGGAGCGAAACCATGCAGTCGAATCGCGTCAGACTGCCGATGTGGCAAGAGCGACAGCCGAACGTCTGCTCAATGATATCTTGTTTGATCTCAGAGATGACTTGGAGCCCATCGGTCGCCTCTCTTTACTGGAGCCTATTTCGCGCAGTGCAGAGACGTATTTCCAATCCGTCCCAGCTTCTGCCGACAATGACGATCAACAGCGAAATCGCGCTGTCATGTTTCAGAGCCGTGGCAGCTTACTCCTAGCTGAAGGCCGAGTTAATGAGGCGAAGACAAGCTTTATACAATCTCTACATATCCTTCAGCAACGCGCTGCGCAGCAACCTAAGGACGCGCAACGTTTGCACGATTTAGCATTGGGACTTGAGCGTGTCGGCAGTGCCGACGAAGTCCTGGGAAACATGGTTAGTGCGCGCACTAAGTTTGAAGAAATGCAGGGTGTCTTTGATCGGCTGCGCGCACTGCCCACTGATCCTTCCAACCACTGGCAAGTCGATGCCGCGCTACCTCACGAAAGACTCGGCGACTTAGCTCGACAACGAGCTGATTATGCAGTTGCCAAAAGCCATTTCATTCAAGGTCGCGATCTACTTCTTGGGATTAATGCAAAGACCGAGGTGCTGTCGAAGAGACGAGCTGTCATGGATGAAAAGCTTGGTGCCACTGAAGAATATTTGGGCGATTCACAAGCAGCTAAGCAGCATTATGAGCTTGCCTTGAGCCATCTTAAAAACTCTCAAAAAAGCAACACAGTGAAAGCTGCAGTGGCCATCCTTCATGGAAAATTAGCAAAGGTATGCGCACCAAATGAGGCACTCTCTCATGCTAAGTTGCAAGCAGAAGCCTTCACTCATTTGGCTGCACTTGACCCACTCAATTTAAATTGGCAGAAACAACATGCCACAGCTCAGCTACAACTCGGTGTATGCCAGGAAGCCATGGGAGCCTTAACGGAAGCCATTTCATCTTATCGCCAAGCACTCGATCTTATCCGACCAAACCAAGCGAAGGAACAAGCTGCCGTTCATTTGCGATTAGCGGCAGCTTTGTTTAAATCCAATTCAATCAAGGAAGCCAAGGAACAGGCACATGAATCCATTCGCTGTATGAGTAGCCTCGAGATGACAGCAGAACTTCAGGATTGGAAACGCACGGCAGAGGCGCTGATTAAAAATTAACGAGCCCATCACGGATTAAAAAGCCCATCATCAGGGTCACCATCGCCATCAAGATCGTCAATAGCATCGGCAGCAGCCGCATGGAGAAGCTCTTCATTTCGAGCGTCAATGTCTGAAGGATCGTCAAACTCGTCCATTTCAAAATCTTCATCAGATTCATCAGCATCATCCTCACCTTCATCGTCGGCGCTGTTGTCATCAAACTCCGCCATCTGTTCTGCCTGGTGACGGCCCGCGTCAGAGATGAGATCTTGAGTGGGTAAAGGCTGGAACTGATCCGCAAGCAACCCAGCTGAGGCAACGAGGCGGTTGAGATCAATCTCCAGCGGCTCGGGCAGCTCCGCATCTGTCGGATTGATCAGCAAAACTTGGCCTGCCTTTAAGGTCACTTTTTCGCGACTCAAAGAATTCAAAGAAATCGTCATACTCCCTTCAATCACGACGACACGAATGGCATTGCCTGGGCTATAATAAATCTGTGCGGTGCCTTTGACGCTAAGTTGGTGACTCGGGGTCTGCACCTGGATACGACGACGGAAAAAACTTGGTTTGGAGGCTACAAGTGTCAGGCCCTTCTCCAGACTGATCATGTCCCGAGATTGCAGAAGTATGCTGGTATTTGAGCCCGTTCGGATGAGTCCATTATCCAGGGAAACCTCAGAGCGGCTCTTTGAACTGGTGGTGAATCGCCCCCCTGGCTTTAACGCTGTCATGGCAGGAGCACTGGTCTTGCCAAGCGTGATTTTGACCAGAGCTTCCTTCGCCTCGACCGAGACAACCATGAATGCAATGAGTAGAGATAGAATTGTTTTCATGCTGTTAATAGTTCAGTTCAAACCCGACAAAAGCGCCTGAAAGCACGTTGCGATAATTGTAAGCTTCTTGATTGGAGCGATTGTAAGTGATGCTGCTGGAAATACCGATACTAGCCCAGTCGCTCAGAGCATAAGAGGCACCGGCAGCAACGACATAATGCCAGTCATTTCTACCCAAATTTGGACTAGTGTTATAACCGGCACGCCCAGTCACACGGGCACTCAGATTCTGTGTTAGCCGAAGAGACCAGCCAGCAAAAGCAGCGTGCTGGTGACGTAGAGCCAGGTCGGGATTCGCCGCTAGATTAGGCTCGGAGCTGAGCCCCATAAAAAGCCGCTGGCCTCCTGCAATTTTCCAAGACTTCACCAAGGAAAGAGCCATCGAATGACTGTCCAGCAAGCGGCTGCCAAAACCCGGCTCACTGAGGTGATCAAACTGATAGCGCAGCAGGAAAATTGCACCACCAAGCCAATCCGCCTTATAGGAAAGTCCCGTCCTGAATTTAGTCAGATCAAAGTCTAGCGAGTTGTATTGATCATAACGGATAAAGTCCTGTCTCAATGATGCCTCAAAACTCCAGGGACCTTGGATGCCATTGGAATAGGAAACACCCAAGCCTGACTGCATGAAGAAGTCATCCACTCGTGTGGGAGCCAGCGCGGCGTTGTCAGTGAAGAAACCATGGGTATCGATCTCAAATCTCCACGGATTCCAAGCAGCCTGACGCACAATGAGCACCTGATCTCCGAATTCGTTATTGGCCTCAGCATTGGCGATTGGTGCTAACTTCTTCTTTTCATCACTGGTTGGATCGCTCAGCGTCGCTGCGAAGCGCAATGAATCGCGAGCGATATCCACCCGAGAATCGTCGGTGGAAGCTGCGTGCCCAGTGGCAAGAAGGCCTGCATGAATCGTGAAAAGAAGTGCTTTCGAAATCATCTATGAATTGGGGACGTCTGGGGCCTTTTAACATCTGGACTTCATCGCCGCAATGGTTTGTGTTAAACCTTTCTCATGCCGCGCCTGCTTCCTGTCTTTTTAAAAATCCTAGCTAGTCTCTTGCTCCTTGTCGGATGCAAGCAGGTCCGACCTGGAACAGACCCAGACGCGCCGATGTTTGGATCCGCAAAAACAAATTCAACGTTTTTAGTTAGCTCAGAGGAACCCGTGGGCGTCGATGAACTGGCGCGCATTGCTCGAATCATCGGTCCCTATCGCCAGCTTCAGTCACAGGAAATGGCAGCCCTTGAACTTCGGCTGGAAAGAGAACTCAACCGCCTCGTGGAGATTGAGTATCAGCAGATGCTTAAGGAGGAAAAAAGCGGCAACTTGCCCCGCCAGTATGGTGAAAAGAAGGTGACTCGTGAAACAGCGAGAGAGAGACTTTTGGCGCGACTGGGTAAGGATTTGGCACTGCCTCTGCTGACGTCTGACAATCGTTCTGCCGTGGTCTTTAGCCGAATCTCCAAGGGTGACATCAAGATTTCTCCCACCGCTTATGAGATCCAGCATTCAGCAAAGGATGATCTCCCGCAGCAAGTCATCACACCATCCGGCTTTAAGGCTACTGTGATCGACCCTTTGCCTTAGCTTTGAGGAATACAGGTATCATGCCAAAGTCCGACATTCTGCCAAGCCTGCACGCAGACTAGCCCAGGGCTCTTGAGCAGAGACATCCTGCGGGTCTGGAATCGCTGCAAGATCATCAGGCAGTTTGGCTGGCGAAAGGATGGCCAAGAAGACCAGCGGTTCCATGTGTGGATTGTAGGTCGCATGGATCGTTCCCGCTGGGATATGAGCCATTTCACCGGCCTTCAGGATGCGTTTTTCAGTGCCCACCCACTGCTCAGCGCGGCCATAGATGACATAGATGATTTCTTCCCGATGCGGATGAAAGTGGAACGGATGGCAGTGCATCGGGTCCATATTAGCCCGCACCAGCAGCAGCTTTTCAGCCTCCACCAGATCAGGGCGGCACAGCCATTCATTATTCGTCCACGGATTCGTTTCGCGGGCAGCGTCGTCGATCTGGATAAAGCGGGCAGGTGTGTCAGACATCATTCCAAGCTAGCTTAAACTGCTCCCGGCGCAAATGGGCTCGACACACTGCCCCACACATCCTGCTATCTGCTTTGCAACTAAGCTTCCACTTTGGGGCTAGATTCAGGCTCCGCTGATTTCAGCTCGACAGCTTCTGGCTCAGTCATTGCCGCGCTAGTCTCCGCGCTGCTAATGCCTAGACTCGGATCACTCAGCATCACTCCGAGAAGTCCGGCAAAGCAGCTTGCTAACGTTCCCGAAAAGGGCTCAAACAACAGGCCATTGAGCGCCAATAGAGGCGTCAGCAGGCAGGTGAGGAAACTCAGGGCTAAGAGGTAAAGATACTTTTGCCAAACTGCCGGCAGCTCCAATCCCAGCCAAGCGCTGCTAAAAGCGGCCAGTGTGTAAAAACCGTATTGCAATGGCAGCGAGATTTTAATCCCCTCCGCAGGTAGCACAAGGTAACGAGGCAGGCGCTCTGCCAACCATTGGGCAGCCTGGGGAAAGACACCAAAATGATACAACGCCAACATGGGCACGCAGATGAGAATGCCAATAAAGAGAACGGTAGGGGTGCGATTACGATCCATAAGTGTCTGAGGTGAAAGTAGGTTCTGGCTGGCGATAGGAGCTGACCACGAGATTGCTAAGGAACTGGTCTGGCTGCTCCACACTTTCCTTCGTCAGGTCAAAAATCGTCTGCCCCGTGCTGCGAGCGACCAATTGCAGGCCAAACGGAAAGTCTTTAAACAATCGAGCACACAGCGTATCCACAGCACAACCTTCTCGCTGAGCACGCTCCTGCAGGGCTAGAGTGACCTCTTCTTTAAAGACCAGCGTGATGCCATGCGCTGCGGCAAATTGGGTGGCAAAATCATGCACTTCAGTGTGGCGGACCTTTGCTGGCAGACTCAGTGCCTGGACACGGCAGTTCTCCAAGGCTTTCCCAGTATCTTTGACCAGATCACCATTCACGATCAGTTCCGGCAGGCCTAAGCTTGGCAGCTCGAATTTAAAATCGCGCAGCACCTTTTCCCAAGCTGTGACAAGGCCACGAGCCCCGGTTTTTTCCTCAGCAGCAGTGACGGCCACAGCGCGCAGCGCCTCATCTTCAAAGGTGGCACGCACGCCATAGGCATGGAACTCACGCTCATATTGGCGGATCAGGCTGCCTTCGCTATTCTTCATGATTTGGAACAGATCATCCGCCGTCAGCGCCTCGCAAAACACTCGGACCGGCAGACGTCCGATGAATTCTGCTTCAAATCCGTAATCAATAAAATCCTTCGTCCGCGCTTGCCTCAGTAGTTCGTCGGAGGCTGGTTTCTCGGTCATCGCCGCGCCAAAGCCGATGGAAGCTTTGCTCTGGCGTTTTTCGATGATTTTCTCCAACCCAGAAAAGGCACCACTCACAATGAAGAGAATGTTTCGTGTATTCACCACTTCACGACCCGTTCGGCCCTTTCGAGTATCAAACATCATCTGCATTTGGCTGCGGATATCATTCGGGGCATAGAGAGCGACTTCCGTTTCCTCCATGAGCTTCAGCAATGCGGTCTGTACTCCGCGACCACTGACATCGCGTCCGACTCGGCCTTCGCCGCCGGTGGCTAGCTTGTCGATCTCATCCAGATAAATGATACCGTGCTCGGCCAATTCCACGTTCCCATTGGCCTTCGCCACCAGATCACGAACCAGATCATCCACATCACCACCGACATAGCCAGTCTCGCTAAATTTGGTGGCATCGGCCTTCACAAACGGCACCCCGATCAAATCAGCGATGTGTTTCACGAGGTAAGTTTTACCCACGCCTGTTGGCCCCGTGATGATCACGTTTTGTTTGGTGAACTCCAAAGGCTGCGCACCTTTCTGGGCGCGGTTCTCACGCAGCATCCGGGCATGGTGATAATGATCGCACACCGCCGTGGCCAGAACCTTTTTTGCCTCATCCTGGCGGATCACGAATCGGTCCAAGTAAGCTTTGATATCAGCGGGCTTGGATTTGAAATCAAAAGCTTGTGACGCGTCTTCCTCCTCGGCTTGCGGAATGCTATCTTGGGCCTCTGGGCTAGAGCGCAGATCATGACCCTCAATCCGGGAAAAAACCACCTGTCCGCCCAAGCTGTTCTTGATGAAATCCTCTAATTTGCGCGTGATCTCCTCTGGGGAGGGCATGGGCTTTGGCGAATCTGGCGTTTCCTGGGGGGTGTCACTCATTGGGTGTGAAGTCTGCGCGAGGCATGACATCGAGGCAAGAGCCACGAATGCAGAAATCCTTTAGTTTAGTTAAATTTCTTCCAGCCATTTTAAAGGATTCTCAGACCGTCCTTTACAGTCCGCCGCGACTGTGCAAGATGCCGCGCTTTCACGGCTGCCAATCGTTAATCGAGCCTCAAAATTCGTCATTTTCAGCCCGCGAAAGCGCCCAAATCATACGCTTTCCACAAATCTCATATCTGAATCTTCAGATCTCCCACCTCCCCCATGCCTAAAGACACCTCCATCAAAACCATCCTCGTCATCGGTTCCGGCCCCATTGTTATTGGCCAAGGCTGCGAGTTCGACTACTCAGGCGTTCAGGCCTGCAAGGCCCTGCGTGAAGAGGGCTATCAGGTGGTGTTGATCAACTCCAATCCGGCCACGATCATGACCGACCCGGAGTTTGCCTTTAGGACTTACATCGAGCCAATCAATCCTGAGATCGTCGAGAAGATCATCATGATCGAGAAGCCGGACGCGCTGTTGCCCACGCTCGGTGGCCAGACGGCGCTGAACTGCGCCATGTCTCTCTGGAATGCCGGCACCCTGACCAAACATGGCGTGCGCATGATTGGTGCGAACGCGGAGGCCATCGAGAAAGGCGAAGACCGCCTCAAGTTCAAGAACGCCATGCTCAAGATCGGCCTCGACCTGCCACAGTCCGGCGTGGCGCACACGATTGAGGAAGCCCGCGAGATTGCGGCTCAGATTGGCACACTACCCCTTATCATTCGCCCAGCCTACACGCTCGGAGGAACTGGCGGCGGTATTGCGTATAACAAAGAGGAGTTTGAAGCTATAACAGCTAGCGGACTTGATCTCTCGCCCGTCACGGAAGTGCTCATCGAGGAATCGTTGCTCGGCTGGAAGGAGTTCGAGATGGAGGTCATCCGCGACAAGGCGGACAACTGCGTCATCATCTGCTCCATCGAGAACCTCGACCCCATGGGCGTGCACACCGGCGACTCGATCACCGTGGCACCGATCCAGACGCTCACCGATCGCGAATACCAGATCATGCGCGACTTCTCCTTCGCCTGCATCCGCGAGATCGGCGTGGAGACGGGTGGCTCGAACATCCAGTTCGCCGTGCATCCCGACACGGGCCGCATGATCGTCATCGAGATGAATCCGCGCGTCAGCCGCAGCTCCGCGCTCGCGTCGAAGGCCACCGGCTTCCCCATCGCGAAGATCGCCGCGAAGCTCGCCGTCGGTTATACGCTCGATGAGCTGAAAAACGACATCACGCGCCATACGCCCGCCGCTTTCGAGCCCACCATCGACTACGTCGTCACCAAGATCCCGCGTTTCACCTTCGAGAAGTTCCCCGGTGCTAACGAAACGCTCACCACGCAGATGAAATCCGTCGGCGAGGCCATGGCCATTGGTCGCACCTTCAAAGAGTCCCTGCAAAAGTGCCTGCGCAGCCTGGAGATCAAACGCTTTGGCCTCATCGGCGATGGAGCCGACAAGGAAGTCGATGACGAGACCCTCACCGCCAAGCTCACCGTGCCGAACGCCGAGCGCATCTTCTTCCTCGGCCAGGCCTTCGCGAAGGGCTGGGATGTGGAGAAGGTGTTTTCGCTCACCAAGATTGATCGCTGGTTCTTGAGGCAGATTGAGGAGATTGTGAAGGAGCAGCAGACTCTTGCCACACTCGACCTTCGCAAAGCCAAGCGCCTCGGTTTCTCAGATCGCCAGATCGCTCAATCCTATATGTCAAATGGGACCTATAAGACCCAATCAGAAGCGGAAACAGCCACCCGCGCAGCCCGCAAAGCCGCCAAAGTCATCCCCACCTACCGCCTCGTGGACACCTGCGCCGCCGAGTTCGAGGCCCACACACCCTACTACTACTCCACCTACGGCATCGAGGACGAGGTGCGCGACAACGACCGCAAGAAAGTCATGATCCTTGGTGGCGGTCCGAACCGCATCGGCCAGGGCATCGAGTTTGACTACTGCTGCGTCCATGCCAGCTTCGCCCTGCGCGAACTCGGTTTTGAGACCATCATGGTCAACTCCAACCCCGAGACTGTCTCCACCGACTACGACACCAGCGACAAGCTATACTTCGAGCCACTCACACTCGAAGATGTGCTCAACATCTACGAGCGTGAAAACCGCCACGATCAGGTGCTCGGCGTCGTCGTCCAGTTCGGCGGTCAGACGCCGCTGAACCTCGCCAAAGGCCTCGAAGAAAACGGCGTCCGCATTATCGGCACCAGCCCGAAGAACATCGAACTCGCCGAAGACAGAAAACTCTTCGCTGCCTTGCTCGATCAACTCGGCCTGCATCAAGCCCCCAGTGGCACCGCCACCAACCTTGAGGAAGCTCTCGTCGTCGCCAATCGCGTGGGTTTCCCCTGCCTCGTGCGCCCCAGCTTCGTGCTCGGTGGCCGCGCCATGCAGATCGTCTATAATGAGAGCGAGCTCACCACCTACATGCGCACTGCCGTGGAGTACCAAAGTGGAACAGGTTTGCAACCTGTTCAGGGTTCTTCCGCCACCACCCTCACCGCGAACAAGCCCATCGTCTCAGAGTCCCACCCCATCCTCATCGACCGCTTCCTCGAAGACGCCACCGAAGTCGATGTCGATTGCATCAGCGACGGCGAAACCACCGTCATCGGCGCCATCATGGAGCACATCGAAGAGGCCGGCATCCACAGCGGCGACAGCGCCTGCGTCATCCCGCCCTTCAGCCTCAGCGCTGCCATGCAGGACCGCATCCGTGACGCCGCCAAGAAGCTCGCGAAGGCCCTCAACGTGCGCGGCTTGATGAACATGCAGCTCGCCGTCAAAGGCGACGACTTGTATGTCATCGAAGTCAACCCACGCGCCAGCCGTACCGCGCCCTTCGTCAGCAAAGCCATCGGCGTCCCGCTGCCGAAGCTCGCCGCCAAAATCATGGCCGGCAAGACCTTGAAGGAACTCGGCTTCACCGAAGAAGTCATTCCGAAGCATTTCAGCGTCAAAGAAGCCGTCTTCCCCTTCAGCAAGTTCACCGGCGTGGACATCATCCTCGGCCCTGAGATGAAAAGCACCGGCGAAGTCATGGGCATCGACTACGACCTCGGCATGGCCTTTGCCAAAAGCCAAATGGCCACCGGCGGCACCCTGCCCACGAAGGGCAACGTCTTCATCAGCGTCAAAGAAACCGACCGCCCGAATGTCGTCCGCATCGCCAAAGGCTACGCCGACCTCGGCTTCACCCTCTACGCCACCAGCGGCACCGGCAGCGTCATCACTGAGGCCGGCATCCCCGTGAACATCCTCCCCAAACTCGCCAGCGGCCAACGTCCGAACGTCATCGACCTGATGAAAAACAAGGACATGGCCTTGGTCATCAACACCCCGTCCGGCAAGAACCCCCGCGAAGACGAAGTCAAAATCCGCACCGCAGCGATGCAGAATCGCATTCCGATCATGACGACGCTCCGTGGTGCCGATGCCGCGCTGAGAGCCATCAAATCACTGCAAGGCAGCGAGGTGCAGGTGCGGGCTTTGCAGGAGTATCATTCGTAAACCGCCGCCATGCTTTTCTTCATTGAGGAATCCGGCGACACGCGCAGCGTTGAGATCCTCGAGCGAATCAAGATTCTCGGCCAGACCAACAAGTAAGGAGCGATATGATGAAAACGACATTGATTGTTAGTTCGTGGATACTGGTCACTGCCCTGGCGTGCGCCGGGGAGCGGGTCGGGCTGTGGCCGGAAGGGAAAATCCCGGATTTCCAGCCACAACAGATCGCGGCAACCACTCAGGAGGCGAAAGCGCCGGGATTCAAGGCGGCGGAGCATGCCATGCCGTATCTGGACTGGTATGAGGCCCCTGCGGAGAAGAACGGCGGCTGCATGTTGCTCATTTCCGGCGGTGGTTATCAGAATTGCTGCGACGGGGAGTTGATTGACCGGGTCGCGAAAAAGCTCACCGGACTCGGGTTCGTTTGCGTGAGCCTCACCTACCGGACGCCGCGCCCACAAGGGCTGCCGATCTATCAGAGCGCGTGGGAGGACGGTCAACGCGCCGTCCGGCTCGTCCGCAGCGAGGCGCAGAAACGCGGGTTCGACCCGGAGAAGATAGGCGCACTCGGATTTTCTGCGGGGTCGCACCTGACGGTCCTGCTCGCGACGAGCGCGCTCACGCCGGCTTACGGGGCGATTGACGACCTCGACCGGCTTCCGTGCCATCTCAATTGGGCTGTGCCGATTTACACCGCCTATGCGCTAACGGACGGGCTCACCGGCCCCAACACGCGCGACGGCGACGCGATCGACGCCAAGCTTTCGGACGTGTTCAAGTTCGACGCGAAGACCTGTCCAATGGCCCTCTTCCACGGCGGGACGGACGCCTATTCGCCGAATGGTTCCACGCAGATTTACCGCCAACTCCGCAGGATGAAAATCCCGGCCGAGATCCATCTCTTCGCGGACCGTCCCCACGGTTTCATGGGAGACCCAGGCAAGGGCGAGGACGGCACCGCCTACGACCACTGGCTCGACCGCGTCACCGAGTTTCTCCGCCAGATGAATTTCGACGGACGCCTCGGTGCGGAAGAGGATCTCATGGCCCGCTATCCAAACGACGACGCTCGCGGCGAATACCGCAAGCAACCGCTCTGGCCGGAAGGCAAGATGCCGGATGAGCAAAAGCACCAGTGCCAGCCATATCTCGAATGGCATCGGCCAAAGGAACTCAGGACGAGGGCGATCCAGATCATCTACTCGGGCGGCGGCTACGGGGGCAATAACCCGGACGGATTTGAAGTCGCGCCGACACGGCGATACCTCAATGAAAAGGGCATGACGGTCGTGACGGTGAAATACCGCACGCCGCGTCCGCAGGGCGGACTGGCCAAGCATACGACGGCATGGCAGGACCTGCAGCGCGCCGTCAGGATCGTCCGCAGCGAGGCTCCGGCAAAAGGGCTCGATTCCGACCGCATCGGCATCATGGGGTCCTCGGCCGGCGGCCACCTGACACTCATGGGCGCGACCAGCTCGAAACGCCGTTCCTACGCGCCGATCGACGATCTCGACAAGCTTCCCTGCAACGTGCGGTGGGCGGTCGCGATCTATCCAGCATACGCGCTCACCGACGGCGCGGAATCCCCGAACGCCAAAGGCGGCAATGAGGATGACGCTAGGCTCGTCCCTGAGTTCTCGTTCGACCTCGCAACCTGTCCGATCCTGTTCATCCATGGCGATGCGGATGGTTGGGCGGCGATGAATTCGGTGAAATGCTGGGAGCAGCTTCGCCGGATGGGAATCCAGTCGGATCTCCACACGCTGGTCGGACGCGGGCACTGCTTCCAAAGGGCGGCTGCCCCGGAGACCGGCAGCTACACCTGGATGGGGCGCATTTGGGAATTCATGAACCACGAGGGGTTCAACAAGTAAACAAAGAATCCCGGGAAACGGGGGCAATCATCAAATCTCGACAAGCGAAGCTTCGAACCACGAACTGCAAGGTCAGCGAGCATGTGACTTTTACACGTCCAGCGCTCCGACAAAGCGGAGCTTTACGCGAAGCGTTCTGGGGTGCTGAACAACCAAGGAAGTTTCGCTTTCGTCTGAGCCGAGGTGCCCTCGATCTTCTCCAGATTCTCTGAGGCGAAAGGGCAAGCGAGGTCGGCATGCAAATGATGACCAGCTTCCAACCGCGCTGAATTCGAGATCACGGAAGTCATCCATCGATCGAATCCCCGCAAGGCAGAAGCAGCGGTGCCACCCTAAGCAGGCTCAGGCTAAGTTCGTGGAGAGCTTGGGCTTCGCAGGCTTGCTCAGAATTTCCCGATGGAGTTCATCCGCCTTGTGGAGCGCGTGGATGCTGTAGGCTTGCCCAAAGGAGTGCTGGCTGGATGCAGGCCGACGATGAACGCGAACCGCTGTTCCCTAAGAGTTGAGAACTTGTGGTCGAGTGATGAGGAATTGAGAATCAGGCCCATTTAATAAATGGCATTGCCTATTGTGGCGTATGGGACCAATGCTGGAGACTGATTCCTATGAGATTTCTTTTTGTTTATGCAGCTGTTTTTTTGTGTGTTGCCTCGGCCTATTCGGAGACACTGATCACGCCATCCTTTGTGGTCATCATTGTAAACAATTTCGAAGAGGGCGACGTTACCTCAGATGATGTCACTTATGTGGGTGTCAGCCGGAAGAACGGTAGCACGATCAAAATCAAAGGTCGCACTTTGCACACGATGGAAGCGGATGGCGTGACTCCAAACAGGTTCCTGGGTTATGTGTTTGAAAAGGACAAGGTTTCTTACTTTGTCAGTACTGAAGGAACTCTAAGAGTGACCTCAGGTAAAAAAGTGCTGGTTAAAGAGTCGGGTCAGTGGGCTGAGTGAACTACGTAGCAGCATTCAAAATGCTCGATGTGAACCTAAAGGCTTCAACCCCTTCGAGTCATCTCCACACACAAAAGCCCATCCTAAAGAACAGGATCTGGGTTCAAAAAATTAACAAAAGCCGTCGTCCTTCGCTTGAGCTCCGAAGATCAAGCCCGCTGAGCCTTCCTCGCCGCGAATCCGCTGCCGTGAGACGATATCACCGAAGCCTGTTACCACGGCAAGTTCTCCGACAAGCTCGACAAACACCTCGAAGCCGCGCACGGCTCATGCTCGCATCAAACGCCCTCTTTTTGCTTGCCGCGACTAGGGCGGGGCGGGATGTTTCCCACTTTGGTCCATGAGTGACTCATCCTCCTTTTCCGACTTCGCCAAGCGTCATCTCCTGCCGTTCCTTGCTGTGTTCTTGGTTCCCTGCTTCTCGCTGTGGTTCTTTACGTATATTGAGCAGGACTACGATGAGAAGATCCTTGCTACAATTAGGAAACAGGTGATGCAGGACACCTCGCTAAGCTCGGGTCAACGCTTAGAGCTGATCAGTCAATGGGAGCGCCAACTGGTCTCGCAATTGCTCGTGACACAGGATGAGGAGAATGCGCAGCTGAGAGACCAGTTCAGCGACGTGAACACCCGATACTCGATTTTTCGCTGGAACATAGTCATCGCTTGGGTGTGCCTCATCACGGTGCTGGTCGCGCTGGTCATGGTCGGCGCCTGCCTGCTCTTCGCATTCCAATCGAATCAATCCCAATACTGGTCACTGCGACTTGGTTTGCCTGTACTGCAAACCACGGCGACCATTGAAGTGCTGGGCCAGGGCATCCTCATCGGCTTTTTGTCCTACTGGGTGACGGCTCACTTTTTGGAGAGATTCTCGCCGAAGTTTATCGGTATCATGGGCGTTGCAGTTGCTGTCATGGTCGGTTCGATTCTGAAAGTGATGTTCAAGCGCTTGGACTTAACCAACGAGGTCGAAGGCGAGGAACTGACGGAGGCCGAGGCACCCCACGTCTGGCAGCGCGTCCGTCAGATGGCAGCACATCTGGGCACTGAGCCGCCTGATTTCATCGTCGTAGGCATCGAGGCGAGCTTTTATGTGACCGAGAATCCCGTGCGTCTGGCAGGCAGGATCGAAACAGGCCGCATGCTGTATCTGAGTCTGCCCATGCTGAAAAAGATGACCGTCGAGGAGGCGGATTGCGTGTTGGGACACGAGCTGGCGCACTTCAGTGGAGACGACACGTTCTGGTCGCGGCGGATCGCTCCGCTGATAGGAAGATTTGATGCCTACCTCACTGCGTTGGACGATGGGCTAGGCGTTGTAGTGGGCGGTTTCCTGGGAGCGTTCTGGAAGCTCTACCAGCTGTCACTCGGCAAGCTCTCCCGCGCTCGCGAGTTCCGTGCCGATCAGATCGGTGCTAGCGTTTCCTCACCCGCCGCGATGGTACGCGCGCTGATCAAAGTCACCAGCTACTGCGCGTATCGGGCACGCGCCGAACAAGCAGTGATTAACGCAAGCACGGTGAACAAGGAACTGCGTCTCGCGGAGCAATTGGATCAAGGGTTCCCGCAGTTCATGGAACGCTTCGTCAATTCTAGTGAAGTGATCATCAGCGAGGTTCAGCACCCCTTTGATTCGCATCCAACGCTGAAGCTGCGGATGCAAAATCTGGGGATCACGACATTCTCTGCTCTCACCGATCCGGCATTGTCGGCACCGGTCGTATTGACGTGGCACAACGCGATCCCGAGAGCTGCGGAGATCGAAGCCTCGATGTGGGCAGAGCGGCAGGAATTGATTCAGAATGTGCAGGCTGAGGACATCGCTTGGCGCACCATGCCCACCACGCAGGAACAGGTCGAGCAGGTGGAGGCTCATTTCCCGATGCGAGTGTTTATGCATAAGGACGGATCTGCCGCAGTGCTGGAGCATGATCAATTAACTCTGCCGACAGAGCCGATGCCCATCCGTCTCAGCCGGATCGAGTCCGTAGAGTCAGAAGCTCGTCTCGATTTCCGCGGCAGTAATCGCTACACCATCCTCTATCGTGACGAACAGGGAAAGCAGCGCAAGGCGATGACTGTAGTGTCGCTGTTTAAAGACGCGGAGGGCAGCCTTGAGGAGGCCTTTGATCGCTACTATAGCAGGTATAAGCTAGCTCAGAGTCGCTGGGCTACGTGAAAGGGCAGGTAATGGGCCCGTGAAAAAAGTTACCAATTAAGGCAAGCCTCAGAGTTACTGCAATGCAGTGAGGACTGTTGCAGGAGCTGTCTCCTCCCTTTTGGGCATCTCGGCTGCGCCACTAGGACAAGAGGTACTTGACAGCATCCAGCCTGGGTGAAAATTATATTATGTATGGTATTTGTAATATTATTGAAAAATTCATTAAACTAGTGGCCGTAGCCGCCGCTATTGCGCTGGCCGCACTTCTTGTTTGCGACCTCATCTTGCGCAGTTCAGGCATCGTGCCCTCGCAGAGCATACCGCTCTTCAACCGATGGGCCGCCGGCCTGGCAGGCGTGTGCTCCATCATCTGGACCCTGCGCCAATGGTCAAAGGTGCGGATCCCCATTTTCGACAAGCCTGTAGAAGAAGCTGCCGCTGCAACGCCCCACTCCTTGGACGATCTCTTCGGTGAGGCCTTGTCAGAGAACACGATTTCTCAAGTGCAGTCTCAACGCCCCTCATTCGAGTCCAGGGCTCGGTATTGGGTCGTGTCTCAAGACTTCGATAAGGTGTATCAGACTGAGCATCAAGGCTTCCTCGGAACGACTTTTCTCAATCTCCTCAGCGGTGGATCTTGGACCATGCGCACACCATTGCTCCAAAGAAGCTATCGGAGCCTCGCAACCGAAGGCGAGCTACTTTTTGCCGCCATCGTGATAGGCAACAACGCCATCGGTGGGAATCCCGAAAAGCGCTACCCTGCCGCCGTCGTGACCTCGTGGAATCAACATCCGTCCGCCTTGAGGCGCTTGACCTCAATCGCAAAGGAACTGGCCATTGCGTATGCGGGCAATGTCTCCCGAGGCATGCCCAAGAGTGCGAAGATCATAGCGGACGACAAATACCGCCAGTTTCGTCATCGCCCGCTGCCCAAGAAGGAAACGGGTAATCTCGAGGTCACGCTGATGGATGTGCGCCTTTCGATGAACGATCTTGAGGACGACGGATTGCCCAGTTCTTTTGTGCCTCTGCTAGTGCATCGTAGGAATGGCCTCTTTGCCGTGGTGCCCTGGCCTGTGCTGCTGGGAAAGCAAATAATCACTCCTGCCATGCGACAGGCACCCGTGCGAGGTCACCTGACGCCCCTGCAATCTGCATCGTAAACCCCAGGCTAAAATAAACCCCTACCGCTATGATCATCATCTACGGAGTTCATCGATTTGGCCGAAAAAAGGTCGGCGTCCGCAACGACTTTTGCAATTCCTGCAAAAACGAAGGTGTTGCCGAGCATTGGCAGTCCTTTGACTGTGCCCACATCTTCTGGATTCCGCTCATCCCTCTGGGCACGAAGCGCCGCTGGAAATGCTCTCATTGTGGCGAAGATCCGAGAGCAGAAACCAAGATGAGCCCTGTGCTCCGCTATGCCCTTCTCCTCGCACTACCGATCATGCTTTGGTCCCTCTGGTTCGACCGCCCGGCCCAAAGCTCGCCCGACCAAATGACTTATTGGATGACCGCCATTTTCGGTGGCATCTGGCTTTGGATGCTCTACGGCACTTTCAAACGCCCTACCGGACTCACCAATGAAGAGCGTCGAGCTACCGTGATCCCTCTGAGCACCGACGAATGTCTTTATTGTCATGCCCCGCTCACGCTGCAGCCGCACCCACAGTGCCAACCCTGTGGAATCCGCATTGAGGGCGTGCCAGGGCGGCGCAGGAATGCCACACCTCCACCCTTACCAGGCAGCGCACGAGATCACGGGGTGCCGGGCTCTGTCACGGCGGGGCCCAGCTCTTGGTCAGCCAACTCAATGTCCTGCGAAGACCAAATGGCTCAATGGCTCTCCCACCCAAATGAATTTGGCGTTCCTCCACAGTCCGTTCGTCACAAGCGCACTTACCAACTAGACCTGTTAGGACACGGTGACGTAGAGGTTCATCTGGTCGAGTATGCTATGCCTAACGGACGCCAGGGGCGGGGCTTCGTCAATGGCTCCTACACTTGGTCCTTTCTCAGTGACGGAGTCAACACAATCGACGATGACAATCTCATGCTCGCGTATTGTGGTTGGATGTGGCTAAGTCCCGCGATTCACACGGGCGATGTCGTCACCCGTTTCGATTCTGCCGAAGAAGAGAGGCTCTATCTCGCCCAGAAGCAGCAGCAAGGACTCACGGATTTGAGCATCACCAACCGCTACAAGATCGGCACCAGCGAGCTCTTTGAATTCACGGGCCGCTATCAAGGCCAGGCCGCCAAGGGAGCTGGCGACACGAGCCACGATATTGGCTTTCTCTCAACCGACCCCTGTTTCAATCTTCCCTCCATCTATTTCTTGCTGGGTCAACAGGTGATCAAGACGATGCGCTGAACCATCAAGCCCGAGCGCCCATAACCACGCTTCCAGCTCATTCCCGATTTATTTGTCTCTGGTGATCAACCGGAGATGAATCCTAAAAGCGCGAATACCAGATTTTGTTCATTGCCAACACACGGATTGACTTCGAACACAAGGCAAAATGAAGCCCACGCAATGCTTGTCTTCATGAGATCTTCGTTTGTCGAATAGTGTAGAAAAAGCGCGCCAGTTCCAGATAAAATCTCCAAACCAAAACCAAGCATCAACTTTGCATCGACAATTTAACCGGCGTGACAAACGATTAGCTGCACATTGACAGGAGTCCTGTGGTGCCGATAGCTTTCTACAGGAAGCTCTCTTATGCACCGTTACTTCACCATCCTGCGCGCTCAGAACCATCCTTTGAAGTTTCTCATTTCACGGCTTCTCATGCGCACGGGACTTTCGACACTGATGTTTATTCCGCAGGGTGGATTTCGATTGAGGTTTTTCCCTTCGTCGTTGTCGGCTTCACTTTGGATTGATCCAGAGGACCGGAAGGATGATGTGGCTTTTTTGGACGATTACCTGCGTGAAGGTGATAGCGTGGTGGATGTGGGTGCGAATATCGGCAGCCTGAGTATCGCTTCGGCGCTGCGTGTAGGGCGGGGGCAGGTGCTGGCTCTGGAGCCTCATCCCAGGATTTTTGGATACCTTCAGGGAAATTTAGCACTCAATGGTGTGTCTAATGTGACGCCTGTGAATATGGCGCTGGGAGATGCGATTGGGGAGCTCTGGTTCTCAGATGAAAGGTCTGATGATCAGAACTCGGTGGCAAAGGAGGGGGAGGGGATCCGAGTGCCGGTCACGACGCTGGATAAGGCAGCGTCGGAGTTTGGGCGGATATCGCTATTAAAGATTGATGTAGAGGGTTTCGAAGTCGCGGTGCTCTCCGGCGCGGCTGAGGTGCTGCGCCGAACGGAATGTGTGTACTGTGAGTCCTATGAGAGCCACTTTCAGAAGTTAGGTTGGACGACGGGGGATCTGATTCAGAAGTTTGAGGAAGCCGGAATGCAGGTGTTTTCTGGGATCAAACAGCGGTTGCTGACGCGCGTTCGGCCTGGTTATGTCTCTGAGGAGTGTGAGGATCTAGTGGCCCTGCACGAGCCTCTTGCGATCTTGAGGCGTATGAAGTGTGTCTTTGGTTGACCCCTCTGAGGCCGCCTAGAGAAGTCTATCAGCCCAATTACAGCGTCGCTTTTTTCACCTTGCCAAAGTCGGTGCCGAGGAAGCGTTTGGCCATGGCTTCTGCCTGTTCGGAGAGATCGGTGAGGAAGATCTCCAGCGTGGGTTTGCTGCGGGCGGTGCGGAGGAGGTGTTGATCTTCGAGGACGCGCTTAGTGTGCGCGGCACAGGTGCTGGCGCTGTCCACGAGGCGGACTTTATTGCCGAGCATTTTTTGCAGCACGGGCATGAGCAGTGGGTAGTGCGTGCAGCCGAGCACAAGCGTGTCCATGCCTTTGGCCAGCAGTGGATTGAGGTACTCTTTCAGCACGAGCTTCAGGGCGCTGTGATTTGTCCAACCTTCTTCGACAAAGGGGACGAGTAGTGGCGTTGCGGCGGCGTGAATTTGCAGGCCGGGCTTTCGCATGGCCAGGGCATACTGGTAGGCGCTACTGCGGATGGTGCCTGCTGTGCCGATGATGCCGACGCGCTCACACTGTGGATCGGCGAGGGTAGCTTCGACCCCAGCCTCTAAAACTCCGATGATCGGCACCCTGAATGTGGCCTGTAGTAGAGGCAGGGCGTGGGCTGTGGCGGTGTTACAGGCGACGATGACGGCTTTAACACCATGGCCGACGAGGAACTGTGTATCTTCGACGGAGAACCTGCGGATGGTGTCAGGTGACTTAGACCCGTAGGGCACACGGGCAGTATCACCGAGATAAATGATGGACTCATTGGGTAGCAGTTCACGCAGCGCACGGACGACGGTTAGACCGCCGACGCCGCTGTCGAAAACGCCGAGGGCAGCCTGCTGGGATTCTGGAGAACTCATTGAGTGATAGGAAACGCGGGCTGGCGATTGAGCAAGTGGCCAGTGAGAAGAAAAAGAATCTTCACGAAATAGCAACGCTAGTCAGCGTTCTTTGTCTGAGAGGATCTTATTCTGCACAAACTATTTCTTGAGTGTGGGGTTGTAGATTGCTCATCCGTCGATTCTTTCCTGCATGAAGTTTTTTTCCACCTTTCGGGCAAAGCTCATCCTTTCCATCTTTCCCATTGTGGCAGGCGTGGTGGTGGTGGCATTGATTCTCTCCGAATGGAAATTTAGCGCGACTTATCGGAAGCTGTTTGAGGAGCAGTTTGAAAACCAGATCGCGGGTTTGACTCAGGCCAAAAGTAAGCGTCAAGATGCGCTATCATCAGTGCTGGAGAAGATGGCTAAGAATTCTGAAATCATCTCTAGCATGAAGACGGCAGATTATCTGAAGACCGTTTTTATTTTGAGGCCGTTGCTGGAAAGTCTGGCGCAGGAGCGTCTGCAAAATGAGTTCGGACAGTCCCCAAAAAAAGCAGGCGTCACTGGATTGCGCCCCCTGAATGCGCCGCCTGAAATCAAAAAGGAGGAGTCTAAAGAGGTCGGTCGTTCACCTGCAATTGGTGGCGGTTTGACCGCGCCTTTCATCGCGCTGATAGATGCCAAGGGCGAATTTGTTTTGAATCAACGTCCGCGCGCTGGGTCGGCGGATCATGTTGGCCGCAAGTCGTCGAAGATGCCTTGGCTGAGCAATCGTCAGTTTGCAGAAATCTTAACCGAGCAGCAGATTGGGTATCTTTTGATGGATTCAGGTGAGCGGCGCTCGGATCAGGTTAGGGAAGTCTTTGTCACGCCGCTGCGTGATCCTGAGACGAAAGCTTTTCTCGGGGCTTTTGCCTTTGGTCTGCCTTTGCCTGCAATGGCGGATCGTGCCCTCTTTGAGCAGACGAAGCGTAGTGAGTTTGGGGAGATCATGGGCGGTATTTTGGTGGAGGGTAAGCTGGTTTCGACCACGGTACCAGAGGATCAAAAAAGCATCGTGGCCAAAGCTGTGACAGATTCTTTAGCGAAGTCAGATAAGGATAAAAAAGAGATAGTCGTGCCCATTCGCGGTGTGAAGCATCAGTTGATCTATCGTGTGCTGAATCCTGAAAGTCCTTTCCCGCAGGCAACTCAGGTGAATTTCTTTTCGCTAGCTCCTTTGGAGGCTGAAATCAGGGATCTTCGCCGAAGTGGCATTGCGGTTGGAATCGTGGCTCTGGGGATCGCCCTAGTGCTGATCACAATAACGTCACGCAGTTTGTCCGGTCCCGTGAGTCAGTTGGTGGCAGCGACTCACGAGATTGAGCGAGGAAACTTCGATGTCCGGGTACCAGTCGCGGGGGATGAAATGGGACGTGTCTCACAATCCTTCAATGAGATGGCCGCGGGCTTGGCTCTTCAGGAAAAATACCGCAGTGTGCTCAATGCGGTCGCTGATCGCAGTGTGGCCGAGCGCTTATTAGAAAATCGTGAAGCGCTAAGCGGTGAATTGCGGGACGTCACCATGCTTTTTTGCGACATCCGAGGTTTCACCGCTCTGACAGAGCATATGCAGCCGCATGACGTGATCGAGCTATTGAATGAGCACATGACGGCGCTCACGGAGGTTGCCTATGAGCATGGTGGCATTGTCGATAAATTTGTCGGGGATCTCATCATGGTCCTGTTTGGTGCCCCCGTGAGCACTGGAAACGACGCGCAGCGTGCTGTCGAATGTTCTCAGGCGATGATGTTGAGGCGTCGTGAACTCAATCTGACGTCGAAGCATCCCTTGGAAATTGGCATCGGTCTGGCCAGTGGTAATGTGGTGGCGGGCTGCATGGGCTCTGAACAGCGTTTGAGCTATACCGTGCTCGGGCATCGCGTGAATTTGGCATCACGTCTTTGTGGCATCGCTCATGCAGGCGAAGTCATTGCTGATGCGGAAACGGTCGCCGATTTGGCCAAGCACATCATGACTGAGCCCCTGCCTACCATGCATTTGAAGGGCTTTTCAGAGTCCATTCAGCCGCATCGTATTCTGATGGCTTAAAGCATCAATCCCAGGAGCTTTTCGCGAATTTGTAAGCGCCATTTGGCGAGGTAGGAAAATTTTGCCTGGAGGGCTTGGAGATCTGACCACACACTGGTATCTCCTAGATCGATGCGCTGATCGCAGGCGGGCAGAGCGGATTCGAGCTGTTGCCAGAGTACTTCGATCTCTTCATTCAGGGCTTCCAGGGATTCGCGCAGCCGCATTTCTTCACTGGAAAGCAGGGCTTTGGCCAGAGCGCTCGTTGCGGCATCCTTGCGGGTCAAAAACTGTGTGCTGAGTTGCAGCAGCGGGCCCAGTTTTTCAAACAGGCTCATGAGTGCTGGCTCGAGAGGCACGGCGCGCCAGGCGGTCTGGGAGTGCTTCTCCACGAGATGCTTTAATCGTGTCACGGGTGACTTTAAGGTCTCCAGAGCAGCGTTCAGATCGCTACTCAGAGCGGCATTCCCACTAGTCTGATCAGGGTGAGCTAGGCGAGTGGCGCTGAGGTAGGCTTGCTGCAAGGCTTCCTCATCCAAAACGGCACGCGGTGGCAGCGACAGGAGGGCAAAGAAGTCCGCCATGATGCTTACGCTGCGAAGCTTTCACCGCAGGAGCAGGTGACGACAGCGTTGGGATTTTTCACCTTGAAGCCGCCCTGCTGGAGGTCGTCACTGTAGTCTAGCTCTGACCCACTGACGAAGAGTGCACTTTTGGGATCGATCACGACGCGTACTTCACTGGAGATGACCATGATGTCACGATTAGCAGGGCCATCGACGAGATCCATCTTGTATTGCAGGCCTGAGCAGCCGCCGCCGACCACGGCGACACGCAGAGCACCATTTTCAGCGCGCCCTTGCTTGGTCAGCAGGCTGGTAAGCTTGTTGGCGGCATTGGGTAGGATCTTGATGAGCTTTTCGTTGCCGATCTTAAAATTAGGAGGAGTCGCGGTCATGCTGGTTGGCTTGCCTTCCAAGCATCAAAGGTTTCACGAGTCGGATCAAATTTGGCACCACAGCGGGGGCAAGTAATCTTGGCCACACCGTCGGCGAAAACGTAATCCATGTCTTCATCGGACAAACGTGTCAGCATAGGGAATAAGCGATCCACAGTGCAGCCGCAGTCGAAGACATAGTGACGCGTTTCTAAAAGAGAGAGCTGTTCGTCACGATCCAGCGTCAGGATGTTCTCATCCGTGAGGGCATTTAGCCAGTCCTCGTCGGCATCTGGCTCGGCCGAGATTTGCACGAAGTCTTCATTAGCTAGGCGGAAGATACGCGTCAGGCGTTGTTCGCTTTGAGAGTAAAATTGCTCGATGGCAGATAGCATGTCAGAGCCATGAAACTCGATCATGCTTTGCTGCGGTTGCAGGCCGAAGCGGGTCGTTTGCGTGATAAACAAGCATTTACCGGTGTCCCGCACGTCTTCCGTGAAGATTCGTCCGACCACGCGTCCGGTCTTGGTTCCGCCAGTGACAAAGAGGTTCATCAGTGGATCATTTAGATTGATCGTCCAGGCGCAGATTTCATCATGCGGACGAGAGGCCAAGTGAAGGGCCATTCCGGCGACAGCTTCCTTGAGCATCATGTCGAGGCGCTCTGGGTGCTTGATGCCATGCTGCATGAAATGCAGGTAATAGTCCATGTAGAGGTCGCTGAACTTGCCGCGCACGAGCAGGCAATTCCTCTGACGCACAAAGTAACAGCGAATTTCAGCGGGGGCTAGATCGGCGGATGGCATGGATTTCAGTGCGTAGCATAGGCTTTTCAGCCTGGGATCATAATAATGGGAACAGAGTCGATCTCTGTTCCCATTGATTGAGTTAGAGAGCTTTGATGAACAGATCTTTATAGTAGCAGGTGCTCTTTGGGTCATGCCCCTGAATGGCGATGGTGCCTGAGCTGAGTTTACGGCCGGGCATGCCCTTCAGGGCTGTTGCTGGATCCCAGCCTTCTGGCTCTGTGAAGTCCACTGTGGTCTCACCATTCACCTTGAGGGTGATGTGTTTACCTTCCACACGGATCACGTAGTCGAACCATTCGTCATCTTTGCTTGGAGCAGCTGGGACACGGATATGAGTGCCACCTTGAGGTTCTTTTTGGTCAGGAAGCAGGGCCAGAATATTGATGACTCCATAGAGGCTGCCTGTCTTTTTTGGATCCGTATGGGTGCTATTGACCTGGCATTCGTAACCGAGATCAGGCCAGCCTTTTTCTTGAAACTGAGTGTGGAAGTAAACGCCACCATTGGAACCTGCGGTGGTCTTTACTTTGGCCCTGAGTTCAAAGCTTTTGAAGTTGGCGTCTCCATTGGGGCCTGTGTAAAAGATATGGGCACGGCCACCGCTGACTTTCAGAGTGCCGTTTTCTACGGTGAAGCAGCCTGGAACTTCGTCATTGGCTTTCCAACCCGTGAGGTCTGTGCCATTGAACATGGAGGTATAGCCTTCTGGCGTAGCTGCTGCGGGAGTCGAGGTTGGTGCTGCTGCTGCGGGAGCCTGGGTTGTCGCTGCGACAGGAGTTGTTGCCGTTGCCGGAGTTTCAGCGGCTGGTTTGCAGGCGGTCATCAAGACGGCTGCCGAGAGGAGTGTAAGGTGGTTTATCTTCATGGGAACTCCGCTTTTACAGTCGCCACGGCCCTTTGTCCAGCGCCGCGCCCTCATTCTGGCTGCTGCAGAGAAAGTGCTCCCACCCGGATTTGAACCGAGGACCAAGGAATTATGAGTTCCCTGCTCTAACCGCTGAGCTACAGGAGCGTCTCGTAGCGAGGGGGACATTATGAATGCTGACTGAATCTCGGCAAGATGTGATTTGCATTTGGCGTCAGGTTCTTTCCCGCTAAGAGTGATGGCCCATGAAAATCCTGGTTACTGGCAAAGGCGGACGTGAGCACGCCCTCATCACAGCTCTGAGTGAATCTCCTGAAAAACACCAACTCTTCGCTTACCCTGGTAGCGACGCCATCGCGACGCTCGCGACTCGGGTGGACGTGCCTGATCTGCCAGAGCTGATCACCTGGATGAAGGATAATGCCATCGACCTCTGCGTGGCAGGGGAGGAGGCTTTGTTGGTGAAAGGCCGTGGACTGGCCAATCTCTGTGCTGAAGCAGGGCTGCCATGTTGGGGGCCGGTGAAAGAGGCGGCCCAACTTGAGGCTTCCAAAGCTTTTGCTAAACATTTCCTGCAACGTCATCAGATCCCGACGGCGACCTATACGGTGTGTGCGACGGCTGAGGAAGCCCGTGCAACGCTCACTGAATTCCCCATTGTACTCAAGTTTGACGGTTTAGCCGCGGGCAAGGGTGTGGCTGTTTGTCCAAATCGCGAAGAAGCCGAGGCTTTCATTCATGAGGTGATGGAAAAGCGCATCTTTGGTGCTGGCAATCTGGTCGTTGAGCAGTGTCTCGTCGGGCCTGAGCTTTCAGTATTTGCCTCTGTCTGCGACGATCAGTATCACATCCTCATGCCAGCTCGTGATTACAAACGAATCGGTGACAATGACCAAGGGCCAAATACTGGCGGCATGGGTGCCGTAGCTAGTCGTCAGCTCGCCAATGCAGAGCTCATGGCGCGTATCGAACGTGAGATCGTGCAGCCAACCGTCAAAGGGTTGATTCAGGACAATCTGAATTATCGTGGATTTCTCTATTTTGGCCTGATGCTCACGCCGGACGGTCCGAAGGTGATTGAATACAATTGCCGCTTTGGTGATCCTGAGGCTGAAGCAGTAATGCCAATGGTTCGCGGTGATTTCGCCAGTTATGTCTTTGCGGCGGCTAAGGGTGAACTTCACCGTGATCTGCTACAGTTTGCGGAAGGCTGGAGTATTTGCCTGATCTCTGCCTCCGCTGGGTATCCAGCCACGTCTCGAAATGGCGATGTCATCCGTGGTTTGGAAGCAGTTTCTGGAGCTCGCGTCTATCACTGTGGCACCAAGAAGAATGAGGTGGGGCAGTTTGCTACGAATGGCGGACGCGTCCTCGCTATCGTTGCTCAGGGGACGACTCGCACAGAGGCCCGAGATAAAGCCTATGCTGAATCTGTCAAAGTCACTTTTGATGGCCTGCAACGGCGCTCTGACATTGGTCAGATGCATTTCGAATAACGACACAAAAAAGCAGTCCCCTCTGTGGCGGGGACTGCTGGTGGGAGTTGGTTTGATTACCTACGCTTTTTCTTCCGGCCATGCAAGATGGCGCGGGCTTTGTCCTCTTCGTCGAGGACGGTGGTGTACTTATAGGTAAAGCCTTCGAGCTTACGGCGCTCGATCTTTTGGCTGATCAGTCGCTCGATGCTAGCCACATAGGGAAGTTCTTCGGCCGAGAACATAGTGTAGGCGTCACCTTCTTTTTGAGCGCGTCCGGTGCGTCCGATGCGGTGAACATAGTCTTCAGAGTTCTCTGGCACCATGTAATTGATGACGTGTGTCACGCCGCTGACGTCCAAGCCGCGTGCGGCCAGATCGGTGGCGACGATAACTTCAAACTCACCACTGCGGAAGCCTTTGAGGGCACGCTCGCGCTCCGTTTGGCGGATATCGGAGTGCATGACGGCTGCCTTGTATTTGCCTTCTTCCTGGATCGCTCCAAAGACCTGATCAGCCTGAGCTTTGGTGCGGGTAAAGATCATCAGACTCTCAAAGTGCGTCTTTCCAAGGATGGCTAGAAGTAGCTCCTGACGCTGATCGCTGGCCACAGGATACATGTAATGACTCACGGTTTCTGCTGGGGAGAAACGAAGGCCGACTTCTACCGTGGCGGGATCTTTGAGTGCAAATTCTGCCAAGCTTTTGATCTGCGGCGGCATGGTAGCCGAGAAGAAGAGGGTCTGACGTGTTTTAGGTGTGCGTTCAACAATGCGGCGGACATCAGGCAGGAAACCCATGTCGAGCATGCGATCCACTTCATCTAAGATGAGCACGTCGATGTCATTCAGATTAGCCGTGCCATCCTGCATGAAGTCGAGCAAGCGACCCGGGGTGGCGACGACGACATCCACGCCTTTTTGCAAACCTTTGCGTTGTTTGTCATAGCCGACACCGCCATGAACTAGGAGGACGCGCAGCCCAGTGTGCTTGCCGTATTTTTCAAACTGCTCGACGACCTGCGCTGCGAGCTCACGAGTGGGTTCTAGCACGAGACAGCGGAATTTACTAGGGGCACCGAGGCGGCTGAGAGTCGGTAGGGCAAAAGCAGCTGTTTTTCCTGTGCCGGTCTGGGAGGCACCGATGACGTCTTTGGATTCAAGGATGATCGGGATAGAGCGCTCCTGAATGGTGGTGGGTTTTTCATACCCACTCTCACGAATGGCGGCCAGCACGGAGTCGGCTAGGCCAAGGATCTGGAAAGCTTCAGGGTAGGGGCCTTCTGGAACTGGAGGTGCAGGCGGCGGTGGCTCTGGCGCGTAGTTTTCACGCACAGGAGCATCTTCACTGCGGTCGCGGCCAGGGCCACGCTCATTGCGGCCACCGCGTCCAGCGCCACGCTGAGGGCGGTCTTCACGGGCTGGGCCATCGCGGCGGGGACGATCAGCGCTAGGTGCGCCATCACGGCGTGGGCGGTCTTCGCGTGGGGGACCTTCGCGGCGGGGACGATCAGAGCGTGGCTCACGTGCTGGGCGGTCCTCACGAGGGCCTCGAGTATGCGGAAACATCTTGGCCACATGATGTTCGGTCTCAGCCTTGGATCGAGGAGTGGCGGCGGATTTCTTTTCACCCAGCCCGATGACTTTTTTCAGGCCCGCTTTCAGGCGGCCTAGCAGGGAGGATTTCTTTTTTGGCTCAGGGGATCTTGATTCAGTCACAAGCGTGCGGGGTAGATGGTCAGGCGCGATGTATCGGCCACGATGCGGGGGAATGCAAATACCACGCGAAGGACAGGGTTTCAGGCGGCTTTGTTTACGCTGCCTTTGGTGGAGCATAGCGGGTTCGAACCGCTGACCTCCTGCATGCCATGCAGGCGCTCTACCAACTGAGCTAATGCCCCGGAAAAGAAAACCGGCTCCCCTGGTGAAGGGGAGCCGGAGACTAGCGACTTGTTCTGTTTTGACAAGCCAAATTTATTCAATTTTTACCTTATTTGCTTTTGCTTGAGCCTTTGCTCTTGGCAGCAGGGGCATCTGTTGCAGCTGCTGGAGCGGCAGGATCAGCCTTCTTTTTGCTGTCATAGATCTTCTTGGCTTCAGCCACATCTTCAGCCTTCATTTTGGCCTTAAGCTCGTCGCGATATTTCACGGCGACTTCAGCTTTTTGGGAAGCGTCAACGGCGAGGTCAGCGTAGGCGAGAGCACGGGCAAGATTTGGCACGGCTTTGTTATCCTTGATGTTAGCAAGACCACGCTCATTCAAACTGGCCAGACGCAGCATGGCGAGTGGCACGCCAGCTTCTGAAGCGGCTTCGTATTGTAGAGCAGCAGCGGCTGGGTTGGCACGGCCTAGGCCTGCACCGGTTTCAAACATCTGGCCAAGAGCGATCTGGGCTGGTGCGAAGCCTGCAGAGGCAGCGCGGTCAAACCAAGCCATGGCGGCGACGATGTCCTGTGAGGTGCCTGTGCCCTGCTGATACAAACCAGCGAGGCGGAACTGAGCCTGAGGCACGCCAGAGGTAGCGGCTTTCAGGAGGAAGGCAAAAGCCTTGATCGGATCTTTGTCCACCACGGTGCCGGTTTCATAATAAACACCGACGTTGTAGAAAGCGGAAGCTTGGCCGTTTTGAGCAGCGAGGCGATAGAGATCGAGAGCGCTTTTGGCGTTCTGTTGAACGACGATTTCAGCTTTTTCGCCTTCACCTTCTTTGATACCTGCTTCGAAGAAATTTCCGAGGCGGAAGAGGGCTTCACCATCATTGGCGTTAGCGGCTTTGGTGTAGTAATCGACGGCTTTCTTGATGCTCTTGGTGTTACCGCCGAGACCATTTTCATAAATGGCACCGAGGAGACGATTGGCAGCTGCGAAGCCTGTAGCGGCTGCATCTTCAAACATCTTCATGGCAGCAGCTGGATCTTTTTTGACCAATGGCTTTTCACCGGTGTCGCCGTCAAAGAGACGTGCGGCGTAGGTGCTCATAGCAACGGCATTTTTTTGCTCGGTTGCTTTGATCAGATAGTCGAGAGACTTCTGGGCATCAGCAGCCAGTCCTGGAACGCCTGCGGCGTAAAGTTGGCTAAGGCCGAGGGTGGACTCGCCATCACCAGCAGTGCTGCCTTTTTCAAGAAGGGTCTTGGCTTTTTCAACGCTTTGTTCGATGCCCACGTTTGGAGCGCCGGAAACGTAGAGATTGGCGAGAAGGCGGCGGGCTACTTTGTTGTCAGCAGCTTCAGCTTCCTGGATCAGTTTGACGGCTTCTTTAGCCTTTTCTTGATCTTGTGGGGCGGCTTGGAGGAGGACTTGAGCCAGTTCAACTTTCGCAAGCACTTGGCCTTGAGCTGCTGCTTTGCGGTAAAGGTCAACGGCTGCGTTGACGTCGCTGTTGCTCAGCACACCCCAATGGGCTAGCGCGTATTGAGCGTCTTTGTCACCGGCTTTGGCCAGTTCTTGAACTTTCACGAGTGCTTCGTTGAAAGACTTATTAACATCAGGTCCAGTGGTTTTGTCCTGAGCTGCTTTTTGAGCAGCAGCCTGGTCAGAGGCGAGGGCTTCAAGAACTTTGTTGAGTTCTGCGCTTGTCCCTGGCATTTCGGCGGTATCAAGACCAGCGACTGCGACCATGGCGGCGAGTTTAACTTTAAGTGCGGTTAGTAACATATGAGGTTGGATGAATGGACTCTGATTGACCCGACAAACCGGGCGAGCGTTCATTTTTTCCGGTTTAAGCCTAATAAATCAAGACTTAACCGCTTTTTTTGTGAAATTCTCACAAATGGGAGTTTGTCTAACTAAGGGCAATGATCGTGATTTTAGAGGTCTGGCATTCACGCTCAATCTCGTCGAAGCCTAGTAATAGCGTCTTTCCAGCCTCTACAGCAATCAAATCGACGCCTGCAAAGGCGGCATTCCGGATGGTGTCGGGTCCGATGACAGGAACATCAAATCTCATGTCTTGGTTAGGTTTAGAAACCTTAACCATAGTGGCTCCGCCGCGTCCCATAGCTCCACCGCGCTTCACGGCCTCGTTGGTTCCTTCAAAGGCTTCGACGGCTAAAACAGTGCCATTTTTCACCACGACGGTCTGCCCAATGTCGAGCCGGCTGCTTTCTTTGGCGATATTGAATCCGTATTCAGCATCCTCCCAGCGCCGCTTTTTGATCTGTGGTCCCATGACATGACCTACTGCGGGCATGAGATGTTCTAAAAAGGTGGTCGCAGGTAGTAAAGAGATGCTGTCTTTGTACAATTCATCCGCAATGCCACCAAAGAGGGTCTCGGCGTTTCTCTTTTTTAAACGGGCTAACATCATAAGCAACCGCAGGTCTGGCCGCAGATCGAAGAGGTTCTTTGGAGCGATCTGTCCGACCATCACGACTTGCTGAATCTGTTGTTTTTTGAAAAAGGCGATCATTTTGCCAAGCTGCCCAACTCGGAACCACTCGATGGCGTCCACCAGCTTTTCGATTTCGGGTTTGGTTTCATTGAGAAAGGCTGCCACGACGAGTCGCTGTACTCCGGCCTTCCTCGCTGCGGTGATGAAGGTCTCTGGGTAAATGCCGTTCCCGGCGATGAGGGCGATGGAGGACAGATCGACAGACATGAATTCAGCGACCATGGAACACGGGACGGGCTCATAGGCAAGAGAGGGAATCACGAAAGGAATACCACTTGCATCCAAAACAGGCGCGAGAACGAATCAGTCCGTGCCGTTTGGGATTACCTATCCTCAAGCCAATCCAACAAATCTCCATGAAACACACCATGCGCCTATTTACAGCCATCTTTGCCGGGCTCTTCGGCAGCGCCAACGCCGGAGAAGGCGAAAAAGTCAATTATGCCGCCCCCGAGGTTTCCGGTATCAATCAAGACGGCGTGACCGTTAATTTTGCCGATGTCTATAAAAAGGGACCAACGGTGGTCTTCTTTTATCCCAAGGCTAATACGCCAGGCTGCACGAAGCAGGCTTGTTCTCTCCGTGATGCCTTTGCCGATCTGACGAAGGATGGTGTGCAAGTCCTGGGTGTCTCTTTTGATAAGCCGGAAGCCCAAAAGAAATTCAAAGCAGATTTCACACTGCCATATGATCTCATTGCTGATCCAGAAGGTAAGGTAGTCGCGGCCTTCAAAGTGGAGAAAATGGTCAAAGGTCTGCTGAATCTTGCGACACGCCAGTGCTTCTTAGTGAAGGACGGCAAAGTGGTCTGGCATGACAAAACAGCCTCCACGGCTGAACAGGCCGCTGACATCAAACGGGTGCTTGGCGAGTTGAAGTAAAGTTTCGCAGGTAAATTGTGAACAAAAAGCGGAGCCCCTATCGGAGCTCCGCTTTTTTATGTCTGTTCAGTAAGTTAGGTGAAATCAGCGCTCGATGCCCTGAGTATCTGCCAGCTTGGCACCGGTGAGGATCATGCCTGTTTGAATTGAACGTTTCAAATTAGCAGCGATGAGATCCGCGTTTGTGAAGTCTGCACCTTCGAGATTGGCACCTTCGAGGTTAGCTCCAGAGAGATCTGCACCTTGAAGATTGGCGTGACTCAAATTCGAGTTCCGCAGGGATACTCCACCGAGATCAGCACCGCTGAGATTTGCACCACTCAGGTTAGCGCTATCTAAATTGGCACCGCTGAAGTCCGCATTCATGAGATTGGTGCCTGCCAGATTTGCTTTGGTCATGGTCGTGCCTACAAGATGCACTTTCGCGAGGTTCAGATCATTGAGCATGGCCCCAGCAAGGTTCATGCCTGTTTCGTCGATCTTGCGTCCACTTCTCCCTTCAGTGTCTAACCACAGGGTGTGTGCGAGGATTTTTTCAGTCGTAATGCTAGCCATGATCGAGATGATGGAGGAGGTCTTTGAGCATCGCAAACGAAGATGCGTTCAACCGTCATGCATAAATGTCATGTATCTTATGAATAAGTAGCTCAATTGGATAAGATTAAGCATGTTAGTTCGTATGTGAAGCCATGCCAAAGACACGTCGATCTTTTTTAAAGCAGGCCACTTTTGCGGCTAGTGCCATTGCTTTCCCTGCCGTCGTAAAGTCGGCCAACCCAAACTCCAAGCTTCAGGTCGTCTCTGTTGGTGCCGACGGTATGGCGTTTAGCGATATCAAAAACATCGGGGCTCATGCGAATGTGCAGTATGTCGGTTTTTGTGACATCGACAGCAGCCGCTTTGGTAAAGTGGATACGGACTTCCCCAATGTGGCGCATTTCACCGACTACCGGGAAATGTTTGCCAAGTTGGAGGACAAATTTGATGCGGTAAACATCGGTATTCCTGATCACATGCATGCCAAGGTGGCCATTGATGCCATGCGCCGAGGTAAGCATGTCTATTGTCAAAAACCTCTGGCCCACACTGTCTGGGAGGCGCGGCAAATGCGTCTGGAGGCAGCTAAGGCCAAGGTCGTCACACAGATGGGAAATCAGATTCACTCGGCACTGGAGTACCGTCTAGGGACTCGTCTAATCAAAGAAGGTGCCATTGGAAAAATCAAAGAAGTACACTCTTGGGTATCAGTCACAGGCAATGAGCGTAACAAACGGTTAGCGCCTGCTTCTAGTTCCAAAGTGCCGAGTCATGTGAACTGGGATCTCTGGTTAGGTGTGGCACCCAAGCGGGCTTATGCCCCTTGCTATCATCCCTTCGTTTGGCGTGATTGGCAGGATTTTGGAGGTGGTGCTTTGGGGGACTTTGGCTGTCACATTCTTGATCCCGTTTTTACCGCGCTCGGCCTGAATGCACCGATTCAGATCACCGCAGAAAACAGCGGCATCAATGAACACATCTGGCCCACCACGCAGCAGATCGAATATCTTTTTCCAGGGAATGAACGTATCGCTGGCAAGACGCTGAAGGTAACCTGGACAGACGGGGGACTGCGCCCGGATCGCAAGTTAGCTCAGATGCCAGGCAACCTGGATTTACCAAAGAGCGGCTCCATCTTCATTGGTGAAACAGGCAACCTCGTGCTGGCTCATGTGGCTGGGCCGCGACTCTATCCACTGGACAAATTTACTGGGTTCCAATACCCAAAAGAACAGGGACTGAGTCACTGGCATCGCTGGGTGGATGCCTGTCTTGGCGGCGAAAAGACCAGCGACGGCTTCGACTATGCTGGCCCATTGTCAGAAACCGTGCAGCTCGGCAATGTAGCTACACGTCTAGCCATTGGCGAGATTGATCAACGCACCGGACGCCCACTGAACCCCAAAACTCTTGAGTGGGATACCCAAGCCTTTACCTTCAAAAACAACCCCGCTGCCGACAAACTTCTCACGAAGACCTATCGCAAAGGCTGGGCCATTTAGTTTAGCGTCACAGTCCAAAGTCTTAGAACACGACGTAAAGGTTGTGTTGTGCAGGATATTTGAAATGCTTCTGGGATATCCTTCGCTTCTGGCTCAAAGAGCCGGGGCTGCGGGCAATGGTTTCCGATCACGGATACTCTTCGTGGACGGCTTTGAGGATCTCTCTCAAGACCCCGCTGTTATCATTGGCATTCATCATGATCACGATCCCAAATCCCGTTTTAGCCGTTGCTAGGAGGATGGAGTCAAAGCCTTCATTCCGTCCATCATGCATGAAAAGGAGATCGGATCCCGCACCTTCAAGAAAGAGGCCGAGACCTGCATTGTGCCCTTGTTTGGTGACCATTTGACGAGCCATGGATGGAGAAATGACAAGGTCTAATTTTCCGGCAATGGCCTCCTGGATACTGATGATGAACTTGGCTAGATCAGAAGGCGTTGTCCATAAGCCTGCTGCCGCGGCTTCGGGGTAAATATGCCATCTGTCCGTAATTGCATGCCCGTTGGTATCGTGCCCTGCAGCTGTTTTGAGCGTCAGATGAGCAGGCAGCGGTTGTTCAAAGGTGCTGTCTGTCATGTCGAAAGGTTTCAGCACCGTTTCATGCATGAATGTTGCAAACGGCTCTTCAGTAACATCGACAATCAATTGTTGCATCACCGCGTAGCCGCCGCCGGAGTATTGCTCTTCCAATCCTGGGATTTTAGCCACTCGAACGGCTCCGGTATTGGCGGGGTGCGTTCCATCAAGCACTTGCACCAGACTCGGTAAGGGGCTCTTGGGCGCATAACCTGGAAAGCCGTGGATCGTCAGACCGGCGCTGTGGCTGAGAATGCCTCGCAAAGTGACCTTCTTTTCTTGGGTGAACTCGTTTTCAGGCACCTTCCACGAACGCAACTTTTCATTCACATCGCTGTCTAGCGACAAACGATTTTGTTCCACCAAATGAAGGGCACCTAATGCAGTCACCGGCTTGCTGATGGAGCCTGCTTGAAAGAGAGTTTTGGTCGTTACGGCAGTCTTGTGAGTCTTATCGGTAAAACCATAACCTTGTGCTTTAACGATCTTGCCTTCCTGAATGATCGCTAGAGATAATCCGCTAATGCCACGCTCAGCCATGAGCGTCGCGATTCGCGAATCCATTCCTTTAGACTGTTTGTTTGAGGATCGGAGATGCCTAAAGTACAGTGAAGCCAGTATCGATAGCAAGAAAATGCCAGCAAGTCTTGACGACAAACCAAAATACTTTACTTCAGACGGTTTTAAGCGCCGACTAACATACGCGCTGGGTTCTCTAGGCAGTCTTTGATGCGGATGAGGAAGGTGACGGCTTCTTTGCCATCGACGACACGATGGTCGTAGCTAAGCGCCAGATACATCATGGGGCGGATCTCGACCTTTCCATCCACGGCGACAGGGCGCTGCTGAATGGTGTGCATGCCGAGGATGGCGCTTTGCGGTGGATTGATGATCGGTGTGCTTAGCAGGCTGCCGTAAACGCCACCATTGGAGATGGTGAAGACGCCGCCAGTGAGATCGGGCAGAGAGATCTTGCCTTCTTTGGCTTTGGCTGCGTAAGCGAGGATGTCTTTTTCGATCTCGGCAAAGGTCTTTTGGTCTGTGTCGCGCAGGACAGGGACGATAAGGCCTTTTTCGGTGCCGACGGCGACGCCGATGTCGTAGAAGTGTTGCTGGACGATTTCGTCACCTTCGACACGAACATTGATCTGGGGAACGGCCTTGAGTGCCTCAACGACGGCTTTCACGAAGAAAGACATGAAGCCAAGCTTCACACCGTGAGTTTTGACAAAGCTGTCCTGAAGCTTCGAGCGCAGAGCCATGACGTTGGTCATGTCACACTCATTGAAAGTGGTGAGGATGGCTGCGTTTTGCTGGGCGCTGACGAGCTGATCGGCGATCTTCCGGCGCAGCGGGGTCATTTTCTTCCGCGTGGTGCGGCCCTCGGGCTTGGCGTCGGCTGCGGGCGCGGCGGTAGGAGTTGGGGCGGCTTTTGGAGCAGGTGCTGGCTTGGCTGCTTCGACTGGAGCAGCGGCTTTAGGTGCCTCTGCGACTGGGGCAGGGGAGGCTGCTGGTGCTGGAGCAGCAGCGGCGGGCGCAGCAGCTCCCTCGGTGATGGTGCCGACGATTCCGCCCACTTCGACGTCATCTCCTTCTTTACGGGCTATGGCGAGCGTGCCGCTGAATTCGGCAGTCACTTCGGCTGCAACTTTGTCAGTCTCAAGGGTGAGGAGGACGTCACCGACTTTGACGGCGTCGCCATCTTTGAAGTGCCATTTGGAGATTTGACCTCCGGCGACGGATTCGCCGAGTGCAGGGATTTTGATGTCAGCCATGATCGTTTAGGGGGAAGGGGGTCTTTTAACAGGATTAAGAGGAATGATGCGAACTAGACGCTAAAGGCATCTTCGACCAGCTTGTCTTGTTCGAGGACGTGGATGGCTTTGGAGCCTGCCGCTGGGCTGGAGCTGCGCTCACGGCCTGAGTAGCGGAGCTTGTGGTTGGAAAGTTCTTCCAGACGTGGGCGGATGTAGTAGAAGGCTCCCATGTTACGGGGTTCTTCCTGACACCAGATCCATTTCTTCTGGGCACGCGGGTATTTGGCCACGATCTCTTTGAGCATCTCGTAGTTCAGCGGGTAGAGCTGCTCGATACGGATAATGGCGGCGTTTTTGATCTGGTGCTCTTCGCGGAATTCGAGGAGGTCGTAATACACTTTGCCGCTACAAAGGATGAGGCGCGTGATGCGCTCGGGCGCGGCGAGTAGGTTTTCGTCATCCAGCACTTCTTTGAAAGTGGTGCCTTCAGCCATGTCGCTGAGCTTGGAGACGCACTTCGGATGACGCAGCAGGCTTTTCGGCGTCATGACGATGAGCGGCTTTCGCGTGCTGCGCTTCACCTGACGGCGGAGAGCGTGGTAATACTGGGCAGGCGTGGTGAAGTTACAGACCTGCCAGTTACCACCGGCACTGTTTTGCAGGAAGCGTTCGAGGCGGGCGCTGGAGTGCTCTGGACCTTGACCTTCGAAGCCGTGCGGCAAAAGCAAGGTGACGTGGCTAGGACGTTGCCATTTGCTTTCGGCAGAGGCGATGAATTGGTCCAAAATGACCTGGGCACCGTTGACGAAGTCACCAAATTGGGCTTCCCAGCAGATGAGCATGTTACTGGCGAGCAGCGAGTAGCCATAGTCAAAGCCAAGAACGGCCACTTCAGAGAGCAGGCTGTTGTAGACGCAGAAGTTTCCTTGCTCAGCAGCGAGGTTATTCAGCGGGATGTGGCGCTCGCGGGTTTCGGTGTCGTAAAAGACGGAGTGCCGCTGGCTGAAGGTGCCTCGGCGGACATCCTGACCGGAAAGTCGCACACCGTGCTGTTCCGTGAGCAGAGTGCCAAAGGCCAATGACTCAGCGTAGGCCCAGTCGATGCCTTCTCCGGCTTCGATGGCTTTCGCGCGGGCTGCGAGGAAACGCTTGGCGATGGTCGGGTGCAAGTGGAAGCCTTCAGGGGATTCCAGCAGTTTGCGGCCAATACTTTGAAGTTTAGCCAGCTCGACGCCGGTCGGCACGGGCACGTAATCGTAGGCAGCTTGAGGTTCAGCGGTGGAGCCTTCAAAAGGATTGCCTCCTGATTTCTCAGAGCGTTCGGCAAGGGCTTTGACTCCGTCTTCCAGCTCGTCTTCGAGTTCTTTTTGAAGGGCATTCGCGCCAGCTTCATCAAGGATGCCAGTTTTGGCCAGGTCGATGCGGTAGAGTGTCGCCGTCGAGGCGCGCGCCGCGATGGTGCGCGCCATGTTTGGTTGCGTGAAGGCTGGCTCGTCAGTCTCATTGTGACCATAGCGACGGTAACAAACGATGTCCAAGACGACGTCACGGGCAAATTTCTGGCGGAAGTCTAGGGCCAAGCTTGCTGCTGCTGCGACCTCAAGCGGGCAGTCGCCATTCACATGGATGACAGGCGCGTCGATCATCTTCGCAACGTCCGTGCAGTAATTTGTGGAGCGAGCGTCAGCAGGGGAGGTGGTGAACCCGATCTGGTTATTGACTACGATGTGGATGGTGCCGCCTGTGCGGTAGCCTGGAAGTTGGGAAAGGTTCAGCACTTCGGCCACCATGCCTTGACCGGCAAAGGCGGCATCACCGTGCAGCAGTATCGGGATGACTTTTTTGCGCTCGACGCTATCCCCGAGGAAGCGCTGACGAGCACGTGTCATGCCTTCGACCACGGGATCAACGGCTTCCAGATGGCTCGGATTTGGAGCCAGCATGACGGCGACAGGATTGCCGCTGCGGGTCTCGCGGATGGTTTCAAAACCGAGGTGATACTTCACGTCACCGTCACCAGCGACCATGTTGGGCACATAGTTTTCGCTGAACTCATAAAAGAGTGTTTCCAGGGGCTTGCGCAGGAAATTGGCCAGTACGCTGAGGCGGCCGCGGTGGGCCATGCCCATGACGATTTCTTTGCCACCTTGAGCAGCAAGGCTTTCAAGAATGGTTTCTAGCGCGACTAGCATCGACTCGCCACCTTCGACGGAGAAGCGTTTTTGGCCGACGAAGCGGCGGTGCAGAAAGCGCTCGAAGGTCTCAGCCTCTAGCAGCCAGCGGAGGGCATCGATCTGATTTTCAGCCGAGGGCTTGGGTTGGGAAAGGCGATTCTCAATACGGTCCAGCACCCAGTTGCGTACTTCAGGTGTCTGGATGTGCATGAACTCGAAGCCAGTCTTGTCACAATAAACGGCTCGTAGCTCAGTGAGCATCTCGCGCAACTTCATGGTCTGTCCATTGCGGAACATTTGGGTCTGCACCTCGCTATCGAGATCAGCTTCGGTAAAGCCGAGACCTTCCAGGGAAAGAAGCGCCACTTCTGGGGCCGTTGGGCTGAGCGGATTCAGATGCGCAGCGCTGTGACCGAGGGATCGGAAAGCCAGCAACGCATTCGTCACTCTCATGCGAAAGTTCAGTGTGGCCTCAGAAAGTGTGCCGGCGGAACCAGTGGCGACAGTTGTCTTGCTGCCACGTTTGGCTAGCTCTGCCATGCCGAGTTCGAAGCCCTCAAAGAAGGAAGCCCATGTAGGCTCTACGGAGGATGGCTCTTTTTTCCAGTCGGTGTACTTGGAGTCGAGAAGGTCTTGGTTCGCGCGAAACGGCAGCGTGGCACTCATGTGTTGGTATGGGGGAACACGAAAGAAGCGCCTTTCTTTGAGGATGCAACCCTTGAAAGCCACGAATTCTTGGATTACGCGCGCTGCACCAGGACTTGCTCGACTGAGCAGAAAGCGCCAATGATTGTCTGAAATACCCCATGAAATGCGCTTTTCCAGTTTTTTTGTTCGCCTTTTCCCTCTTCGCCTTTGCCGCTGAACCGGCGGGTGAGTGGAAGGCACCGTCTAAAGACGCCCGCCCGTGGAAGCACGCAGGAACAGGACTTTCCTTTCCTCAGATGCTGGGCGGTTACAGACTGGCGGGTGAGTTCTCTTACAAGGCGGGAGGCTGTTTTATCCGATATGAAAATCTAGAGGAACAGGCCCGTGCGGACATTTTCTTTTTCCCTGTGAAGACGCCAGTCACCGTTATGGAGGAAAAACAGCGTCTGATTCTGCAAGAACTTGATGGCGTGGTGGCAGATATGCGGGGCATGGAACAGCAGGGCCGCTATAAAAATCTGGATATTAGCGAGGTCGCTGTCAGCGGTATTGATCTCTGGGTGAAAGAAGATCTGCCTTTGGCCATTCGCACGATTGATGCCACCCGTATTGGCAAAAGCAGTGAAGGCATCGCTGAGGCCTTGATCAAACAATGGGTGGCTGTGACATTAATAGATAATCACATTCTGACGATTCGCCAGATGCGCCCAGCCAGTACGGGAACAAGTGGCTTACAGGGGCTGAAAAACTTTGGTAGCATGGTAATTCAGGTCATTAAAGATCCAGCACTACGCGCCGATATCTCGCGGATGATCGATCTCTACATGGCAGCCCCTTTTTCAGATGACAGCCTTCAGGCCCGTGCCGCGGTGTTGGCCTATTTGAAAAACACGCCGTTTTATCCGATCAGTATTCCAGAGTATCCGGTCAGTGACTGGCTGGAACATTGCAAAAAATTAGCTCCAGGCACAGAGGAGCATTTGCTCGCCGCCTTCATGCTCGGCTCTGCCAAGGCCGCCTTTAATGAGGGAGACGCCGCCACTTGCATGAATGCGGGGGCCAAACAATTCACCGTTATCTATCGCCAGTTAGTCGCTAAACATCCCGATATCAAAACGGCCGAGATCGAAGCCTTTGCCGCCGATGCCGAACAAGGCCATGGCGGAGATTGGCTAATGGCCAAGTCCGGCATGAAGCAGTAGGGCAACCTTTGAAGACACTCTTTATTATAGCTATGCAGATGAATCCTCTTTTCCTCGCCATCGCCTTAGCCTTCTCGGCGCTTGGTTATTGTCCGGTGCACGCGGCTTCTCAGCCCAATGTGTTGTTTATCCTCTGCGATGATTTACGTCCAGATGCCCTGGGTTGCTTTGGTTCAAAGCATGTCAAAACGCCTAATATCGATCGTTTGGCCGCAGAGGGTGTGTTGTTCAAGAATACTTTTTGCACCACGTCCCTGTGCTCGCCGAGTCGAGCCTCCATCCTCAGTGGGCTCTATGCGCATGCGCATGGGGTGACGAATAACTTCACGGAATATCCTGCTCAAATGGGTAGCTGGCCGCAGACTTTGCATGACGTGGGCTATGCCACGGCCTACATCGGCAAGTATCACATGGGTGAGGAAAACGACGATCCACGGCCTGGCTTTGATTGGTTCGTAACCCATAAAGGGCAGGGGAAATACTTCGATACTGAGTGGCACCTGAATGGCAAAAAGCGCGAGGTTGTGAAAGGCTACTACACTACGGTTGTCACTGATATGACGTTGGACTGGCTAAAGCAGCAGAAAGCAGAGAAGCCCTGGTGCATGTTCCTGGGGCACAAAGCTCCGCACAGCTTTTACACGCCCGAGCCTAAATATGAGCATAGCTTTGACGATGTGCGTGTGCCGTATCCAGCCAGCGCTTTTCAGATCGACGATAAACCCACCTGGATCAGAGATCGCCAAGAAACCTGGCATGGCATTTACGGTCCTCTCTTTGAATGGCGGAAGAAATTCCCGGATCGTAGTCCCGAGGCGGTCAAGGACTTTGAAAACATGGTGCATGGTTATTGGGGCACGGTGCTCAGTGTCGATGACAGTCTGGCGCGCCTCCGTTGCTATCTGGAGGAAACCAAGCAACTGGACAATACCATCATCGTCTTCATGGGAGACAACGGGTTATTAGAAGGAGAACACGGCATGGTGGATAAACGCACTGGTCACGAGTCCAGCCTGCGCATCCCACTCATTGTTCGTTATCCTGCTCTGACAGCGCAGCCGAGAGTCATCGAAGATCAAACTCTCACCGTGGATATGGCTCCTAGTTTACTGGAACTTTGCACTGCCCCAGCGCTGCCAAAGGTGCATGGCAAATCCTGGGTCAAACTCATCCAACAAGGTGATGCCGAATGGCGCAAAGCATGGTTTTATCATTACAACTACGAGAAGCAGTTCCCCTACACCCCGAACGTCCGCGCTATCCGCACGGAGCGTTGGAAGTACATCCATTACCCTCATGGCGACGGCGGTGCAGATCGTCATCTGGCAGAGCTCTACGATCTGAAAGCCGATCCGCTAGAGACCAAAAACCTCATCTCCCAGGCCGAGCTCGCAGGCCAAGTCACCGCCCTCCAGGCCGAGCTGGCCAAGCTGATGCTTGCCACAGGTTTGGACGACAAAACAGACGTCATGCCGCTGGATGAGGGCATAAAGTCAGGTCTGCCAGATGCCAAGATCCGCTAGCGCCAAGGTCGTTAAGCAACTTGGGATCAGTTCACTGCAATATGCAGTGCGCCATGACGTTAAACCTGTCTCTATGAATCAGCGCTTCGTCTTTCGTCTTTTCGCCCTTCTTTCTCTCACCTCTTTCTTTTTCACCGAAGCTGAGGCGAAAAACCCCGTTGCGCCTGAAGTCTGGCCAAAGCCGAAACCTACCACTCATGATTACCACAAGTGGGAAAAGGCCGTTGCGGCCTTTGAAGAGGCCGACAAGAAGACTGCACCTGTCAAAGGAAGCATCCTCTTTGTCGGTTCATCCACCATCGTGCGCTGGAAGACTCTCGCGGAGGATTTCCCAGGTGTGCCAGTGCTGAACCGTGGCTTTGGTGGGAACCAAATCAAAGACTCCACCTTCTACGCCGAACGCATGATCTTCCCTTATGCCCCGAGGGCCATCTTCATCCGTGCGGGCGGCAATGACATCAATGCAGGCTGGCCTGTAGAAGATGTATTCAATGACTTCAAAACCTTCGTGGCAAAGGTCCGCGGAGGTCTGCCAAATATCCCGATCTACTACATCGGTCTCAGCCCGACGATCAAACGCCTCAAACAGATTGATGATGGCAACAAGCTCAACGATTTGGTCTCCGCCTGGGCCAAAGAGCAGACCAACATTACTTACATCGATACTCGCACCATGAGCCTCGACAAAGATGGCAAAGTCCGTCCCGAGTTGTTTGTCGAGGACATGCTGCACTTCAATGCAGAAGGCTACAAGCTCCTTGCAGCCGCTTTGCAGCCCTATGTTACGGCGGCAGCATCGAAGTGATCGTCATCACTTCGAGCTGCGTAAACTCAGTCCGCTAGCTATTCATCGCCACCAACTTCCATGAACTTCGAGACCCTGCAACTCCACGCCGGACAAGACATTGATCCCACCACGCAGTCACGCGCCGTGCCGATCTATCAGACCACCGCTTATCAGTTCAAAAGCTCCGAGCATGGAGCCAAACTGTTTGCGCTTCAGGAGTTCGGTAACATTTACACCCGTCTCATGAATCCGACAACGGACGTCTTTGAGAAGCGGGTGGCAGCTCTCGAAGGAGGTGCGGCAGCGCTGGCGACGGCTTCGGGGCATTCAGCACAGTTCATCGCCATCAACAACATTTCCACGGTGGGGGATAACTTCGTCACCACTTCGCATCTTTACGGCGGTTCCTACAATCAGTTCAAAAACGCCTTCAAAGGCATCGGCGTCGAAGCTCGCTTCGCCGATGGCGTGAAGGTCGAGACCTTTGAGCCTCTGATCGATGCCAAGACGAAAGCGATCTATCTCGAAACCATTGGTAATCCCGGACTCACCGTGCCGGATTTCGAAGCCTTCGTTGCGCTCGCAAAGAAGCATGATTTGCCTCTGATCGTGGACAACACCTTCGGCGCTGGTGGTGCCATTTGTCAGCCACTGAAACACGGTGCGCACGTCATTGTCGAATCCGCGACCAAGTGGATCGGTGGTCACGGCACCAGCATGGGCGGCGTCATTGTTGATGCTGGCACCTTCAACTGGGGCAACGGCAAGTATCCGCAGTTCACCTCGCCCTCAGCCAGCTATCACGGCATGGTTTTAAACGACATCTTCGGTATGGGCGGTCCGTTTGGAAACATTCAGTTCATCATCCGCTGCCGCGTCGAAGGTCTGCGCGATTGGGGGCCCTGCCAAAGCCCCTTTAATTCCTTCATGCTGCTACAAGGTCTGGAAACACTTTCCCTCCGTGTCGAACGCACCTGCGAAAACGCCCTCGCCCTCGCCCATTGGCTCGCCGAGCATCCCGATGTCGAGTCTGTAAACTATCCGGGCCTCGCCAACCACCCGACTCATGCAGCGGCCAAAAAATATCTCACGCGCGGTTTCGGTGGCGTCTTGTCTTTCGTCCTCAAAGGCGATCGTGCCCGCGCCGAGAAGTTCGTGAACAGTCTCAAGCTCATCTCACACCTCGCTAACGTCGGCGATGCGAAAACACTCATCATCCATCCCGCCTCGACCACGCATTCACAGCTCTCCGCTGCCGAGCAGACTTCTGCTGGCGTGCAGCCCGGCATGTTACGCATCTCCCTCGGCATCGAGCACATTGATGACATCAAGGCCGACATTACATCCGCGCTGAAGGTGTCATAAACTTTAGGGCTTCACTAATAACACCACTTTACCTATGGCGTCTTTGAGTTCGAGCTTTTGAATCTGAGTGCTGCCGACAGGGAAGTGGATACGCAGGTGGATGAGGTTGCCATTGGCGGGTAGCGGGACTTCGTGGGTTTGCCAATCGTTGTCAGCGCTGACTTTGAAGGCGACACGGTTGGCAGGCAGAAAGTCTTTATCACCATCCATGCGCCAAGCGATGCCGCCTGCACCGTCAGTGTCTGACTTGATGCTGAGTGAGGCGGTGAGTGGGCCTTTCAGCTTGAGTTGGCTGCGGGTGATGAAGGGAGCTTGGGCTTTTTTATCGGTGGATAGGATGAATGTGCCATCCTTTTCGCTGAGCGTTCCGTTGCGTGCCAGCCAGCCTTGGATACCTGCTTCAGCCTTGTCTTTTGAGGCTTTTTCAGGTGTCTTCGCAATGGTTTTACCTTCGAGGTAGTGATCGAAGTAATCATTCCAGGTGGATGCCATCGGGCCGAGGGCCATGCCGGGCGGATTCAGCGTGTCGGCCCAGGTTTTGAGCTTGCTCCGGAGTCGCGTGGCGATCTCTGGGTGCTGCGTGGCGAGGTTGTGTTTCTCTTCACGATCTGCCGCAAGGTCGTAGAGGTATTCTCGTTCGCCACCTCGGAGGAGTTTCCATTTTCCTTCACGAATGGCGCTTTGGGCCATCCAGCGCCAGTAAAGGGCGTCGTGCGGCGCAGTTTTGTTTTCGCCAGTGAGGTGGGTCAGGAGGTTTACGCCATCCAAAGTGGCTGCGGACTTAGCCTCGGCCTCTGGAGCTAAAGCTCCAGCCACTTTTACCGCTGTCGCTGCGAAATCGAGAGCCGTGATAGGATGATCATAGGTTTGGCCACCGGGGATGGTGCCGGGCCAAGCGATGAGATAAGGCGTGGACATGCCGCCTTCGGCAAGCATGCCTTTTTCGCCGTTGAGTGGGGTGTTGAGGCTGCCGTCCCAGCCACCGGCATCGCCGTTGAGTGGCGAATCGACTTTATGAATCTTCAGTGGGGCACCGTTATCACCGATGAAGAAGATGAGCGTTTTCTCAGTCAGGTTGTGTTTCTTCAGCGTGCTCGTGATGAGGCCGACGCCGTCGTCAATGGCTGAGAGCATCGCAAGAGCAGCACGACGGCGCTCTGGCATCTCGCCGGGGAAACGGTCCATGTAACGCTGGGGTGCATCCAAGGGCGTATGCGGCCCGCGATAGGCAACGTAAAGGAAGAACGGCTGGTCTTTGTAGCGCTCAATGATGGCTGCGGCGGCCTTTGAGCAGCCATCTAAATGATATTGAGTCGGTGGCAAATCACTCATGGGACGGTCTTTGCCGTCGAGCGTGATGTTGGCGGAAAAAGGTCGCTGTGCATTTTGAGAAAACACATGCTTGAAGCCATGCTTTGTAATGGCCTCGGTGGGTCCAAGGTGCCACTTGCCAAATTGCGCTGTCGCATAGCCCGCATTCTGCAATCTCGTGGCAATGGTGATCTCCTTGTCGAAGCCGTCGAGCTTGGAGCCATTGTTATCGAGATCAAATCGCCCCTGGAACTTTCCCGTCATCAAGCCGCCACGCGAAGGCACACACTGCGGTGCTGTGCTATAACCATTTGTCGCCACCACGCCACTGCGACCTAGCGCATCGAGATTCGGCGTCTTGATGTCCTTCATGACGCCATAGATGCCAAGATCAGCATGACCGTGGTCGTCGGTATAGATGAGGATGATGTTGGGCTTCTCAGCTGCCTGAGTGAAACTACAGAGAGCGCAGAGGAGGATTGAGGAAAGTCGTTTCATGGTTGTTGGCAGAAACGCAGGTTTTTCTTCAGAATCTCAGCAAAGATTGTGTCGGATTCGGCGAGTGATCAGTGTGGGTTGGCGCAAAATGAAGGCGTTTCGCCTAAACAAAGACGCAAGCAATCCAATGCAAATATTGGTCAAGCGCGCAGGGAATTCATGGCTCCCAAAGGCTCACAAACCAGCCAGCGTTTTTTTTCCGCGTTCTTTCGTCTCCGCATCATCTTTGTCGCGGTTGGGCATGGCTAAGGCTTTGTTGATGAGCTGTCGTGCTTCTTCTTTTTTGCCCATTTGAGCGTAGGTCCGGCCCAGCTCCAAGTGGTGGATGAGTCGATCTGGACGCAGGGCGATGGCTTTTTCAAAATACTTTACGGCCTCAGCATTCGAAGCAGGCGGGATCTCGCCATAAACTAGGCGGGCAATGCTGATGATAAAGCTGTTGGCTCCAGCAATGCCCTGATGCCAGCGGGCTAGGATGTGCCAGGCGTAGTCGTTGCGTGGATTGAGCTTGGCTGCTTTTTCAGCATACTCTTTGATGGGTTTGGAGGCGGTTACTTTTTCACGGTTGCCCTGAAGTTGGATTTGTCGGCCCAAGCTGACGGAAATGGATAGGTAAGCATCACTGTTTTTTGGGTCGGCTTTAACCGCTCGTTCAGCATAGATCTGCGCGGTTTTAGCCGAGGCTAGTTTCTCTGCGGCCGAGCCTAAAGTCGTCATCCGATAGATGTATTGTCGGGCAATTTTGACGAGCAGGTCCGCGTTGTCTGGCTGCAACTTTTCAGCAGGCAGATAATACTTCAGAGCGTCTTCGGCTTGATACTTTTGATCCAAGACGTCGCCCTGCTGGATCAGCGTAGCAGCGTCTTGTGCAGAGACTGAGACGAGGACAAAAAGGCTGAGTAGAATAGCTTTCATTCGAGTGATACGGGTTTTACGAATCGGTAATGGGAAACGATCCACTCTTCGCCGCCGCGGTAGCCCCAGAGTTCTGCACAGGCTAGATAGAAGATGCGCCAATAAGCCCACCATTTCACGGCTTGGTCTGCGCCATAAGTCTCGCGGAAGAGTGGCATGATCTCGGCTTTGTTTTCGTCCATCTTGGCCAGCCAAGCCTCGGAAGTCCGGCTATAGTGAGTGCCGCTGACACACCAGTGATCTTCTATTTTTAGGTGATCCTGAAAGTAGATGAGGAGATCGTCACTTGGCATCTGGCCACCAGTGAAAAAGTATTTGGCCATCCAGTCGTTTTCGCTTTGGACCTCGAAATGATAGGCCAGCTCACGATGGGTGAAGATGTGGACGAAGAGCTTGCCTCCGGGTTTTAACCAAGTCGAGACACGGCGGAGCAGTTCTTGGTAATTTTTCATGTGCTCGAACATTTCCACCGAAACACAGCGGTCAAAGATGCCGTCTCCCACGCCTTCAAAGTGGATCATATTGGCGGTGACGATGGTCAGGTTCTTCAGGCCTCGGCGAGCAGCTTCGGCGTCGATGTGTTCCTTTTGTGTGCGTGAATTTGAGACACTGGTGATTTCAGCCTTCGGATAGTGCTCAGCCATCCATAATGAAAGAGATCCCCAGCCGCAGCCTAGTTCTAGAATGCGCTGTCCATCGGCCAGTTCCGCGCGCTCACAGGTCATTTTCAGCATGATGGCTTCCGATTCATCAAAAGTAGTGTCATCGGTCGGCCAGTAGCCTGAACTGTACTTCAAATGCTTGCCGAGACAAAGCTGATAAAAACGCGTCGGCACCTCATAATGCTGCTCATTGGCCTCATCGGTGGCGATGGCGACCGGACTTTGTTTGAGCCCGGCGATATGCTGCAGGAGGGCGGCTTTTTGCGACTCAATGTCGGGTCGTGAGTGTTTACGGATCGTCGCTGCCAGACGCTGGCGGATGCCAAAGCGGATGACGGCATCTGGAAGCAGATCTTTAGCGAGGAGGTCGTTGACGTTCAGCATGGATAGCCATCTATGCGGCTGAAACCGGCGTCTGGATTCATCTTTTCCATTTTTAAGCAGGATGAAAATTCACTCGCATCCCCAGTTCTCACGCTCACAATGCAGCCATGCCTGATGAAGCCCCCCCAAGTCCTGCCTTTGCGCCTGTGGCGCAGCGAGTGGACAGGTGGGTGACTCTGCGTCGCTGGCTGGCTTGGCTGGGGCAGACGCTTTGGCCTACGGTTGCTGCTTTGGCGCTTCTTGCCATCTTGACTGCCTGGACTGATCAAACGGTTTACTTTGTGTTGCTCTGGACCCTTCTGTTGGGTTGGTTGGCAGTTCCATTGGCCCTAGCCTGCTGGCGTAGGCCTGGACATTACAGCAACTTGGCGCTTTGGGATCAGGCCGCAGGGCGCCGAGAGGACTTCGCCAGTGCGTGGTGGTTTGAGCAGCAGCCCTCATTAACCTTGGCAGAGACGGAACATGTGAGCACCCAACGGCTGCTACTTAGTGAAGCTTTACCCCAATTGACCCGTGATTTGCCACTCCAGCCGCATCGCTGGCTGTGCCTGCCATTCATCGTGGCCGTAATTAGCCTCTTTCTCGGTCATGTGCTGCATCCTGCTGCCGAGATCGTGACCGTAGATGCTGATATGGAGTTGGTGGCGAAAAAGGAAGCCGAGCGTCTGGCCCAGGCTGAATGGGATAAAAAGAAGCTCGAAGGTCTGAATGCTGAAGAGCAGGAAGCTCTGGAAAAACTCACTCAAAGCCTGAAGCAAACTGCGGAAGATTTAGAAAAAGCCGGAGGTAAGGATGCTCGCGAGGTCATGGCCAGTCTGGAACAGCGCGCCCGTGATGCCGAAAAACTCGCGGATCGACTGAATGCCGAGAAGGACATCTGGGCTTCAGACAAACTTATCCAGTCTCTTCGTGAGCATGCTGACACGGCTGATTTGGGAGATGCCGTTGCGGCTAAAAACGCCAATCAAAGTGCTATTGAGGCTGAGGCGCTTGCCCAACAATTAAAATCCCCGCAATTGACCTCCGAAGCACGGGAAAGACTGAGTGAAACCCTCAAAGATAACCAACAACAGTCCGAAAAAGAAGATCGCGAGCGCCCTGTCGGTCAGCATGTTCTGAATGCCGGAGATCAAATCCAGAAATCTGAATCAGCCGAGGCTGGGGCCGAATTCCAAAAGCTGGCTGACAAAATGCGGGATCTGGCCCGCCGAGAAAAATCCAAGCAGGAACTGGAAAAGCTAGCGCAGCAACTCCGTGATGCAGGCAGCAACATCAACGGTCAAAATCAATCAGGCGGCATGCAACAGATGGCCGAGGCTGGTCAGCAAGGACAAAATGGCAAAGCGCAGCAATCTGCCCAGAAAGTGGGCCAGACGCAGCCAAATGCGGGCCAGAACGGTCAGAGTGGCCAATCGGGGCAGTCCCAGCAATCTCTTCAGCCACCAGGTCTGGGTCAGAATGGACAGCCACAACAAATGCTCCAGCAGAACCCCAATCCAGGAGCACAGGCAGGCCAGCCGATGACACTCTCCCAGGCACCACCAGGCGGTCAGCAGGGAAAAGAAGGGCAGCCGATGTTGTTTGCCCCCGTTCCAGGCCAGAAACCGGGTGATAAGCCTGATGCTTTCATGATTGGTCCGCCTGGCCAGAATCAGGGGCAAGGTCCAGGCATGGTCCTTTCCGTGCCAGGCGGAAAAGATCCCGGGGCTGGTGTCGCCGAGCTCAATGCCGAAGCGACCGAAAAGCTCAGCACCAAGAATCAAGTCGTCGTCAATGCTCAGCAAAACAACGAAGGCCAATCCAGCGTCCGCGCCATTGAAGGCGGTGTGCGCAAAGAAGCCGCCAGTCGCAGTGCCAACCAGATCGCCACAGAAGCCATTTCCGCCGAAGAAGAGGCCCTGGATGAGTCAGCCCTGCCACCAGCCCGCCGAGAACAAGTCCGCCGCTATTTCACTGAACTGCGGAAGCGTTTTGAGAAATGAGTGGCAATCCCACCAGCCTAAGGTGTTGATGACTTGATTGCTTCGACCCAGTGCTAATCGATTACTTAAGCGCTGGCTCTTGCTTGGATGCAAGGCTGAATACGATGGCTCCAAGCGCCTCCAGTAGCTTTCTTCTCTCGGCATCACTCTAAGCTTGCTGTCTGGGTCGGTTTACGGTGAAAGTACAGTGTGTCCTCTGATTTAATTCCCCCCACTAATCTGACTCTCACGACTGCGGATGCTTTGACCTCGGCCCAAAGACTGAAAGTCCTCACGACGGCTTTATCCCAGATCATTCTGGGCAAGGAGAAGGTCATTAAATTGGCGGTGACGTGCTTATTGGCACGGGGGCATCTGCTGTTTGAAGATCAGCCCGGAGTGGGCAAAACGCTGCTGTCTCAGGCGTTGGCGCAGTCGCTTGGACTGCAATTCCGGCGTGTGCAATTCACGAGTGATTTATTGCCGGCAGACATCTTAGGGGCGTCGATTTATCAGCGGGAGACAGGTGGCTTTAGTTTTCATCCGGGACCGGTATTCACTCAGGTGCTGCTGGCAGATGAGATCAATCGCGCCACGCCCAAGACGCAGTCGGCGCTGCTGGAGGCGATGGAGGAAGGGAAGGTGAGCTGCGATGGCGTGCCTCATCCTTTACCTGTGCCTTTCTTTGTGATCGCGACGCAGAATCCTTCCAGCCAAATCGGGACATTCATGCTGCCGGAGTCGCAGTTGGATCGGTTCTTAATGCGCCTGGCGCTAGGGGCTCCGGATCGGGTGTCTGAGCGTGAGATGTTGCAGGGTCGGGATCGGCGGGAGCTGCTGCGTGAGATGCCGACGGCTATGGCCTGGTCGGAACTGGAGCAAATGCAAAAGTTGGTCCGATTGGTGCATGTGTCCCCAGCTTTGCTGGATTATTTGCAGGATCTGCTGGCCGCGAGTCGCCGCCAAGGTCACGGCTTGTCTCCGCGAGCTGGACTGGCGCTGCTGGCGGCGGCGCGTGCCTGGGCATTATTGGAAGGTCGTGCGATGGTGCTGCCAGAGGACATTCAGGCGGTGGGAACATCGGTGATGGGCCATCGACTGATCGGAGATGTGGATGAGGCAGAGCGGTTGCTCACGGAAACGGTGATTCCTTAACTTCATGAGCGCGGATAAACAGCGTGATGCAGAGACCTCTAGCTGGCGCTCGCGCTGGCAACGGTTTCGGCAGTCGTCGATTCGTGTACGGTTTAATTTTCATACGCTGTCTCTGGTCGGCATTGTGGCTGCGATGGCTTACACGGGTGCGGTGCAGAACAATGGGGCAGCTTACCTGCTGTGTTTTTTGACTGGCACGATGGCGGCGATGTCCTGGCTGCGCGCTTGGGAGAATCTGCGGGGTCTGGAAGTGGTGGCAGGTCGGTTAAGCGTCCAGAGGGCGGGCAGTGAGAGTAAGTTGCCTTTGGAAATTCGTGCGACGGGTTCTCAGGCTGTCTGGGGACTGGAGGTGCTCAGCGCTGGTAGCGGGAAGTGGAGTTTTATTGAGCAAATTGATAGTGGACAAAAGGTAGCGGTCTCGGTGTCTCTGCCTCCGGCTGAGATCGGGGTCGAGCCGTCTATTCGCGTGCGATTACGAAGCAGTTATCCGCTGGGACTTTTTAGCGCGGAGCGTGATGTGGTGTTGGAGCATACTCGGAAGACGCATCCGCAGGCAGAAGGTGTGCTGCCTTTGCCGGCTCCTGATCCGACGCTGGCGGGGGCACGATTGGAGTCCGGTCACAGCGCTGGTCAACCTGGACGTGAGGGGGACGATTTTGCAGGGATGCGGGAGTGGCAGGCTGGGGATTCTCTACGACATGTGGACTGGCGTGCCGTGGCGCGGGGTCGGCCGCTGCTGGTGAAACAGTGGGCCTCTGGTACAGGCGCTGCGGTGACTCTGGATTGGTCGAAGTTAGAGCTGGAGCCTGCTGCCCGAGCTAGCCAGATGGTGCGCTGGATTGAGTCATGTGAGTCCTCATCGACGCCTTATGCTCTGCGACTTCCGAAGACTGAGATTGCGGTCAATCTGGGGCCGGTTCATGCGCAAAAATGTCTGGATGCACTCACAGAGATGGCCGGCGCAGATCAGGCAGAGCTGCATGAAGCACAGAAGGCTAAGCGTCTGCCAACAGGGCATGAACACAGTTCTTTTTTACCCCGTGGCCTACTTCTGACGCTTTGTGGGATGTTGATGCTGGTGGCTCTGCCTCTAACCGACATTACGCCGATAGTAGGTCTGTTTGTGCTGCTTGCATGCATCGCATGTCGGTTGATTTTAAACAAACGTCTGCCGCGCTGGGTGCCGATAGCGGTGCTGGGTCTGGGGCTAGGGATGGTGCATTATTTGCAGCCGACAGGTTTATTTTCCATGGAAGGCGGCATCGCTGCCTTGGTGATCTTATTGGGGGCAAAGCTTTTGGAGTCGCGAACTCCGCATGACTTTCAGGTGCTGACGATGATCGCTTGGTTTCTTTGTCTTTGTGGACTCCTGGCCGAGCAGACCTTGAGCCGTTCTCTGTGGACCTTGTGTGCCTTTTTTGGCATTGCTGTGTGCATGGTACGCTTTAGGCGTGGACGTCTGGATCTCTTGCCGCCACTGCGTCTGACCGGCACGATGCTCCTGCAAGCAATGCCTGTGGCGGTTGTACTGTTTTTTGTTTTTCCTCGAGGCACCTTTGAGGCGCTGTCTGAGTTTGGCACTCAGCGCACACGTAAGACCGGCGTCTCTGAGGACATGGAACCAGGTCAGGTTTCAAAGCTGGCTCAGAGTGCTGAACCTGCCTTTCGTGTGGAATTCCCGCAGGGTGAGTTGCCCCAAAATATCAACCGCTACTGGCGCTGCGTGGTGCTTTGGGATGGAGACGGATTGAGTTGGAAGCGTGGGCCTGATTGGCCCATCAAACGTCGTGTGCGCCTGCCAAAGGCTGGGGATCTCAAACAAATCATCACCATGGAGCCTCATGGTCGCTACTGGCTACCAAGCCTGGATGTGCCTGTGCTGGCCCGAGATGATGGCCGTATGGTCCTGCCTGATATGAGTGACATGCTTTTGGCTGTCGAGCCTGTAAACAGCCTAAAGCGCATTGAGGTGATCTCACGTCTGACACAGGACAGTATCGAGCTGACGCCTGCTCAGCGTGAGACGGCGCTGAAATTGCCAAGGTCTCTATCGGCTCAAGTGCGGCAGTTGGCGCTCAAGTTTAAACAGGTCGGAAAAACAGACTTAAAGATTGCCCAATCAGCGGTGGGTTATTTTCAGGAGCAGGGATTTCAGTATGTTCTGGACCCAGGCACCTATCAGGGCAGTGGCGCGCTGGATGAATTTCTTTTTGATCGGAAGGTTGGTTTTTGTGAGCACTACAGCGCTGCTTTTGCCACGCTGATGCGTGCTGCGGGCATACCGGCACGGGTCGTGATCGGCTATATGGGTGGGCAATGGTCGCCACGTGGAGGTTACATGATCGTTCGGCAATCCGATGCCCATGCCTGGACAGAGCTCTGGCTGGAAGGCACAGGCTGGACACGCGTGGATCTGACGACAGCGTTGGCCCCTGGACGTATGAACCTAGACTTGCGTACCTTGCTGGCAGGTGAAGGTGAACTTGAGCGGCAGCGGAATAGCTACTTCTGGCGTAGCTCAGAGGCGATGCAACTCTGGTGGGATGGTGTGGAATATGACTGGTATAATTCAGTCATTAGCTTCAATGAGGAATCCCAGATTGAATGGCTTACCTGGCTGGGGTTGGGAGCATTGCGAGGTCATCCCATGATGCTTTTGTTCATTGGCGTGTTTCTTCTGGCTCTGCTTTGTTTGCTGTTTTGGCTGCGGCGTCCTGCGCGCCAGGACGATGCTTGGGCGCGGGCTTGGCAGCGGTTATGCTTCAAGTTAGAGCGCAGTGGTCTGCCTGCACGACTGGGGCATGAAGGACCACTGGATTATGCTCAGCGTGTTGGGAAACTGCGCCCGAGTCTTGCCGCAGAAATGCAACATTTGGCCGACATGTACGCCCGAGCGCGCTACGGCTCTGAGCAGGCTGGGTTAGGTGAATTTGAACGTGCGATCAAAATGATCCACTAAATCACAAGAATCTCGGCGATGCTTGAGGGTTAACCCCCAAACACCGCCGAGAATTGCGACTGGCGTCCACCAACCCCCCCCGGAGCGATGGAACTTCCAGAAATGGTTTGTGCCTGAACCGTTTGATCCACTACCAGTGGTTTTGGGTTAGGCTGCTTCGTCTGAGCTGCCTCACGTTCCTGGATCTCCGCGACGTAGCAGGACAGGCCAAAAGCGGCTGTCAGCACGAGGGTCGAAAAGATAAAGTAGCGGAGCGGCATGTGGGTCAGAGCGATTTAATTTGGAATTAAATAAATGCTATCAAAGTGAGCCGATAACGACACCTTACCATTTGGTAATGTAAGGAATGACAGCGCGTGCCGGGGGCTTTTGGATTAGGGTGAAAAGCTTGAAAACCAGCCTCTTAGCTTATTGACTCATTTTTGACCTCACGGCCAAAAAAAGCGTTTTATCTTTTTATTTGGGAAAAGAAAAAGCATAAACGCCAGGTGATGGCAAACCTGCGACAAATGAAGAATGCTTCGAGCAAGACCCCTGCGCCTCTATCAGCAAATGATTTAACTCAAAGCGCAAACGGAGCCCGATTAGTCAGCGCTCCGACTTGAACTCTTCTTCACCATGATTGGTGAATCTGTTGGGGGGCGCTTATTTCCAAATCACTTACTGAAGATAGAAGAACTCGTTCGCATTAAGCAGGACGTGGCAGAGGTCGGTGATGGCCTCACGGTTGGGATCACTTTTGCCTTTGGGGGTGGTGATAGGAGCGCTGGTTTCCCATTTCCAGGCGGTTTTTAGCATCTCAGTGGCGCTGTCGGCATTCAGATCAAGTAAACAGGTGGGATTATTCATGCCGGTCCAGGTCATGAGTTGTCCTGCCTCAAGGGAGCCTTGGTGAAGCATGACGCGGGCGATGGCGCCGTGCCAGAGACTGGCTTTGTCTTTTTCACGGCCGCCGATGTAAAGAGTCCGCGATGGATTGACATAATTGCCGCAGATTTGGTGTGGGACGGTGACGGTCTGCATGGGTGCAGCGGGATCGCTGAGGTCACGCAGGTAAAAGGTAACGGTGCCGCCAAATTTTTGGCCTTCAGCGGGTTCATTGCTGATCTCTACAGCCACATAATAGGGCTTGTTTAAGGGGACGCGCAGTCCGCTAGGGACGACTTCATAAACTAGGCTGCGTTGAAAGTCTTCGCCGACGAGTTGGACGATGAGGTTGTTAGGCTTGTGGGCGGATTTCTCACTCGTGACGCCGAGTGCCCAGCCTGCCGAGGCTTTGTCGTTGTCCCAACGTGATGCGATGGTGCGCACAGAACCATTGGGATACAGGCTGTTAAGGTTCACGACGGCCTCGATGGAAAACTTCTCACCTTCAATCTGGGTGATGTTTTTGACTTGGAGTTTTTCATTTGGCGTTCCGGGTTGCATCCAGAGTGTTTTGACTGTCTTGGATGCAGCGGTGGAACCCAAGTGGGTTTTGGCGTCTGTTAAGGCTGGAACAAGCGGTGGCTGCGCTGGTAATTCCTTTTTCAAGCGGGCGCGCTGCGTGCTGAGGAAGCTCAATGCGGCGGATTTTTCCTTGGGCGTGGGATTTCTTGAGAAGGTCAGATCGTAGGCTAGTTCGATGATCTGGGCGTCGTTGGCTGGCTTGCTGGCGATGAGGCGGGATGCCATGGCAGCCGATCGTTCCAGCGGCCAGTCGCCATTGATCATGAGTAGACTCTGGGTGGCGGTGGTGGTGGCGTCACGTGTGGGGACACTGGCAAAGCCGGGTGGGGCATCGAGACTCTGCAAGAAGGCATCCTGCGTATTGCGCATTTTTCGCGTGTAGATGCTGCGGCGCGGTTTAGCAGCTTCGACGCCTTCGCCACCGATGGTGGAATCCAGTTCGCCAGAAGCGGCTAGGATAGCATCGCGCGACTGCTCGGCATCCAGGCGGCGTGGTGGGAAGCGCCAGAGAAGTTTGTTTTCTGGATCGGTCTGCATGGCCGACGGCTGAGAAACCAAGGCGCTTTGGCGGTAGGCGGCGCTGGTAAGGATGAGTTTATGCAGCGGTTTCATCTTCCATCCGCCCTGAATGAACTGGGTGGTCAACCAGTCGAGTAGTTCTGGATGAGTGGGTTTTTCTCCCAGATGGCCGTAGTCGCTCGGCGTGGCGACGATGCCTCGGCCAAAGTGATATTGCCAGAGGCGGTTCACAATGACGCGAGTGGTGAGGGGGTTTTCTGGGCGGGTGAGCCAGTTGGCCAGCACGGTGCGGCGTCCACTTGTGGTCATGCCGGGCTTGGGTTCCGGGATCGTGGCGTCTGTGGGATCGAGAATGGTGAGAAAGCCGGGTTTGGCCTCTGTTTGACCTGATTTGCGAGTCTTAAAGGTGGCATCTCGTGCTTTGGGGCCGGTCTCACCAATGGCATAGGCGGTAAGCAGTGATGCTGGTTTGAGGTGATCAAATTCAGCCAGTTTGATTTGTGCGTCTTTGAGCTGGGTGGCTTCGGGATCTTTGATCTTGTCAGTCTTAAAGCGATAGCGCTCATACTCGGCCTGACGCCAGGCTAGTTGCACGATCTGTTCTTCATACGGTGTCCGCTGTTCTTTGGGCTTCTTCCACATGGCCACCACTTCTTCAGGGAAGATCTCCATGGCGTGTGTCTGCGCTTTCTCAATTCGAGGCTCAATGATTCGGTCGATGATGGCTCTTGGTTCCACGGTGGCGGCTAGCCAGATTTTCATCTGATCGTCATGCGCTTTGATTTCCGCTGGTGTGGCCAGCTTTTTGTCCTCTGGCCAGGTGATGTTGGCCAGGAAGGATTGCAGCCGGTAGTAGTCCTTTTGCAGGATGGGATCGAATTTGTGATCGTGACACTGCGCGCATTGGACGCTCATGCCAAGGAAGACGTCTGCCGTGACGTCGGTGACTTCGTTTAAAATGTTCCGCCACTGGGTCTCGACATCGCGCTGGTTATACTCGTAGATCGTGTGGCGCAGAAAAGCTGTGGCGATGACGGTTTTTGGATCATTTGGGGCGATCTCATCTCCAGCCAATTGCTCACGCACAAATTGGTCGTAGGGCTTGTCGTCATTGAGCGACTGGATCACGTAGTCGCGATAAGGCCAGACATTGGGGCGGTAGGAATCGAGTCTGTAGCCTTCGCTCTCAGCATAGCGGGTGAGATCCAGCCAATGCTGTGCCCAGCGCTCACCGTAATGCGGGCTGGCCAGTAGCTTATCCACCCAGCTGGCAAAGACCCCATCGGCATGGGTTTGTGAGCTTGGGGTTTGATCCAGCTTATCCTGTGCTTTGGCAGCGTTGTATTCTTGGACAAATTGATCCACGACACTTGGCTCCGGCGGTAAGCCATGGAGATCGAAGGTTAAGCGCCGGATCAGTTCATGCGGAGTGGCTTCGGGGCTGGTTTGCAGCTTGTTTTTGGTTAGCTCCGTTCGGATGAAAGCATCCACTGAGTGGTGAGCCCCGGTTTTGGGAACAGGTGGATTGCTCACAGGTTGAAAGGACCACCATTTCCGGTCTTCGTCCGTGATATCGCCTGGGCGGCGACCCATTTTGGCAGCGGCAACCTCCGCCTCTGGCCATGGAGCGCCCATGAGAATCCATTGCTTCAAGGCAGCGATCTGATCGTCCGGCAGTTTACCGTCTGGTGGCATTTCCATGTCGGGGTCAGAGTAGCTGACGGCATGGATGAGAACAGACTCCTCCGGTTTATGCGGCACTACCGCAGGCCCCGTATGACCGCCTTGCAGGAGGTAGGGCAGATTATCGACACGCAGCTCTCCTTTGTGCTTTTTCTCCGCGTGGCATTCCTGGCAGCTTTCCACCAGGATCGGGCGGATTTTACTTTCGAAAAACTTGATCGCCTCAGGGCTCGGCGCAGCCTGTCCGACTGTGGTCAGTAGGGCAGTGATCAAAAGCAGTCGTGAAAGTAACGGAGCGTTCATGCAGAAAGGAAAGGCGCCAGAGTGCGCTTTTTGGACACTGAATAAACGCCAAATTTAAGTCCATGATGCATGGCTGCTCATTTTTAGTCGATTCCCAACTGGCATTTAGATGCTCAATCGGTGACAACTAGCACGGCCTTCGAAAGAAGTTGAAAGCAACTTCTTTGCGGGCCTCTCAATTAAAGGTTAGCAACACTTTTATGCGGCATCCAACCCAAAGGCCGTGTGCACTGCTTTGGCGGCAGTTTCGATGTCGGCTTCTTTGACGATGACGGCGGTCTTGATCTCGCTGGTGGAGATCATGAGGATGTTGACGCTGACGTCGGCTAAGGCTTTAAACATCTTGGCGGCGACTCCGCTATGGCTTCTCATACCAATGCCGACAACGCTGAGTTTGGCGATGCCGCTCTCGGCTCGCAGGGCGACTTCTCCGCCGAGTTCTGGCAGGATGGCTTTGAGTGCAGCTTCGGCTTTTGGCAGATCGGCAGCGCTGAGGGTGAAGGAGATGTCTGTTTCGCCATCAAAGCTGACGTTTTGGACGATCATGTCCACGATGACATTGGCGCTGGCGATGGCTCCAAAGATGGCTGAGGAGATGCCGGGGCGGTCAGGCACGTCATCAATGGTGATCTTGGCCTGATTGCGTTCGAGGCTGACGCCGCGCACGACGACGGATTCCATTCCAGGGGTTTCTTCTTTCACGAGGGTTCCAGGGTTATTGTTCAGGCTGCTACGGACTTCAAAACGGACGCCAAACTTTTTGGCAAATTCAACACTACGGCTCTGCATGACTTTGCTGCCGCTGCTGGCCATCTCCAGCATTTCTTCATAGCTGATTTCTTGGATCTTGGTGGCATTTTTGACCACGCGTGGATCGCAGGTATAGACGCCATCGACGTCAGTGTAGATCTGGCAAAGATCAGCTTTGATGGCCGCGGCCATGGCGATGGCGGTGAGGTCGCTACCGCCGCGTCCCAATGTGGTGATCTCGCCACTAGCGGTTTCACCTTGGAAGCCAGCCAGCATGATGATGTTGCCTTCATCCAGCATCTTATGCACAGCGTCTGGCGTGATATTGACGATGCGGGCTTTGGTGTGGACGCGGTCGGTGGAAATGCCGGCCTGTGCTCCAGTGAGGGAGACCGCTTTGCCGCCGAGGGCATTGATGGCCATGGCGGTGAGGGCGATGGTGGTCTGCTCTCCTGTTGAAAGCAGGACGTCCATCTCACGTTCGCTTGGCTCTTGCTCAGGGGAGACGTCTTTGGCCAGTTTGATGAGATTGTCAGTCACGCCAGACATGGCGGAGACGACAGCCACGACTTGGTGTCCAGCGCGCTGCGTTTCTAAGATGCGACGCGCGCAGTTGCGAATGCGCTCTGGGCTACCGACGGACGTGCCGCCAAACTTCTGGACAATGAGGGCCATGGGAGGGGAAAAGGGCCGCGAAAATGGCACGCTGCGCGGGGGGTGCAACGGGAAATAAAGCCGTTATGCCATCTGGGGGCTGAATAAAGGTGGAGCTAGCAGTCTTGCCGATCCGTCGTTTTCGCAAAAATGCGGCTTCACGGTGGTGCCATGAAGCCGCAGATTCGTCTGAATTATTTGCGACCTTTGGCTTTTTTGGTAGCCTTCTTAGCGGCTGGCTTTGCTGCTTTTTTAGCGGCCGGCTTACTAGCGGTTTTAGCACCTTTTTTGGCTAGGGCGGTTTTTTTTACGGCCAGAGGTGCTTTGGCCTTCACGATGCCGGCGACGCCACCTTCGCGTTTGAGGCGCTCGTTAAGCAAGTCTTCGCGGAACGCGATGGCTTCTTGCAGCACAGCCTCTTTCGTTTCCTTGGTGTAGCGATAAACGCGAGAGAGAGTTTTGCCTTTCTCGGCGCGCACAGAAACGGCGATTAGGCGGGTAGTCTTGCCTTTGGTGGTCTTGTATTTGCGGTAGGAGATGCCGACATGGCCACTTTTGTTTTTGGCGTTGGATGCATGGGCGATCCGGCTGGCCTCTAGCGGTGGCATGTCTGCCAGCATTTCATCACGATAAGCACGGGCTTTTTTCAGGGAGCCTTTGACGCCACCAAAGAGGCTGTCAGAAAAATGCTTGGTGTGCAGAGAGCCATTGCGGGAAATGCAGACTTGGAAGCCGTGTGTTTGTTTAGTGGCTTCTGGGCGGGTATCGATACGCTTGATATTGCGTTCTGACAGGGGGTTGGATCGGCGGCGCATAGTTGGGGGTTAAAAAATGGGGGGCATGAAGGTGACGGTGTTGAGTTCTCGCGCAACCTTTAAGTGTGGTACGCTTTCAACACTCTATGAGACACTCATTTTCTCAGACTGTTCATTGATCCTCTTCTGCAAGTTTGGCGGCTTCTTTTTTTAGGATGCGACCAACGCGGTGCTTCGCTAGGTAAACTTGGGCTGCATTAACACCAAGCTCTTTTTTCACACGCTCCGGGGACCAGCCCTTCAGCACATAACATGAGAAGATCTGAAATTGCCGTGGAGAGACCAGCGCACGTACTCGGCGCAGGGCGATGTCCATGACCTTGTCATGCCATTCCTTGTCCCAGAGCTTTTCCAGGGCCATGCCATTGGGGTCTTCACAGCGGTCGATGGGAGCGGTGCGGCGTTCGTCTGTCTCATCGGCATACAGATTGGCTTCGCGGCTCTGCTGTTTTTTCCGTCGGCGAAACTGATCCAAAATACGCCAGCGAGCCTGATTGAGCAGGAAGGATTTAAAAGAGCCCAGGCTGGTATCAAATTTCTTCTTTTGCAGGTTCTTAGCCACCCCAATGAAGGTCTCCTGCACCACGTCGTTGGATTCATCATCACTGAGACCTGATTTCCGGGCGACGTGAAAGACAAATCCAGAGTAGGTGCGGTAAAATTCATCCCAACTCGACCAATCTGACCAGTTGTCTAGACGCTCGATCAAGGTCTTCCGCGTCGGGATGCCGCCTGAGGCTTCCTTCACGATGTCTTCTGGGATGTCTTTGGGGATGTCGTCCTCCATGGGTGGGTGACGAGTCTATGACTTGCTTTCAGCGTGGCAAGAGGAGAAAATGGTCATCTTACTCCGCGAGGAGGAATTTTTTCGCGGCGGCAAGTTCGGCTTTTTGTTCGGCTGGCAGCTCGGGATACTTCAGTTTCATACTCTGCATTTCATGCAGGATCGCGGCACTGACGATCAGGCGCATGTTCTTTTTATCATCGGCTGGCACGACATACCACGGGCAATCAGGGGTGCCAGTAGTCTGAATGGCATCTTCATAGGCGCGCATGTAGTCTTTCCAGTAGCCGCGCTCTTTGACGTCGCCTTCCTCGAATTTCCAATTTTTACTGGGTGTGTCGATGCGGGCCAGAAAGCGCTTCTTTTGCTCTTCTTTAGAGACATTGAGAAAGAACTTCACGATGCGGATGCCATTGCGATCACTGTAGGCTTCGAAATTGCGAATGTCCTTCAGGCGGTCGGCAAAGAGTTTGTCGGTGTTTTTAGTCGTCTTGGCCGGTAGTCGCTGGATCTTGGTGACGATCTCTGGGTGCACGCGGCAGACGAGCACTTCTTCATAATAGCTGCGGTTAAAAATGCCAATGCGTCCGCGGGGGGGCATGACTCGGGTGGTGCGCCAGAGGAAGTCGCGGTCCAGTTCATCGTCGGTAGGTCGTTTAAAAGCATGGCACTCGACGCCCTGGGTATTCACACCACTCATGACATGTTTGATGGTGCTGTCTTTGCCGGCAGCATCCATGGCCTGAAAGATAAGCAGTAGACCTTGGCGATCCTGAGCATACATTTTTTGTTGGAGGTCATCGATCTCAACCCGGAACTGAGCAATCAGGGTCTCATAATGAGCGCTGTTATCATAGACATTCTTCACTTTGGTCTTGGCCTTGTTGAGGCGGAAGGCTTTGCCTGAGTCGGCGCGGAAGTCGTCGAGATTGATTTTGAGTTTCATGTCGGGAGGTGGCTTGGAGGAGCTGAATCCTGATGACTATCACGGTTTTAATTCCAGAGCATGTTAAAGATGTGCTGTTTGAGTTGGCAAAGTGCGCTAGCTGAGTAAAGACTCCGCCCCACTCATTGTCTGATCATGCAACCTGCCCCCGAACATTCTGAATCTGAACTCCTTCAATTCCGCCGCGCTAAGCTCGATGAGCTTCAGAAACGGGGCATCGCGGCGTTTGGTGGCAAGTTTGAGGTTTCCCATGATCCGGGCACGCTGAGAAAGAACTTTGTAGAGGGCATCGACGTCAGGGTCGCTGGTCGTATTCTTTCCCGTCGTGAAATGGGAAAGGCTACGTTCTTTGACATAGGCGACATTACGGGCCGCATTCAGTGCTACTTGAGCAAGAGCGACGTAAGCGAAGAAGACTACGCGCTGTTCATTCACCAGATTGATATCGGTGACTTTGTCGGCGTCACGGGCCAGAGTTTTGTGACGAAAAAGGGTGAGCCATCCATTCATGTGAAGGTGCTCACGCCACTATCCAAGGCGCTGCGTCCACTGCCGGACAAATGGCACGGAGTTACGGATCGCGAGATCAAGTATCGCCAGCGCTATTTGGATCTCATCTCCAATGATCGCAGTCGTGAGATCTTCGTGACTCGCAGCAAGATGGTCGCGGAGATCCGCAATTACCTGCATGGCCGCGATTTCTTGGAAGTGGAGACGCCGATGATGCAGGACGTTCCTGGAGGAGCTGCTGCTCGTCCGTTTGAGACGCATTTTAATGCTTTAGATCAGAAAATGTATCTACGCATCGCCCCCGAGCTGTATTTGAAAAGGCTGCTCGTGGGCGGCTTCAATCGCGTCTTTGAATTGAATCGCAATTTCCGCAATGAAGGCGTCAGCCGCCGTCACAATCCTGAGTTCACCATGCTAGAGGCCTACTGGGCTTACGCTGATTTTGAGCAAATGGCCGATCTCGTGGAAGACATGATTTGTCATCTCGCCGAGAAATTCTGTGGCGGGTTGATCATCGAGCATAAAGACGAAGAAGGTGCTGTCACCAAGACCATCGACCTCACCCGTCCCTGGAAGCGCGTTTCCTATCGTGAACTCGTTAAGGGTGCAGCTGGTGAGGACTGGTTCACGCTTAGCAAGGAAGCCAAAGTTGAGCGTGCTCATAGCCTCGGCGTGCATGAGATCCATGCCGGCGATGAGCATCACGAACTCGATCAAAAGGCTTTTGAGAAGCTCGTCGAAGAAAAAAGCTTCAACCCTACCTTCGTGACTCATGTGCCGAAGGAACTCGTCCCACTGGCCAAGCAAAATGTGGCCGATGACAGCGTCGTCGATGTGTATGAGCTGATCATTAACGGACAGGAAATTAGCCCGGGTTATTCTGAGCTAAATGACCCGATCGTCCAGCGTCAGCGCCTACTCGATCAAGCTGGTGAGGAGACGCAAAAAATCGACGAAGAATTCCTTCTCGCGTTAGAGCACGGTATGCCTCCCGCTGGCGGTATCGGCATTGGTATTGACCGCCTGATCATGATGCTCACCGGTGCCGAAAGCATCCGTGATGTCGTTCTCTTCCCGCAGTTGAAGCGGAAGACTGAGTCATGATGATTCACCTTTGAGATGGCATTTTCAGGGAATCTGGCTATGGAGGGTGGGCCGCGCTGACTTTTGGAGATGTGATCCAGTTGGCAAAGGCTTTTTCCAGCCATGCCTACCCCCATCCTACCGACTGATCTTCCGCCTCTCATGCATACAGCCGTGGAGGAGGCGGTGCGGCTACTCAGGGCAGGGGAGGTGGTGGCGCTGCCGACGGAAACAGTTTATGGACTGGCCGCAGATGCTCTGAATCCGGCAGCCGTGGCGAAGATTTTTGAGGCCAAAGGCCGGCCTTCCTATGATCCGCTCATTGTTCATATCGCCGATAAAAAGCAGTTGGATACAGTGGCTGAGGTGCCTGAGGCGATTCAAAAGACGGTCATTCAGATGATTGAGCGTTTTTGGCCAGGGCCACTGACGCTGGTGCTGCCGAAGAAGTCTTGTGTGCCAGATTCCGTTACCGCGGGCATGCCGACAGTCGCGGTGCGTGTCAGTAGCAATCCGATTTTTAAACGCATCATTCAGGGCCTAGAAAAGCCGATTGCTGCGCCAAGTGCGAACCGTTTTGGTGCTATCAGTCCGACCTCAGCCAATGCAGTCTTGGCTGAGCTGGATGGTCGCATCCCTCTCATCGTGGATGGCGGTGCCTGCATGCATGGATTGGAGTCCACGATCATCAAAATCGAGCCGGGTTCACCCAAGCCAATGATCACGGTGCTGCGTCCTGGACCGATCACAGTCGAAGATTTGAAGCTTTATGGCAAAGTGCAGGTTCTGAGCCGCTCCGTGATTGATGAGGCTACTGAGGCCCCTGGGCAACTGGCCAGTCACTACGCCCCACGCACACCATTACGCCTGCTCAGTAAACCGAGCGATTTCACTCCTGTGGAAGGTAAACGTTATGCACTGATGAGTTACCGCGGCGAGGAAAAGGACGGCTATCTGGATCTAGCAGAGTTTGAAGAGATCATGGTCCTCAGCCCTGGAAACGGGAAACTGCCAGAGGCGGCGGTGCGCTTTTTCTACATTCTCAGAACTCTGGATCAGCTCGGCGTGGATGAAATCATCGCCGAGCCAATGTTCGAGCACGGTATGGGGATCGCCATGATGGATCGTCTGCGTCGCGCAGCGATGAAAACGGCGCTTCAATGAAATCTTGACCCGCAGCATTCAGAATTTAATCTTTCCCCTATGATCGCTGAACGTCTGCCAGAACTCGCTGCCATGTCCCGTGAAGAGAAGTGGGAGGTCTTTCATGAGCTGGATTCCGAGCTGAACGGTCAGGGTGATCCTCAGTTAGAAGATCCAGATACCAGAGCTGCAGTCACTGAGCTTTTGTCCGCTCGCTGGGATCACTATCAGGCACACCCTGAGACTGCTCGCCCCTGGGCAGAGGTCCGAGAGGGGTTGCAGCAACGCTACGAAGCCTTCAAAGCCGACCGCCGTCAAAGAGCATGAGTGAGAACTTGGTGCTCGCTGGGGCGGACCAGGATTTGTTTGGCCATTATGTCCGCTTTGAGGAGCGGCGGGAAGGTGGCGGTGCTTTGTTTGATCAGGCCATACATGAGCACTTGAATTTACTCTGCTTACATCCCCTGATCGGGCCTGCTTATTTGCCGATGAAGTCTATGCGCCGTCTTGTTATTCTGGCTTGGGATATTGCCATTTTTTATCGAGTCGAAGGTCGAAGGAATGTGATTCACGCAGTTTTGCATCTCAGACAAAACACGGCGTCGATCCTGGCACTTCTGCAATCTCGCCTCCCTCAATAAAACTTTTCATGAGCGACCTCAAAAAAGACACCAACTCCACGGCCAAAAGCACAGGTGTAGTCTCCATCGCCATTCTTTGTAGCCGGGTGCTGGGGCTGGTGCGGGATCAGCTTTTGAATGGGCTTTTTGGCTCCCACTTCACGGGCATTTTCACAGCGGCTTTCAGAACGCCGAACATGCTGCGTGACCTATTTGCCGAAGGGGCTCTATCGACTGCCTTTGTCACGACCTTCACGAAGAAGATAAAAAATGAGGGTGATGAGGCTGCATGGGCACTTGGCAGGAAGATGCTGGCGCTTTCACTTTGTTTCATGTCCGTCATTGCAATGGCGGGTGTGGCATTAGCTCCTTGGTTGGTACGTCTTTTAAATCCGGGTTGGGAGAGTGAAGTTAGTTTGCAGCTCTGCACGACTCTGGTGCAGATCATGTATCCGTTCATCACCATTGTCTCCATCACAGCCTTGGTTATGGGAATGCTAAACTCCAAAAGAGTTTTCTTTATTCCAGCGGTGGCTTCTGCCTTTTTTAATCTTGGCTGCATTGTCGGTGGCGTGGCCATTGCCTGGATGAGTGATCCAGGATTTCGTGAGGGTCACATCACAGAAAAGGGATTGATGGGTTTTGCCGCGGGCACCCTGATCGGTGGTATGCTTCAGCTGCTCATTCAGCTTCCGGCCCTGAAAAAAGTAGGCTTTAAATTTGGCTTGGATTTTGGCTGGAAGGATGAAGGGGTCCGCGATGTGCTGCGTCTAATGTGGCCGTCGCTCATCGCTGCGGGCGGGACTCAGATTAATGTCTTTTTAAACTCGATCTTTGCCTCCTACACGCCGGGGCATGAGTCTGCGAATGCTTGGTTGGCCAATGCTCAACGGTTACAGCAACTTCCGCTTGGCCTCTTTGGTGTGGCGGTTGCTACGGTCACTTTGCCGATGCTTTCGCGATTGGCGACCGAAGGTGTCACGCCTGCCTTTAGAGGTGCTTTAGCAAAAGGGTTACGGTTGGTTCTTTTCCTGACTCTTCCATGCGCTGTGGGGCTTTCGATTTTTGCCAAAGAGATAGTATCTCTGCTTTTCGAGCATGGCAAATTCACTGCTCATGATGTGGCAATGACGGCGGGGCCATTGCAGGCCTATGCTTTTGGGTTGGTCTTTTATTCGGCGATTAAAGTCCTCCAGCCTGCCTTTTACACCATCGATAAACGATTCATTCCTATGATGGTTAGTCTTGGCATTATTGCGCTGAATGCGTCTCTGAATTTCTTCACCGTCTTTGTTTTGCATTGGGATCACACGGCTCTGGCTTGGGCTACCGCGTTGGGTTTAGCTGTTAACTTTTCGGCACTCTATCTCAGCATGAGGAAATTTGCGGGTGGGCTGGAAACGAAGGCGCTTTCCGAATCCCTGATGCGCCTCTTGATCGGTATTGGAATGATGGCTGCCGTAAGCTATGGGATGAAGATTTACCTGCTGGCAGACTGGGCCAAAATGAGCTTCTTCATGCAGGCGGCTGGCCTTGGGGTGACGGTCGTGCTGGCAGCCGTGGTTTATTTTTTGGTCACTCAAAAACTCCGCGTCGAAGAGGCAGGTGAATTTATTGGCATTGTCTCCAAGCGTTTTAAACGTTGATCTGATCATGCCGCGTCAACGTATCTGGCTCACCGCCGCCGTCCTCCTAGCTGTCGTTTGGTCGATTGTGGCTGTGATCATGCATGAGACGGATCATCTGGTATCCTGGCCTGGAAAAGTGTCGGAACTTATGGAGGAGGCTCCCTGGCTGAATGGGCAGACGTTAAGTGGCGAAAAGCGCCGCCAATACCTAGCGCAAGTCATTGCCAGCTACCTGCGGCTGGATGCGAGCCAGCGCCGGAGCCTGAGGGAGGATAGTCAATCCGAGCTAGATCGATTTTTTGCATCTCTCAGTGACGAGGAGAAAAAAGAGTATGTGGACCGGACGATCGAGCCACTTTTTGAAGTGATCGAAAAAGCCCTAAAAGTCATGCCAGAAGATGAGCGGAAGCGGATCGTCGGCCGATTCAGAGGTGATATGAAGGGAATGGGTGGGTCAAACAAAGAAGCTGGGCCAACAGCTGAAAAAGATCGTGAGTTCATGGAAAGCATGATCGCCGATGATCCTATGTTGTTCCTGCGCCAAGCTCCTTTAAAAACGAAGATGGATATGCTGCCTTTTCTAGAGGACATGCAGTCACGAGTTCAGGGAATGAAGCGTTGAGGTTGGTAATGGATTCTGATTGATAGGCTGGATACTCACCGCCATCATAGATCGGTTGGTGAATTCTCAGCATCTTTGTCCTCTCATGAAATCCATACACGGCCTCGCTACTTTTTTTGCTTTTGCAGTGTCCTTCATATCAAATGCCGAGGATATACCGGGTTCCAAGGACCCTCTGGGATTGAAGCGTTATGATGGCACACGCACCACTTTCTACGAAGAGAAGGCTTTTGACAGTTACACGCTGCCACTGGGAATGATGAAAAGGACGTCGAGCCAAGTCACCTTTGCGAATAGTCTTGAACTGGAAGGTAAGGTGACGCGTGTTACTTATGTCGGCAGCGATCCTAACCGCACGGCACTTGAGGTTTATCGAAATTATCAGACAGAGCTGGCTGCCAAAGGCTGGGAGATTCTATGGGAAGGTAGTGAAGCGGAATTGAGTGCTGCCAAAGGGCAGATTTTTTTAAGCCGATATGCCAATCGGCCAAGCGGGACCTTTGCGCTTAGTCCACAGGGTGGTCGTTACCTAGCAGCCAAGAAGGGCGGGGATCATCTTTCTCTTTTCGTTACCAATTATAAAGCAGGCTCCGTCAATCCAAAGACTCTGCAACCTGCCAAGGGCGTGCCCATCATCGCGCTGGATGTGATTGAATCCTCTGCAATGGAAGAAAAGATGGTCGTGGTAAAGGCTGAAGAAATGGCATCACGAATCCTTGAGCAAGGTGGTGTGAATCTCTACGGCTTCTACTTCGACACTGGTTCAGCCAGTCTCAAATCTGAGTCTGGTCCGACATTGGATGAGGTTGAAAAGCTACTCAAAGCAGATGCTACTCTGGGTCTCCTAGTGGTCGGTCATACGGATGGCGTGGGTGGCTTTGAAGACAACATCGAGCTATCTAAAAAACGTGCTGCCGCCGTCGTTGCGGCTTTAAGTGAGCGTGTTCCAGCGGCTAGTTCAAGGCTCACTCCATGTGGTGTGGGCTACCAGTGCCCTATCGCAACAAACAGCAGTGATGAAGGACGTGCAAAAAATCGTCGTGTAGCTCTGGTGCGTGTCGAGAAATAGTTCGGCTTGGTTCTTTTAAGGAAAGCCAAAGGATGAAGCTTCGTTGACCCTTTCTGCCTTTGCGGCGTATTGAACAAATCCTGAATGAAGAAATCTGTCCCGACACCTGAAGCACCTGCCAATGTAAAAGCAGGTCTAGTGCTCGTTGCTGTTCTTCTCGTGATCGTTGGTCTGATCGGATGGGCGTTATGGCCTGAAAAAAATTATACGGAGGTGCCTGTGGACGTTCTGCCAGCCAAGGCAGTTACGCCCTTTGTCATGTCTGATGAAAAGGCTGTTTTCGCTGAATATGCGGGCTCGGATTCCTGCAAACAGTGTCATGCGGTGGAGTTTGAGAAGTGGAAAGGATCACACCACGGACTGGCGGAGCGGAAGCCGAATGATGAGCTGGATTTGTCGGCTTTTTCTCCGTCTAAGTCCTTCCAACACGGATCGCAGACGACAAAGGCAGAGAAAAAAGATCAGCTGTATCAGCTCACCTCTCTCGGCTTTGGAGATAAGGTCGAGGCTTATCCTGTGGAGCGTGTCATCGGACATGATCCGCTGCGGCAGTTTTTGGTCAAAGGTCCACGGGGAGCGCTGCACACCATGGAGGCCTGCTTTGATCCGCTGCGGGGTGACTGGTTCAATGTGTATGGCAACGAGGACCGCAAACCGGGGGAATGGGGCCACTGGACGGGGCGTGGCATGATCTGGAATCAGATGTGTGCGAGCTGCCACAACACTCGCGTCCGCAAAAATTACGATCCACCGACAGACACTTATAAGACGACGATGGCCGAGATGACGGTCAGCTGTGAGTCCTGTCATGGGCCGATGAAGGCCCACACCTTGAATCCAGCCATCAAAACCAACTGGACACGGGATCAACACACTGAGAACTGCGCAGGCTGTCATGCTCGGCGCGGGGAAGTGACCGGTGATTTTGTTCCGGGTGAATCTTTTTGGGATCACTATCAACTCACAATCACGGATGGCAGTGACATCTATTATCCAGATGGGCAGATTCGTGATGAAGACTATGAGTTTGCCAGTTTCATCAGCAGCCGCATGTATCACTCAGGCGTGCGCTGCATGGATTGTCACGACATGCATAGCATGAAGACGATCCTCACAGGTAACCAACTTTGCATGAGATGCCACACCGCTGGTGGATTCCCAAAGGCTCCTGTGATTCTTCCTGAAATGCATAGCTTTCATCAGGCTGCCAGCGCTGGCAATCAGTGCATCAATTGTCACATGCCGCAGACGACCTACATGCAGCGGCATCCGCGCCATGATCATGGGTTTACCATTCCTGATCCCTTGTTGACCAAGCAGTTTGGAGTGCCAAATGCCTGCAATAAATGTCATCAGGATAAAGACAATGAGTGGTCTCTGGCTGCCACAGAAAAGTGGTGGGGAGAGAAGATGAATCGAAAAACGAGGACACGGGCCACACTCATCGCCAAAGCTCGGCAGGGGGACCAAACGGCGCGTGATGGTCTGATTGCGCTGCTAGACAGTGATGAAATGCCGCACTGGAAGGCTAGCGCAAGTCTGGTGCTCGACCGCTGGGTGGATCAGCCGCCAGTGACTGAGGCTCTACGCACCCAGCTGAAGCATGAGCATCCGTTGGTGCGCCAATCTGCTGCCCGCAGCCTGGAGCCTGCCATGCAAGCTCCAGGTGTGCGCACCAGCATGGAGGCTCTTTTGAATGACCCAGCGCGCAGCGTGCGAGTGGCTGCTGCGTGGGCTTTGCGTGACACGGTAGATCTGAACTCCGCAGCTGGAAAGGATCTGCAACACATGCTGCAACTGAATGCTGATCAACCGAGTGGCCAGATGCAGCTCGGGCAGTTTAATTTTGCTAGGCGTGATGTGCCGAGCGCGATCAAGCACATGGAGACCGCTGTCTCCTGGGATCCGAATTCGCCGCCTTTCCATCATGATCTGGCCATGCTTTATAACGCGAGTGGTAATCAAACTCGGACGATTCAAAAGTTGCAAGACGCCATTAAGCTGGCCCCCAATGAAGCGCAGTATCACTATGAACTGGGGCTAGCCTATAGTGAAACAGGCGACCTCACTGCCACTGTGTCAGCTTTGCGTGAATGCGTCCGTGTGCAGCCACGTTTTGCTCGGGCTTGGTACAATCTTGGTCTGGCGCTCAATCAACTAGGCCAGACGGCTGAGGCAATCGCTGCTTTAAGACAAGGTGAAGTCGCGGAGCCAGGTGATTCTTCCATCCCCTATGCCCGAGCCACCATCCACGCTCAACTCGGCCAGAAAACCGAAGCTACCGCTGCGGCTGAGCGGGCCATTAGTATTGATCCCGGTTTTGCTGATGCTCAGAGGCTGCGGATGATGCTCCAGAGACCTTAATTTTGAAATTAGTGGTACGTGCTGCATACCTGTGGCACAGCATTGCCTGACGCCTTGATTGAATCTCTGAAGATCAAGCTGCCGTCTGCAGTGACGCTACAAGTCTTAGTGCCTTGAATGGCTTCTTGACTCAGTGATAAACAAAAAACGGTCGCTTCAGGACATGCCAAAGCGACCGCATTGAAGTTGAAAAACGAAAATTAAGCAATCGCTTCTAGCTTGCGGGCCAGAGCATCTTTGGATTGCACGCCGACAACGGTTTCTTTCACTTCACCGCCTTTGATGAAAAGGAGCATCGGAATGGAGCGCACTCCATATTGGGCGCTGAGCGCAGGGCTTTCATCGACATTCACTTTGATGACTTTGATCGCGTCACCTTTTTCAGTGGCGAGCTGATCGAGGATCGGTCCGAGCATGCGGCAAGGGCCACACCATTCTGCCCAGAAGTCCACAAGAACGGGAACGGTGGTGTTGGCGATTTCAGAGGCAAAATTGGAATCGTTTCGGAGGAGGACTGCTTCGCTGGCCATAATGTTATAGATTTGAGTGACTGTTTAAACGGATACGCATGAGGTAGGCATTCAGGACACAGGTGCAAACTTTTTTCGTGCTAGATGCCGCTTTCCCGATTATCGCCAAAGGTATGAGCATTGATCACCCAGATGGTATTACCCGCCTCCGTTACATCGTCCACCGCCTACGCGCCCCCGGAGGTTGTCCCTGGGATATGGAGCAGACTCATGAATCTCTGATCCCGCATGTCCTAGAGGAAGCTTACGAAGTTGTGGATGCGATCAAAAGTGGGAATCCTGAGCTGATTTGTGAAGAATTAGGGGATCTGCTACTTCAGCCTGTGCTTCATGCAGAGATTGCCTCTGGTCTAGGCACCTTTGATTTGGATCAGATGGCGCATGGGCTTTCAGATAAGCTCATCCGCCGTCACCCACATGTCTTCGGGGAGACGAGTGCTATCACCACCGATGCTGTTTTGACCCAGTGGGACGCGATTAAGCGCCAGGAAAAAGGCACACAATTTGAAGGTTACCTCCACGGGGTTGGCAATGGCCTGCCTGCCCTGATGCGGGGGCAAAAGCTGCAAAAGAAGGCGGCAAGAGTCGGTTTTGATTGGCCTAATGTAGCGCCTGTTTTTGCCAAAATTCGCGAGGAAGCCGTTGAATTAGAGGAAGCTGTGGCTGCTGGCCAAACGGCAGCTATGGAGGAGGAACTGGGAGATTTGCTCTTCAGTGTCGTTAATTTGGCCAGAAAATTGGGAATCGAGTCAGAGGCAGCGATGGCTGCTGCCAATGAGAAATTTATCCGACGGTTTCATGCCGTAGAGGCAAAAATTGCGGCTGAAGGTAAAAAGCTTGGAGAGGCAACCTTGGAGGAAATGGATGCCGCCTGGGATGCCATTAAGAAGCCTCAGTGAATCCCCAGTTCGGTGAAAAGTGTCTTTTTCGGCCGATAGGCTGGTATTTACCATGTATTTAGATTGACGGTACGTGGGCATTTTTGGTATTCTCAACACAAATTCAGGATTTAGGTCCAATCCAGTAGCGCAAACTCTCTCCATCCCAGCTTCCATGAAAACACAAATCAACCATCCAGCTCACTCTAATGTCGTCGCCTTACGCAATGCAGGGTTTTCGCTGGTAGAAGTGGTGCTAGCCGTCGGCATCATGGCCCTGGGTGTGGTGACCATTCTTGGCCTGCTCCCTCACGGCATGGAAATGTCCCGTAAGACGGCCAATGAGCAGGCTGAAACGAGAATTGTAGATCAATTGATTGGTGAAGTGCAGGCTGCTGACTGGACCACGATGTCTGGAATAGTCAGTGCTGCATCAAGTAATGTTATCCTCAAATACTTTGATGATCAGGGATTAGAGCTTGGAGCTGGTAATGGCAACTTGGATAATTTGGTTTATTTGGCACGTGTTCGCCTCGTTGATCAGAATGAAATTGGTCGGGGTGCACGACTTCCATCCAACAGTAATTTGACCAATCCGTTTCTGCGTCGTGTGCAGGTCGAGGTGGCAGTCACTCAAGATCAGCAATTTAACTTTGATCAGCCACCTCCGGCAATTCCAGTGAAGAGATTCACCCAGTTGATAGCCAAAACTCGGAAATAGTTTTTTGATCTATTGGTTGATTCTAGCATAACATTTTTCATTCACTTTATGAAGGCACTATCTCAAACCGAGACTCAATCGAGAGCCGATCATTGGAAAATTTGGCCTTTTTTAGGGCTCGGTATTCTTGCCATTGCTTTGCCAATCAACGCTCAAGTCAGTGTGAATGGTTCATGGAGTAGTAGCGGAGGCGGAACGTGGGGAGGTAATTTGAGCCAGTGGTCCACAACATCCCCACTCAGAGCTGCCGAACTTTCCGTGACACGTAAGGCCGTCGCACTTGCTTCGGCGGTGCGCAATGGCCGTGGTGAAATCACAGCGGTGAATCTGATCAATGGCGGAAGCGGGTACACAGTAGCCCCGACAGTGATCATTACTGGTGGTACAACGGGCGGCTATGGTGCAAGAGCCGTGGCGACGATCTCGGGTGGGGTCATTACTGGTATCAAAGTCATTTCAAAAGGTGGGGGCTATACGGCTACGCCTACCGTTACAATTACGTCTGAATTAGCCCAAGTCACAGTCTCGCGCGGTGGTTCTGGTTACACGGGGAACCCGCAGCTGTTTTTCCAAGGCGGAGGTGGTTATACCGTTCCACCAAACGTAAGCTTTACGCCAGGAACGGGGGCTACTGCTACAGCTGTCAGAACTGGAGATAAGATCACGGCCATTAATCCAGGAAATGTGGGCATTGGGTATGGTAAGAATGGCACGCAAGTAACGATTACGGGCGGAGGTGGCACTGGGGCTACAGCCACACCGGTGATTACGGGTGATATTAATGTGGATGTTACCGCTGACATTGCGACGGACCTTTTTACCGTCGTGGGAGCAGCTCCAGCCAATGATACCCCGGTTGAGTTTTCTGGTAGTGATGTACCTCCAGGTGGAATCTCTCTGACTCAGCGTTATTTTGTGATCAATTCTTCAGGGACCACTTTCCAGGTTGCCACAAGCATCGGCGGCGCCCCTGTTGATTTGATTACTACGCCTGGCAGTGCGGTGGTTTTCACATCAACAGCAGGTGTTGGGCGCGTGGTTGGTTACGTGATGACCAATGAAGGTTCTGGGTATACCTCCACACCCACCGTGACGATCACGGCAACACCGCCAACTTCGCCTGCTTCAGCTGTGGCCGTCACGGAAGATGGTGTTGTTACGGGCATTGAAATCCTCTCACCAGGCGCAGGCTACCTGGATCCACCTCAAGTGCGTTTTTCTGCGGGAGGAGGGGAAGTCGGGATCATCAGTCACGCTGGCACAGAAGCCGTCGCTGAAATTCAGGATGGTCAGGTTACAGAGGTGACGCTCACCGCTCCTGGTGGTGCTGGTGGTGTCGTCTCTACCGTGAATCTCACGGCCGAAGGTGCGGTGTCATCCATTGATCTTAATCAGAGCGGCTATGGATTCACATCACTTCCAACCATGGACTTTGGCCGAACATTGCTTCGTACAGCCCAAGCCAGTGCATCTCGTGCTGGCAACGCTTTGTCTGAAATTGCAGTCACCAATCCTGGCGCTGGCTACGTCTCTGTGCCTTCAGTCTCGATTGGCACCAGCGGATGGCGGGGCTATACCGCAGCTCCGCGAGTTTCATTTGTTTCCAATGGGATCAAGGGGGCCATTGCCACAGCGACCCGATCAGGCAATACGATTACCGCCGTTTCAATTGTGGACGGTGGTGACGGCTATGTTGCACCGCCTACGGTTAATTTTCAGGGTGGTGGTGGTTCGGGAGCTGCAGCAACAGCCGTCCTTACAGGTAGCAGAGTGACTTCAATTACCATGACCGCTTTTGGCAGTGGATACACAAGTACCCCCAATGTAACCTTTACTTCCAATGGAGTGACTTATCCAATCGCCACCTCAAACATTTCGGCGGGCAGAGTCTCTTCCTTTAACATCATTTATGGCGGTGCCGGTCATACCGTTGCCCCGACCGTTTCGATGACTGCGGCTCCCAATGGTGGTATCGCTGCCACAGCCGCAGCCACTTTAACTGGGGGTGCGGTCACTTCTATAGCGCTAACTCCTGGTGGTGAGGGTTATACTGTTGCTCCTAGCGTCTCCTTCATCTCAAATGGAATTACGGGAGCTATCGCAAACGCCACACTCACGGGAAATGCGGTTTCAGCTGTGAGTGTGCTGAATGCTGGAGATGGCTACACGACTGTTCCTATCGTTGCTTTTCAGGGTGGTGGTGGTTCAGGTGCTGCTGCGACTGCAAATTTGACAGGCAATAAAGTGACTTCAGTAACGGTGACTTCAGCGGGAAGTGGCTACACTAGCCCACCGACGGTGACATTTACGTCTAATGGGAGTGGTGCTACAGCTTCGGCAGCGCTCGTGGGATTCGTCGTTTCTACAGTCACTGTCCTACAGGGGGGAACTGGTTATGACGTCCCCCCAGCGGTTATTTTTCAGGGTGGGGGTGGCTCGGGTGCGGTTGCCAGGGCTAACCTGACAGGCAATCAAGTCACTTCTATTACGGTCACATCAGGCGGCTTTGGATACACGAGCGCACCGACAGTGACTTTGAGCAGAATCACTTGGCCTGTCGTCTCGTCTTCTATTACTTCTGGCAAAGTCACAGGCTTTACGGTGCTTCATGGTGGTGCAGGTTTGATCTCTGCTCCCACTGTCGCCATCGCCTATCCTCCCGCTAATTCGACTGCAGCGACAGCTGCTGCCCGCGTTGAAGGTGGTGCAGTCACTTTATTAGCATTAACCACTGGCGGCGGAGCCATACCAGCAACCGCAACGGCTGTTTTGAGTGAAACGGGTACGATTGCTGCCATCACAATCACCCAGCCGGGTTCGGGATACACTTCTAATCCATCTGTAACCTTGGCCGCTCCTACAGGCTTTTTGGGAAGCGTCTATCCAGCTCCTGGTGGTATCGGCTCATATGTTTATTTTAACAATGACACAGCTGGTGCAAACATTGCTCTCGAAGCTCCTCGAACCGTCGGGGTGCTAACCATTGGAGATGCCTTTCAAGATCAAGACATCACCTTGAGTGCGGGTTCAGGCGGTGTTGCGAATGCACTCACTTTTGCCATGGGAGGCATCGGTGGTGGTAAATCATTCATTAATAAGGCCCAGGGAGATCAGGATGTCATTAGTGCCCGTATCTACACCGATGAAGAGCTTAATATTCGGGTGAATGCTGGTCGTCTGACACTGAGTGGAGGACTCTCTGGAACCGGTGATTTTGTTAGCACTGGAAATGGAGTTTTAACTGTTCGTGGTAATGCCGTTTCGTCACTTTCAGACTTGTGGCTGCAGAATCGTGGTGGCACAGGCACTGGAGCCCAGGTGGAGCTTGGCGTTACTGGTGGCGCTGCCTTTGGGAATGTCCGCATCGGAAGTGCCAGCCTAGGCAGTGCGGGCAATGCCGTACTTCAATTGTTAGAGAATCGAGTGCTTTCTACCAGTTTTCCTGCAAGCGACCAGGGAAATCAAATCGCTGATATGGCTACAGTCATCGCGGATGGCGCTTCGAATCGCTGGGCCTATTTTAAACTGATGGGTGGTAATGAGACGATTGGTAATATCATGGACATTGGATCCTCTCTGGTGCTTGAGAACATGGAAGGTGAGACTGTCAATCGCAGTGCGGTCTTAACCTTGGGTGGAAACAATCTGGATTCTTTTATCGGTGGTTTTGTCCGCAATAGAGCCGGTGGCTCTGGCACTGGTAAACTGGGACTCACTAAAAATGGCACGGGCTCATTAACCCTACGTGGAGGTAACATCTCCTACACAGGTTCTACTCTTTTGAATGGAGGCACGCTGAATCTTATCAATACGACCAGTTTTGCTAGTAGCATCATTGCAGCTGTCGGCACGAAGATTAACGTGGACACACAAGGATCGACCATTAACTTTGATGATTCCGTGCTGGGCGCAGCCAACTTGAGTAAGTTTGGCTCTGGCAACCTCAGCTTTAATAGTGGTGCTGCCAATCTGGACTCACTAAGCTCCTTCGAAGGTACCGTTAGCTTTCGGTCTGGAGACGGCAGCTTACGTGGTGAAAAGGCCTTTATTGAACAAAGTCTAACCCTGCGCGGCACGCCTGGTTTAAACAAATCCTTGAGCATTGGATCTAGCCTGTCGGCTGGTAATATTTCTCTGGATGGTGGACGTCGTGATGTTTTCGCCAATTCCACCATCGCCAGTCAGATCTATAACGCCAATAGTATTGGCAGTGCCTTCGATGCTGTTGTTGAGGCAACGGATCATTTTGATTTCTCTAGTGTCTCGTTGAGGCTGAATTCAGTCGGGAGTACGATTGATCGTGTGGTCCAAAACACTGCTAACGGGACTTCTTTAACTTTGACAGATGTGTCGAATTTGGTCGTTGGCTCGATTCTTACTCTATCAAATAACACCGACAACAATCCAGCGACTGGAGTTACAATCCTAGCCAATACGCGCATTGAGGCCATCAATCTGACGAGCCGTACCCTAACCTTGAATCAGCCGGTGGTGATTCCAGCTGGGCGAAAAGTAAGCATCAATTACTCCAGTGTTACAGATGGCGCGATTCGTGGTGAGTCGTTAAACTTTGCTGATGTGGTCCACGATGGTCGCCAATTTATTGCGGTCACATCCAAAGGAACCATTCATACTTCAACAGATGGTCAGCTATGGGACCTTCGGTATAAGGATCCAGCAGCTGTGGCATTTTCTTCCATCACCTGGACAGGGGAGCGCTTGATGGTTGTCGGGAATCTGGGGCGCGTGCTTACTTCTACAGATGGCGGTATCAACTGGAGTCTTCAGGATTCTGGAAGTGCACGGGGATTGAATGGCACAACATCGGCGAATTTGACTTTCACAGGGAATGTAACAGTTGATTCTGCGATCATTCAAAATGTTGCCAATGCCAGTGGCTATGCTGTCGGAACGCCAATCTTTGGCTTGGTCACGGCGCCAGGTACTCAGATCGTCAGTGCCTCTGGGGCTTCGGTCGTCATGGATTCCAATCCTCTCGCTGTAGGAACGGATGTGGATTTTGGTTACTTCAGAGGAACGACTTCTTCTGGCACCAATCAGACCACCATCACAAACGTCATGACGGCTCAAAACTTGGCCACAGGAACTGTGATCACCAGTGGTAATCTTATTCCTGCTGGGACAACCATTAGCACGGTCAATGGCCCCAATAGCACGCTGACACTTTCTCAGCCTGCTGCGCTATCGGGAACCTCAGTAAGACTCTTCACACTGACGGGAAATATCGTCCTGAATAGTGCTGTCATCCAGAATGTCTCAAACACGAATGGCTTAGCTGTCGGCATGATACTTGCCGGACAGGGGATACCTGCGGGCGCTTACATCACGGCCATGACTTCCAATACGATTAGCCTTTCTGAAGGAGCGATCGCAACGAACCCAAGTGCGCCTCTGAGTGTTTATAGAGGGACGCTTACTGCCAATAGCACTTTAGTTCAGAATGTTTCGTCGGTCTCTTCATTCAGGCCGCAGATGGCAGTTCGTGGGTTACTCTTTCCTACTGGTACGCGTGTCATCGCCACAACAGCCAACACATTGACCGTTTCAAATACGGCCAGGGCCACCGCCACAGGTGCAAGCCTGACACAAACTCGGACTGAGCGGATTGCCTCGGGTTCATTCACCATCAATAGCTCATTGGTTACCGGAGTTACAGATGCCGCTACCTTGTCTGTGGGTATGCCAGTATTTCTGGCCGGAGTCACACAACCAGGAACAGTGATCAATGCTATTTCTGGCACGGATGTAACCTTATCCCAAAACGCCTTACAGAATGCTTCATCAGCTACTTTTAGAGCCGGGTTCAATATGATCGTTGTTGGGACGACTGGTTATATTGCCACCTCTCTCGGTGGCGAGACCGGATCTTGGCTCGTTCGGACTTCTGGTGTTTCTAACACATTAAATTCCATCAGCGCTTCACCAACAACTTTTGTTGCCGTAGGCACGGCGGGGCGGTTACTGACTTCCCCAGACGGGATTACATGGTCTAATCAGACACCACCGCTTAACTCCTCGGGGCAGTTCATTACGGATGTTGCTGGTAGCACCGTGACGATGAGTGGCAGTGCAGCAGCGGGAGCTGCAGTGAGTTTTGGAGTCTTCAAAGGAAATACATCAGGAAATAATTCAATCACGAATGTAAGTGGAATTCAGTCGGTTAGGACGGGTATTCCCGTGTTTGCTGAATCGGGTATTCCGGCAGGCACCAGGGTAAGAAGTGTCGAGGCTACTGGTTTTACCATGACGACTGCCTCCACCATTACGGAAGCCAGCAAACCTATCCGCACTTTTACAGCCGTTGTTACCGCAGGTTCTTCGCTTCTCACAGAAGTCAGTGATTTCAAAGGCTTAGCCGTCGGAATGGCGCTGCACGGCAGTGCTTTCAATGGAACCGAGACAGGCATCATTTTTGGATTATTCCCAGACTCAAGAATTATCTGGCTGACTCGGGTGCCCCCAACCGAAGGCCGAGGGAGCTTTGGTGTCTTGTATGGTGATTTGACGGTGAATGACCCCATTGTGCGAAATGTGAGCAATCTACCAAGCATTCAGAGACGACCAGGAACGACCCATTTTTCCCAAGGCAAAAGCGTGGCTTCTGTGACTGGCAAGATCCCAAGTAATGTCACAGTTAGCAGCTATAATTCAGCTCTGAATGAATTGACACTTAGTAGTCCAGCTTTGAGCAATGCGAGTGATGTGCCGCTTTTGACATTTAAAGGTGTGGTGACCAATAATTCTTCCGTTATCACGGGGGTTATTGATTTTTCAGAATTAACGGAAGGCATGCTGCTTCTCGTGACGGGTGATGCCCAAGGAGCAGATAATGTCGTGCCGTTCTATGTCAGTGTCTTGGACGATGCCAATGATACCGTTTTTTTGAGCAGTGCTCCTAATTTGAATGTGGGAAGTGCGCCTGTTCAAGTGTCTTTGGGGATTTACACGGGCACTATTGCTTCAGGAAGCTCGGTGGTCACTAAAATCAAGAACGTGACTCCGATTCAGGTGCCCTTACCTAAATTGGATGATGTGTTTTGGACTGGATTACAATTTATCGCAGTGGGTGATTACGGGGCCATTCTAACTTCAGGAAATGGTTCTGGCTGGACTTCACGAAATTCTGGAACAGGTCTTGATCTAAGTGCTGTAGCCACAGCGGGTGGGCAGATATTAGTTGCCGGCCAGGATGGCCTGATTTTATCCTCAGGAGATGGAGCGACTTGGGCTGTATCGCGTGCTGCTGATAGTGCCGCAATCAACGACTTAAGAACGGTTGATCGCATCAAAACTATCATTTCAGCCAATGGAAGGACGGTCGCTTTAGGCAATGGTGGACTTAGTACTGCTACTGGAGGTACTTGGAGTACTTCGCTTAATAGCACCTTCAGCGGCACTCAGCTCGATATTGGTTTGGGCGGGATCATGACCATCAGAAATGAAGTTACCTTCAATACTAGGACAGGGTCTGGAATCATCGAACGGAATCAGAATAACACGAACCGTATTGATGACGCTGCCATTCTGAATTCAAAAGGAGGTAGATTTGAGTTCTCTAACAATGGCGTCGATAACGTCGCTTATTCAGAATCCATCGGGAAGCTACTCCTGTCAGAAGGCCAATTGACCATCCGAACCACCACGGCAGGTGTTGGAGGTTCTAGTTTACTGCAATTTGGTTCACTCGAACAGAAGCCCGGGGCAACCTTGAATTTCTCATCCAGAAGAAAGGATGAATCTGGAGATGACACAAGTCTTCTTGGCGCGAATGCTCTCAATCGCATTGTGTTTACCAGAAACCCAACTCTTAAAGGTGGGATTATTGGCGGATGGGCAACGGTCGAAAATGACTGGGCTACCTATGATGCGACCAAAGGAGTGTCCAGACTCGAAAATTACCAGACGGGTGGAGCGGCTGCCTGGAATGCAACCCAGAATGTAAAATCGTCTGGTTTTACAGCGCCAACAAGTAATCCACCAGCAAATAATGCATATACGGTGAATTCACTGAATTTAACCGGTGGGACATTTAATGTTTTGTCATTCCGACTGAGTGTGGAATCAGGAGGAATTTTGGCTAATAGTGGAAATCCCACAATCAGTGGTACAGGAATGTTGACTGTGGGCACGGCCTTGAATGCGCCACAGACTCTTTATCTCATCAATAACAGTTCGTTGACGATCAATAATCCGATCCAAGATTTTGAATCAAAAGTCAATTTGGTTCTGAGTAGTTCACTACCAGTGGGAACCATCCAGATTACACTGCCGAACTTGCTTGCCCAGAATGGTTTGTTGGCTGGGATGTCGGTTACGGGTCTGGGCATAGCACCAGGAACGCGTATCGAGACCGTGGATACCAACAACCGTATCACTCTGACGTCACCTACAACTGCAGTGATAACAACTGGGACTGAACTAACCTTTAAAGGTGGCTCAGTTAGCCTAGCAAAATCGGGTTCTGGTCTGCTCACCCTAAATAGTGCCAACAATTATACGGGTAAGACTTATATTAATTCAGGGACCTTGCTTGTCAGGTCTTTGGCTAGCCTGGGTGCTGCTCCAAGTGCCTTTGTGCAAGATCACATTCAGATCAATGGTGGGACTCTACAGATCGGGCACCCTGCTCCATCATCCCTACCTGCGGACGATTTGAATTTGAATTTTAGTGACGGATTCCGCGGACTCAAGATTGGCACCACAGGTGGCCGAATTGAGGTGGGATCGAGCAATCCAGACAATGTCAATGGAGTGCCTGTCATTAATTTTGCGATCACGAATCCGATTTATGCTGAAGGCTTATTAGAGGTTGGTATTCGCTCTTCTTCAGAACAACAATTCAACAGTTTGACGCTTGGAAATGCTTCCAGTTCGAACACCTTTTTGACGGGTATTCAAACAGACGTAACGGTCGCTCCAGCGAACTACAATGGGTTATTGACCATTTTGGGAAATAATACCATCGGTGGTATTAACCAGCAGGGCGGTGATATCGTGATCACTGGAAATAACAATTTCACAGGCGGCATACGCTCAACGCAGGGGAATATTACGATTGAAGGAAACAACACCTGGCTAGGAGGAACTCGTTTTGATCAGCCGATCTCGATGGCTTCAGGTATTCTAAAACTAAAGACGCCTAATGCTTTAGGAACAGGTGGATTGAACCTTAATTTGGGAGCATCCATTCTTCAATTGGCTGGAGTTTCACAAACGATCCGGCAAATTACCGATACGGTGGGATCCACCATCAGTAATACTGAGGCGCCGATAGATCTTACTGCTCCGACCAATCTCATTTTTGATATTTCAAGTAACCAAACGGTGAATAGCAAAATTGTAAATGATCTCAATGCACCGTTTGGATTGCGTCTGATCAAACAAGGGCCTGGAGATCTGGCGCTGACGAACACCAGCAGTAACTTTTCCAATGGTTTAGAAATCCGTAATGGCAGCGTAACCGTCACAAGAATCAGTGATAATTTTATTTCAGAGAGCGTGCTTGGTTACGCGAGTAGTGATAATCCTGGGCTTTTACTCATTGATAAATCAGCACTTATTTTTAACCTGACTTCCCAGCAAAGAACCAACCGCTCCTTTACGATGGGGACGGGAGCTAATGGCGCCACAATCATTGCGAATGGCAGCAATCAAGAAGCGCGTATCACATTCGGTCGCGAAGACAGGGATTTATTCACTGAAATTAATGACCTCAGCCAGCCCATCGCTTTCAAAGATGGCGGTAACCGCACGCTGACACTTGGTGGAACCGGCAGGGGCGATAACACGCTTTTGCTAGAGCTAAGGGATAAAAGCATCAGCGAGATCACAGGGTTAATGAAACTTGGATCGGGGACCTGGGTGCTGGGTAAAGCTGCTTCTTACAGTGGTCTAACCTCCATCAATGAAGGCATTCTTGCGGTGACGGCTAACAACGCCTTGGGAACAGATGCTGAAGAAACGACAGTGAATCCTGCGCTTGATACCTTTACGGGTAACTTTGCCAACGGGACACAGATCACCTTTCCTTACTTTTTAGATACCACTTTGCCTAGCGGCGTACAAAAGGATAAGGCGTATTACGTCGTTGGTTCAACCGGAACCACATTCCAGATTGCAGCAACTGTTGGTGGCGCTGCATTGCCGATTTCCAGTGCTGGTGTGAATGTTCGTTTCGTGCCGAAGATCGATAGTTTCAGCTCGACTTCACTGAACGTTGTCGCAGATACTTTTACGGGGAATCTAACCAATGGTGATAAGATTACTTTCAATGGGCAAATCGTTGCCGGCGTGACCCCTGTGCTGCCCACAGAATTGTTAACGAATACCTACTACTACGTCATTAATTCTGCCAATGGCACCTTTCAGGTGTCGTTAACTCCAGAGCCCAATGCCGTCCCTGTGGACTTTACTACTGAGGGTACAAAAGGTTCTCTTTATTACGCGACTCAGAAGGTTGGTAATCCGTCCGGTGGTGTTAATCTAACGAATGGCACGTTGCTGCTTTCAAATGTGGATTATCTAACGCCAGAGACATTGTACTTGGAAGGAGGCACCTTGGCGGTGCCTGTTGACAGCAAATCAATCTGGGCAGGCAACATTCAAATTAATAGCGTCAGCACGATCAATGTAGGGCAGGGAGGATCTTTGACCTTGGCTGGTAACTTGACTGGAACCAATCGCATCATTCAAGAAGGCGAAGGCCGTCTCCTGCTACAAGGAGAGACCTTGATGCCTGTTACAAATGGTCTAAACAGCGTGCGGGAATTTGCAGTGCGTGCTGGTACTTTGGTGCTCGATTACTCCGTCAATAATGCTTCTAAATTAGTAGATAACGCTGACTTGAGACTTGGAGGTACCCGCCGAGGCGGTGAGATCGTTCTATCTGGAGGCGATCATGAAGAAATTGTTGGCCGGACTATTTTAGAGTCGGGTGTCAGTAAAATCTTCAGAGAAGGAGGAACCTCCTCCATTCGCTTGAATGGTGTACTTCGTAACACGGGTAGTTCACTCTATGTTGACTCTGGGCGGCTTGTGAAAACAGATCAGCCTAATATCAATGGCCTCATGGGTGCTTGGGCCATTGTCCGCGATGCTGTCACGAATGCCTTCTGGGTTATTCCTGGGAATAGCAGTTATACTTTCACTGCGACGGCTGATTCATCGACAGATCGGTTAACGACCAGAGATGGAAATGGTGATCCTCTTCCTCATACACTTGCAAACGGGGCCTTAGTCCGCTTCAGCAGCACTGGCACATTGCCGGGCGGTCTCTCATCCTCTGTCAGCTATTACGTGGTTGATACTTCTGGTGCCTCTGACAACTCAGGAGTCCCCTCACGTATTGGCACTTTGCAGGTAGCTCTGCTTCCCGGGAATACGGTTTCACCCGTTAATATTACCAGTGCAGGTACGGGCATCTTGACCATGACCAGTCAGATTTCATTCACGGTGAATTCGCAATCTGATACATTAACTTCATCAGGTGAACATCGGTTGTCAAAAGGTGGCATGGTCCGGTTAGCTTCCTATGGAACTCTTCCTGGCGGTTTGAGTTCCGGGGTGGACTACTATTTGATTGATGTCGCAACCCGCTCATTCCGACTCAGTCTGTCCATCGATGGTTCGCCAGTAAACATTACTGATATTGGCACCGGTGTGCATACAGTCGAGAGCCAGGGAACACCAAAACGCGTTGGCAGCTCGGCCTTAACCTTTACCGCTGATTCAGTTAATTTCCCAGCATCTCAAGGCAATGGTAAGATAAAAGTCGCCATCTCACCACAGCCTGTCTTGGGTGACATTACTGCTTCTCTCACGGGTGATGGGACCCTAGCCAGCCCTTACATTTATACCATTTTCACCACGGAAGAAAAGAACTCAAACAATGACGTCGTCGCTTTCGTTAATAGTGATCCTCAAAGGAGCGGGATTTTTAGTGTGGCGCTTTCGGGTGGTAACGAATATGTGAATAATGTCAAAGATCTGGGGACCTATGGTTCACCAACCTTTTTGGCCAATGGTAGTTTTGACAGTGGCAATACCGAATTAGATTGGGCCCGCAACGAAGCCATTGGCGGATCGTTCAACGATGGATTCGTTATGCCAAACGGCGAGTATGTTTCTAGCTGGGCTCCTTTGAGTAATACAGCGGTAACCCAAAATTTGACTATTTCTACACCTGCTGGGCGTGACACATTCTCATTGCGGTTTGCTACTCAGAATGCTTCGACTGTTAATTTGACCAACTCAGCACTCAATACAATCCGTTCAGGGGGGATTCTGATTTCTCCGACTGTGGGTGCTAATGATTCCGCAATTAATGGCACCGGTTCTATTTCAACCGGCGGTGAGGGGAACTTGCAGAATTTGTTGATTCATCAATACAACGAATTGGGTTCGCTGAACATTGGGGCCAAGATTACAGACCGCTTAGCCGTTCAAAGAGTAGGCCGCCTCACTGGAGCTATTCGTAATTCAGTCATTTTGGATGATATCACAGGTGTCGTCATAGGTCAGGTTATCACGGGGACTGGAATCAATAACGTAACGACCGTTTTTGCTATCGATGTTCCAAGCCGCACGATCACTTTAAATCGTGACCATGATGGCGTTGTTCGTGCTTTACCGGTTAACTACTCTTTTGGTTACACCCTGTCTGGGGTGGCTAGTAGCACTAATAATCTTGAGTTAACTTTAAACTCCGTGGATGGATTGGCGATTGGCAATACAGTCTCAGGCACTGGCATCACCAACGGCACCTTGATTACCGCCATCAACTCAGGAACTAAAGTGGTAAGCATCAGCATTCCGCATGATGAAATCATCCGCACCAATCCCGTCAATTATAGTTTTGTTAATGTAGTCAAATCAGGAGCCGCAAGTGATCCAAATCGGCGCTTTTTGGCGGGTGTCGTCAATGCTAAAAATCTGACTCCAGGCATGAGCGTCACAGGTCCTGGTATTCTTGCTGGCACTAGCGTCGTCGCTGTTGATAAAGTAAATCTGATCGTTACCCTAAGTTGGGATCACGATGGAAATTACCGTCGTGGTGATTATGTCTTTGACGGGAATATTTCTTCTAAGGCAAGTACTGGGGATACTTATCGCCGTCGTATCATCGGTTTAGTGAAGCCAGGTAATGGTGTTCTCAATGATGCCTCTGAGTTCGGCATTGTAAGCACAACGGACCTTTACATTGGAATGCCAATGTCTGGACCTGGAATACCTTTCGGGGCAACCATCTCATTTATTTTCTCTGATGGAGACATTGAAGTCAGTTCAAACCACTTTTTCACGGGTGAATCTTCAATAGTCAGATTCACGCCTTCTACGGGTATCGAAAAACTGGGTGGCGGCACTCTGGTGCTAAGCGGTGATAACCAATACACGGGAGTCACTTATATTGGTGAAGGTGTGCTGCGTGCGCAGAAACTCACTGACGGAGGCGTTATTGGTAGCTTGGGTGCATCTTCAGCGGCCTCATCTAACCTGTTCTTTAATGGCGGTGAACTCCAATATGTCGGAGAATCAGCACGAACAAATCGTGGCTTTCAATTGGCTGAGTCGGCTATTCTAAATATTGGCCATGAAAATACGATAGCCACATTCACTGGCACTCTCGTCGGTTCAGATCGCTTTGAAAAACAAGGCCCAGGAACACTTGTCTTCAATGGAAATGCAGGTCTGGAATCTTTCCGTGTCGAACAGGGGCGGTTACTTCTACAGGCTATTGATACTAACCCAAGTCCTGGGACTTTTTCGCCCACGAACTTCTCTCAGACCAATTTGACCAGTTTACGAGTCGCTGGGGGAACCCTTGAGCTGCGCGGTACGCCAGAAGGAAACGTGGCCCAGACATTTGGCAGTACCTTTTTCATCGAAGAAGGCGCTTCTGAATTGAAAGTAACGAGTGTAGCTTCGTTTGATCCTAACAACTTGATTGCAACGACTAACTTCCGCTCAACAACCCTCACGTTGATGGGCCAGGAGGAGAATGCGGCACCTGTGCGTTCCCCAGGTGGTAGCTTGCTGTTCACTCTGAATGCTGAAACATCGAGTGCCCCGGCTAAAATTTTCCTGGCATCCCAATCTCGCGGTATGCAGCCTTGGGCGACATTCAGAAACTTGGGCTCTAATCCATTCGGTGGCGTCAATGATTTTGCTTTTATCTCATCCACGGGAGAAATTACTTCGGCAAACAATTCTCTGATTACCATTACCGATACCTCACAATGGGCGATCAGATCAGGATCAGCGCAGGCTAGCGACAATGTTTCTGAAGTAGCGTCGCAAGCGTTCACGGGCACAATTGCACAAAATCGTTTTGTAAACACGATCCGCTACGAAAGCTCCGTTGATAGCACTATTAACATCAATTCTGGCAAAACCCTCGAACTCTTGTCAGGTGCGATCCTAGTCGCCTTTGATGTTAATGGAGCCCAGAAGCGAATCATGGGGCCTGGAAACATAACAGGTGGTTTGTTCAATAGTAAGAATAGTGATTTTATCATTCATAACTACAATCCAGCTTCAACCTTTACGATCGGTGCTGGGATCATTGATCGTTCAAGAGAAACTCAAGGCTCAACAGAAGGACTCGGATCACTAATCGCGGGACAATCAGTGCTGAAAGTCGTTGGAAGTTTTGATTCAACGACGCTCTTGCTCTCTCTCCAGGTCGGGATTCGAGTTGACGGTCCCGGTATTGCTCCCGGCACCGTCGTGACACGTGTAGATGTAGATAATCAGATTGTAGGTCTGAGTCTGCCAGCACAAAGCAATCAATCAGGACAAACCTACCTATTTACAGAAACGGTGAATTTGATTCAAACGGGTCTTGGCACGACCATTTTGTCGGGAACCAATCAATACACTGGTAGCACCTTTGTTCATGGTGGCGTTTTGCGGCTTGATTCTCAAAATGCAATTCCCGGAGGCATTGCAAGCACTGGAGGGACAAGTCCTATCGTGGTTGAAGGCGGTATTTTGGGACTTGGTGTAGAAAATTTCAGCCGAAATTTGGGCGCAGGAAATGATAGAATAGAGTTCAAAGGGAATGGTGGTTTTGCAGCCTATGGCGCAGATCGCAGCGTAAGCTTCGGTGGATCATCGACGCCTGAGCGGTTGCGCTTTGGGAACCAAGGCTTTGTTCCAGATGGCTCTTCACTACTCCTCGGCAGCGCAGATGCCACGCATAAGTTGACTTTCCAAAACCCGCTTGATTTGAGCGCATTCAGCCAGGCAATCAACGTCGGTAATGGCTTGGCAGATGTCGATGCTGAATTGGCGGGAGATCTGTCGGGCTTGGGAAGACTCATTAAATTTGGCCTTGGGTCACTCCGTCTCGGCGTGACAAACACGAATTCAGGTGGCATTGAAATTGCCGAAGGACGTGTCATTGCTGCCAATGTTCCCAATGTTTTTGGTTCAACTGGGGCAAGCACGGGTGCCGTGCGGCTTGGCACTAGCAGAACGAATACCCGTTCAGGCGCAGGAATCGATCTTCAAATTGAGGGCGGCACGATTAATAAGAAGCTTGAAGTAGGGGCTGTTAATTCTAACTCAGCTGCATGGGTCGCCGGAGGCCAAGTAGATAGCAGCCAAACTACCACGAATGTGGGCATTGAATCAAAAATGATCCTTGTTGATGGCACGCCAGCCATTGCCTACTATGATTCGACGAACAAGGATCTAAAATACGTTCATGCTCAAGATTCCCGTGGGACATCATGGAATACTCCTATCACAATCGCGAGTCGTGGTGATGTGGGCAAATCTCCCTCTCTGGCGGTCATCAATGGTAATCCAGCCATCACCTATTATGATGAGACCAGCAAAACACTCATGTATGTGCGCTCGAACGACGTGCCTGGGGTTGTCTGGGGAAATCCAACGCCTATTCTTGCACCCAATGTTTTAGCTGTGGCAGCTCAAGCCGATGGAAAAATCCTTGTCGCAGGTTCTTTCACCCGTTTTGATGGCAATAACAACAAACGACGCATTGTTCGTCTTGAAAAAGACGCAGCTACCAGCAACTGGATTATCGATCCGACCTTCAATGCTCTCGTTGTTCAAAATGGTGAGGTTCGGGATATTCTGCCTCAGGCAAACGGTAAAATTATCATTGGTGGCACATTTACCACGCTAAGGAATGCCGCAAATACCAATGATGTCACTAGAAGTCGATTGGCTCGCTTGAATGAAAACGGCACTTTGGATGAGAGCTTTAGTCAGAACTTAAATGGTGATGTTCGTGTGTTGCTTGAGCTGGCAGATCAGAAGTTCCTTGTTGGCGGTGCCTTCTCCAATATTGGTGGTGTTAACCGCTCGCGCATGGCGCGTCTTAATGCAGATGGGAGTTTGGACAATTCGTTTAATTCTCCTGATATTCGCAATGGCGAAGTGCGTGCTATCACTGTTCAAAATGTGGTTCTGCCAAACCAACCAGTGAGAGATGCCTATGTGGTCGGTGGGAATTTCACAAGCGTCAGAGGAAACGATAACCGCAATCGTCTCGCCCGCATTGAATTGGATGGGGGATTTGATGCAACGTTCAATCCCGATGCCAATGGTGATGTGAATGCCATTGTAACAATGCCTGATAATAAGCTGCTTGTTGGGGGCAGTTTTGGAGCTTTCGCAGGCAGTGTACAGAGCAGGACGCGGCTTGCACGAATTAACGTCAATGGCACCCTTGATAATAGCTTTGCTCAAGAGGTGAATGGAACCGTTAATCGCCTAGTTCTTGAAAGAACGGGCAGTGTCTTGGTTTCCGGCACCTTTTCCATCTTGGGGGATTTCCAGCGTTCTTTCCTGGGACGTGTGTTATCAAATGGTAACATTGATCCAATATTCAATCCTGATCCTAACTTTGAGGTTAGAGATTTGATCATTCAGCAAGGTACTCTGCCTGCTGACGACAAAATTCTTCTCGGCGGTATCTTTACGAATCTCGGTGGCTTGCATCAACGGGCCGTGGCCAGGATTGATGCTCTCGGTGCTAAGGATCCTTTGTTTACTCATACTCCTCTTGATACTGGAAAGTATAACTCGCTTCTTTCTGTCAATGGTAACCCTGCGGTGTGTTATTATGAGGCGACCAACCAGGATATCGAATATGTCCGATCCACGGATGTAAATGGTGGTTCCTGGCCAAACCCTCAGTTGATCGATTCCACCGATGATGTCGGTGTGGGGATTTCTATGATGATCGCCAACATTGGTGGTGATGTATTGATCAAAGATACACTCGGCACGCCCACTGATACGAGCGACGATGAAGTGACCATTTCAGCAAATTCCGCTGGCGTTGAAAATCGTGCAGCTATTGGTACTCCAGTGATTGCTTATGGTGATGCAACCAATAACAAGCTGAAATATGTTGTAGCTAATAATTCAACGGGCGATGTGAACGCCTTCCCTGTGACGAACTGGAGCTCTCCAAGGCGAATTCCTGTCGAAGTCGCCGATACTGTCAATCTACCGCATTTCTCGATGACTTTGGTCGATGGCTTTCCAGCCATAGCTTATCAGACGGTCGTCGGCGCGGGTTTTAATCTAAAATTCATCCGAGCAAATAATGTCGCTGGATTAGAGAACAATCTCCGAGATTCAGTTGATTCATCGATCAGAAAGATCAAAGTCAGTGACCTTGATTTCCCGATTAGTAGTTCGTGGGGGACAGCTCAAATTTTGGATGGCAGCGGTAAAGCCGGCGGCACTCCTAGTTTGGCGCTAGTTAATGGACAACCCACCTCCGTTAAAGATAGGCCTGCCGTCAGTTTCTATGATGCTAATACTAACGATCTAAAGATGATTGTGGCGACAAGTTCGGATGGCGGACAATGGCCCCTTACATCAACCCTTCTTGCTTCTGTGGGTGATGTCGGAAAATCTTCCTCATTGATCATGACTGATGGATTGCCGGCCGTTTCCTATTACAACGAAACGGACGGTGATTTAGCCTTTTTGATTCGTAACGATGCAAGTGGTTATTCGCGTGTTAGTTTCGCGGGGAATACCACTTGGTCTGGAAACGTCGATTTGCAGGGTACTGCTATTTTGGCACCTGCTGCTGGACAGACCGCAACGATATCAGGAATCCTTTCCGGTCCTTCGGGCTTTAAACTGGTCGGTGAGGGCATCCTTAACCTCACCAACGCGGCCAATCTTTTTGGCACCTCCCTAGATGGTCCCAAACTTGCTGCTGGATCTGGTGCCCCCGTAAATGGTGCTGTGGTGATTCGCTCGGGCACCCTACAATTTGCTGGTACCACTGGTGTTAACGGAACGACAGCTCTCGGAACCAGCACCATAGAGCTTGGAGATGCTGCGCCAAAAGTGCTCACTGCGGATAGGGCCACGAATGGGAAATCCATGCTTCTGAATGGTGGCACGTTCTCTATTAACCATAATGGCAGCAATGCAACTGTCGGTGGGCCGGGGGTATTTGTTAAAGTCGGGCCTACGATTGATGGTAAGTTCTTTGGCTTGGTTTCCACAACCGTAACTACAACAAGTGATCGCTTCACCGGAAACCTTGCCAGTGGCACTAAGATTAGATTTGTCGGAGAAATTCTGCCAGTCGGTATTCAAGGTCAAAAAGATTATTTTGTGAACAGGATTTCAAGCACCACCTTTGAAGTTTCTGAAACACTCGGGGGCATTAAAGTTGATGTCACTACTGTTGGCAGCCGATTCTATTACTTCGAGGAGGCCATCCTTAACACCGTGATCTTAGTTAAAGACGAGGCTGATCACCCTGAACGCAATGGTCTCTATAAATTCGTCATCAATGGGGATTCCACTTCTTTATCAGCATCAGAAATCAACCTTATCAGGATTCTTCCGTTCGATGAGCCTTCGGAGATGCTCTACGGAACTAAGGTTAGTGTCTTGGCCGGAACCTCAGCTGGTAAATCTTTTTATCTTTTGGGTGATGTCCGAGATCTCAATCTTTCTTCCGTTAATTGGGTCGATGAGACAACCGTCAATAGCAGAGCTCTACTTGCGTCAGTTTCTGGTTTAACGGTAGGAAACGCGATTGATGTGAATGCCAATGGTGGGACGTCCATTGTCGGTGTCGCAAGCACGATTACTTCTGGTCAAACGACCTTTACTGGTGCGATGACTTTACAAAACCTATCAGCAGAGAGTGAAACTCAATTTGTTTCCCTCAGCTCATTCATTGCTTCCGGCCCTGGACTTGTCTATCAAGGGGTCATTTCAGAAGCTAATGGTGGAGTTCTTGCAACTAGTGACAAACTTTCTCTCATCAAGGAAGGTTCAGGCATTGCAAGCCTGACTGGCAATAACACCTTTGGCGGTGGTATTACCATCAATCAAGGAACGCTACTGATCATGAATACGCCTGCTGGCGCGAATGATTCAGGTTCTGGCACAGGTGCAATCACGGTTAATCCTGGTACTGTTCTTGGTGGCATCGGTAGTATCACTGGTGCGGTTAATTTGACAGGAACTTCAGGCAGTCCTGCCGTGCTCAGGCCCGGAGATCCAAGCTCCAGCACAGCCCCTGTGGAGACATTAACGATTCAAGGACCCATTACCGTGGGGCCTGATTCTGTGATCGAGTTCACTATTGGCGTCAGCAATATGACCAAGCTTGCAGGCACTACCATCAATCTGGCCACGGCCAGTTCGCGCATTGTCGTGCAGGCAGCGCCTGGCTTTGTTCCAGCTGTAGGGGATGAATTTGATTTGTTGGACCTAAACGCAGGTGGACTGACCATTTTTGGTGAACTCACCAATCTTTTGAATCTGCTGCAGCTGCCTGCGGCGACAGTTTGGAATACATCGCAGTTTTTGACCACCGGCAAGATTATAGCGGATGGGGTTGCAGTTCCTGTTGTGATTACCACCCATCCTCTTTCACAAACCGTGGCCCAGGGGGCTAATGTGACACTTAGCACCCAATTTACAGGCACGGGTCCAAATACCTTCCAATGGTATAAAGGCACCTATCCTGTCTTGGGGGCTACCAATCAGACCCTCATTTTGACAGGGGTGACACAGGCTGACGAAGGCAATTACACCGTCCGCGTCTTCAGTCCTCTGAATCCTGCACCCGTTGGTGTGGTGAGTAATCCTGCTACTTTGACGGTCGATTGGCCACTTTCCTTTGCCGTGAACTTACCCTCTGTCCGTCAAGGCTCGGTGGGCTATCCCTTCAGCTTCAAGGTCGTCATGAATGGTGAGGGTGGTCCATTCTCTTACCAATGGAAGAAGGGTGCGTCCAATGTTGGCACCAATTCGGATACTTTCACAATTAGCAGTCCGACTGCCACCGATAATGGCACCTATAGTGTTGTAGTAACGGGTCCGTCTTTATCCACTCAGACGAATAACACTGTCACCAGCATACCTTGCTTACTCACGGTCGCCGACGGTCCTGGAGTTGCCGCTCCAGTTTCTCCTCCGGCTGTAGCTGAGGGTGGTGATATCGAACTTGCAGCGGATATTAGCGGAGACCCCGCTACCCTGACGATTCAATGGTTCAGAGATGGTGTGGCCATTCTCGGTGCCAACTCTTCTACCCTGAGCCTTTGTGGCGTCACAGTGGCTAATTCAGGCGATTACACAGTAAAAGTCACTGGACCTGGACCCAATGGAAAACCAATCACCGTGACTAG
>JAIXOU010000015.1 GCA_027486585.1 Verrucomicrobiaceae bacterium | reverse complement strand
TCAAAGACGATTCTTTCTGGAGAAATGCCTGCTTGTTTTAAACTTTGCAGGCGAGCTTCAAAATAACGCTGCACTTCAAGAACCACGTTGTCGTACTGAGGCAGCTTTTGCATCGTTTGTGGAGTGCCGATCATGTGCATGATGACCAGCCCTGCTTCACACTCTGAGGCGACGCGTAGCATGGCGGGATCTCCACGCAGACCAGTGACGTCATTAATGATATTTGCGCCTGCATCCACGGCGGCACGGGCGACGCTGGCCTTCATCGTATCAATGGAAATGAGCGTTTTTGTTTCTGAACGCACGGCGCGAATGACTGGCAGCACACGACGAAGTTCCTCTGCAGCTTCCACAGGTTCAGCACCGGGTCGGGTTGATTCACCGCCGATGTCCAGGATGTCAGCACCTTCACTGATCAGTTTCAGCGCATGTTCCACCGCGCGTCCCGTATCTAGAAAGCGTCCGCCATCTGAAAAGCTGTCTGGCGTGACATTAACAATGCCCATGACCATGCCGCGCTTGCTGAGGTCGTGATCAATGCCGTGGATGCGCCAGATGGATTTCATGTTGTTTGATTAAAGGTGAGGAAGACTGGAGTTGAGACTTAGTATCAAACGAGTCCGCGCCTCAGCAGTGACTCTTCCATGGCGCGCTCAACGAGTCGGACAGCCAACTCCTGAGTGGCATCATCAAGCTCTTGATTTGCCATTTTGAGTGCTTTGGCGTCGTGCTCTGGAGCATTCAGGCTTGTGCGCACCTTTACTGCGGCGGTCATGATGGCTGAGCGCTCGTCATCACTGACCGCATCGCCAAATTGCATCAGCGCAGCATCGACGGCTGGCAGCAATTCCTCGGCTTTGAGCTTAGCCTCGGTCCAGACGCGCTCGTTCATGTCTTCGAAAGCGTATTCAACACTCTCGGCAATCATCTGCTCCACGCGATCATCATCCACATCGACCGCGGTGTTTTGAATTTCTAACACCGTGTCCGTTTGGGTTGCGGTGTCGCGCGCCAGCACTTGCAGGATGCCATTGGCATCAATGGCAAACTGAACGCCCACTCGCGCACTGCCTTTGGCACCGGGAGGGAAGGGTAGGACAATGCGTCCGAGTTCCCAGTTATCTTTGGCAAGTTCACGCTCGCCTTGAAGCACACGGATGAGCATGTCCTGCTGATTGGTGACAGCGTTGGTAAACATCTCACCGGCTTTGCATGGAATGGTGGTGTTGCGCGGAATGATGGTGTTCATGAGTCCGCCAAAGGTCTCAATGCCGAGAGACAGTGGGGTCACATCCAGCAGTAGTACATTTTTGAGCGAGCCACTTAAAATGCCTGCCTGAATCACGGCACCGAGGGCCACGGCTTCATCTGGATTTTGGGAGATATCGGGCTCCCGCCCAAAGATCTCTGCGACATAGCGGCGCACCATGGGAATGCGCGTGCTACCACCCACAAGGATGACTGCATCCAAATCATCGGGGTTCACGCCAGCATCACTTAAAGCCCGTAGGCAATGGGTGCGTGTGCGCTCAATGAGAGGACGCACCAGCTTTTCAAAGTCGTTGCGATTGATTTCGTGACTTAGGCTTATGCTGCCATCATAAAAGGGGAGATCAATGCGAGTGCTGTCTTCTGTGGAGAGCCGTTTTTTAGCAGCTTCAGCAGCTTCGACGAACTGCGCAGGGTCCGCTCCGGTTGGGCAGATGCTTTCGGCAATCGCACGATCAATGTCGTCTCCTCCGAGCTGGGTGTCACCTGCGGTGCTGAGGACTTGGAAGATGCCTTCACGCATCTCTAGCACGCTGATGTCAAAAGTGCCGCCACCGAGGTCATACACAGCGATTTTTTGTCGCTCACTGAGCTTGTCCAAACCATAGGCCAAGGCCGCTGCGGTGGGCTCGCTGACGATGCGTTCCACAGTCAGTCCCGCCAGCTCGCCTGCTTGCTTGGTAGCGTTGCGCTGAGCATCATTGAAGTAGGCCGGCACGGTGATGACGGCTCGGTTCACGGGTTGTTCCAGTGCACGCTCAGCGATTGCTTTTAGCAGTTTTAAAATTTCAGCGGATACTTGCACGGGTGTGGTCCCAATCTCACTGAGCTGATAAGGTGGCTGCCAGTCGCCTTCGCCGGATCGGCGTCCAATCAGACGCTTCACACTGGTGACTGTGCGTTTTGGATCGAGTGCCCGTTTTCTCAAAGCTGCTGCACCGACGATGCAGCTGCCATCGGCTGCATAATTAACGGCTGAGGGCGTCAGACGCTGACCTTCTTCATTAGCTAATAAGATGGGGAAACCGCTATCGACCACCCCTACCAGAGAGTTGGTCGTGCCGAGGTCGATTCCGAGAATAAGTGACATGAGTGAAGATGAAGGATAAAACGCCAAGGATAAAGAGCTAACCCTCGCGTGACAGGAAGTTTCATGGAGTCTGTTTGCCAAAAGCACTGAGGTCTGGCAGACTTTCGCTTCCATGCAGACACTCCTTTCTACTTTATCAGCCGGAAAAAGCCTGAGCCCCGCCGAAGTGCGGGAAGCGGCTGCCTTTTTAGTGGATGAACACGAATCGGCTGAGTTAAAAGCAGACTTCCTTCGTGCCCTGGCAAAAAAGGGTGAGACTCATGAAGAGATTGCCGCTTTTGTGCAGGAATTTTTGAAACTCGCAGTCGATCCTGGGCTGGATCGTAGCAAGCTTCCGGGACCGATGCTGGATGTGGTCGGAACGGGTGGGGATAAGCTCCATCTTTTTAATGTATCGACGACAGCGATGTTCATTTTGGCAGCAGGCGGTGTCTGTGTGACAAAGCACGGCAGTCGTGGTGTCACCAGCAAGGCGGGTGGAGCCGATGTTTTAGAGGCACTGGGCATTCGCATAGATCTGCCAGTCGACCGAGTGGCCCGGGGGATCGAGACTTTGGGACTGGGGTTCTTTTTTGCGCCGCTTTATCATCCTGCTTTCAAAGCCGTGGTTGGTGCACGTAAAATCCTAGCAGCTGAGGGTAGTCGTTCCATTTTTAATTTGCTCGGCCCTCTGCTGAATCCAGCGCGTCCAGACTATCAACTTATTGGTGTCTTTGATCCGGCGTTAACGCGCACCTTTGGAGAAATTTTAGTGACATTGGGTCGTAAGGGGGCCTGGATCGTTCATGGTAAGGTCAAAAGTGGTGGCGGTATGGATGAACTTTCCACTCTGGGCTCTAATCATATCTGCAAGCTCGCTGGCGATCAGCTCATCGAAGAAAAACTTGATCCAGCCAGTCTTGGATTTGCAAAGTCAGATTTAGACGAGCTCGTGGGTGGTGATGCAACGGCAAACGCAGCCATTATCGAGGGCATCCTCAGTGGCACAATCAAAGGCGCTAAGCGTGACATCGCGGTACTGAATGCGGCTGCTGGCTTCGTCATCACAGGTAAAGCTTCTGACATGCATGCGGGTAAAGTTTTAGCAGAGTCGCTGTTAGATCGCGGTGCTGCGCATGTCAAAATGCGTGCTTTGCGTGACTGGTGCTGATTGTTCTGGTGTCTTCATGACGTTTATTGCTCAAGACTATGCCGATCACACTTCCTCCTATCTCACGTCGCCGTTGGATCAAAGGTAGCCTTGCAGCTGCCTTTGTGTCTTCTATGTCAGAGGCCGCAGAGGCTGGGAATGCAGAGACTTGGGTGCTTTTTTCGGATACGCACATTGCTGCAGATGAGAAACTTGAGGCGCGGGGTGCTGTAATGGGAGAAAATTTGGCGCGTTGTGTGAATCAGGTGCTCAAACTGGGGCAAAAACCTTTCGGGGTACTCCTCAATGGTGATGTGGCTTATTTGGATGGTCAGCAGGCAGATTATGCGACTTTTTTGAATTTGATTGCGCCTCTGCGTGAAAACGCGATTCAAGTTCACTGCACGCTCGGCAATCATGATGATCGGAAGCATTTTATTGGCGCCATGACCAGTCCTCAGGATCCTCATCCTGTAGAAGGAAAACATGTGGAGATCCTCAGCAGCGCGACCATGAATTGGATTCTCTTAGACTCGCTTTTTGAGATCAATCACACTCCGGGGGAACTCGGTGAGGCGCAGCTTGGATGGCTGGATCGTAGTCTAGCTGCGGCCGCGGACAAGCCGACAGTCGTCATGATGCATCATAATCCTCAAGGTCCGATTCCTGAGGGTAAAAAAGCCACGGGTTTGTTGGACAGTGAGGCGCTTTTCAAGGTGCTGGCGAGGCATAAGAAAGTGAAAGCGCTGATCTATGGTCATACTCACACCTGGGAACATAAACTGCATGAGGCCACAGGCCTACATTTGATTAATTTGCCGCCCGTGGCCTATGTGTTTAATCAGTCACGTCCAAACGGCTGGGTGATAGCTCGAGCTACATCCGACAGTCTGGAGTTGGAAATGCGGGCGCTGAATCCTGCGCATGAGCAGCATGGTGAAAAAATCCAGATTTCATGGGCAGCCTGATTTAATCTCTTTTGTGAAATCTGCGCGAGATCGGAAAAAACCAAACCCTGAATTCAAACAGGAAATCCAGTCAATTTACGCCGAGATTGAGGCTCGCCCGCTGCCGCGCGACTGCCAGATGCGCACGCGCTGCTGTCATTTTCGTCTCACGGGCAAAACGCCACTGCTGACTCGTGGAGAAGCGCTTTATCTAGCCATCGGGGTGCGTGGCAGTGGTCGGAAAGTCTTGAAGCCTCATCCCGAAGGTGCTTGTCCATTGTTGGGTAGAGACGGGCGCTGCACGGTGTATGCGCATCGTCCTTTTGGCTGTCGGACGCATTTTTGCGAGGCTGCTGGCGGTATGTATCCGCGCAAGCATTTGGCAGATTTGATTCAGCGGTTAGAAGCTCTTGATGAGACACTCGGCGGCGATGGCTCTCGGCCTCTTGAGGGAGCCGTGGAGGCTGTTCTGGATGAAAAATGAGCTACTGACGAAGTCTTGCGGATGCAAGCGACTGCTTGACCCATTCACGTAGCTTTCGTCTTTCTGGTAGATCACGCAGCACCCAAGCAGCGGTGTGGTTGGGGAATGGCATCGAGGTAAAGGTCCAGTTCCCCTGAATCGTGGTGCTTTTGAGCCAGGCCTCAGTCGCAGAGGTCGTATTTTCATGGCTGATCCATTGCGGGCGGTTGCCTAGTCGGCGAAGTCTGTTGGTGGCAGAAACCTGATCAGCACCGTCATAAGGCCAGGCACGGACTCCGTCGTAATGGCTATGACAAATAAAGCCGCACCAGAGCTTGGCGATTTCATCATCATGCAGCCCAATGAAATTGCAGGCGATGCTGCCGCGTGAGAAGCCGCAGAGAATGACACGATCAGGATCACCACCGAAACGATGACAAACATCGGCCACAGTTTTTAGAGTGTAGTTTTTGGATTCTTGAAGATCTCCCCACCACTTCAGGGCATTGCGCTGAGTGCCATTGGCGTTTTCAATAAAAGGCAGGCAGGCCCAGATGAAATCTTTCCCAGCGCTGATGCCATATCCAAGCAGACAACTCTCCACCGTGCCATCACTGCTATCTCCCAGCGCATTTTTGAAGGGGCCATTGCCTGCGTATTCAATCAGCACAGGCAGTTTGGCGTTAGGCTGCCAGTCTGGTGGTAGATAAAGTAAATGATGGACCTGAGTGGTTTCCCAGCCTGCCGTGGTTTGCCGGACACGCTGACCGGCTGCGGGTGGTCCTTCGGTGATGGCTGGAACAATCAGATCCGGCGTGATCTTCTGCCATTCGGTGTTCTGGGCCAACAGCTGAGTTCCTGCCAAAACGGCAACGTAGAGGATGAATTGACGAAGCATGTGGAATTACATTTTGAGAAACTGTCCGGTGACGCTTTCAGGCACTTTCATGATGTCTTCGGGCGTGCCAGTAGCGACGATGTAGCCACCCTCATTGCCACCGCCTGGGCCGAGGTCGATGATCCAGTCTGCACAGCGGATGACATCCAGATGATGCTCAATCACGATGAGTGTATTGCCTGCATCACGCAGTCGAAAGAGCACGCCGAGCAGGGTCTGAATATCGGCAAAGTGAAGACCAGTCGTTGGTTCATCCAACACATAGAGTGTGCGTCCGGTCGCTTTGCGGGCCAGTTCGGCGGACAATTTGATGCGTTGGGCCTCACCCCCTGATAGGGTGTTGCCGGCTTGTCCTAGACAGATGTAGCCAAGGCCGCATTCCTCCAGTGTCAGTAGCTTGGCCGAGATGTGGCTAGCCTTGCCAAAAAAACGTGCGGCTTCCGTCACGGTCATGGCTAGAACCTCGGCGATGTTGGTGCCTTTAAAAGTGATCTCCAAGGTCTCTGCATTGTAGCGTTTTCCCTGGCAGTGATCACAAGTGACATAGACATCCGCAAGGAAATGCATGTCAATTTTGATCTGACCGTCGCCCTGGCATTTCTCACAGCGCCCTCCTGGCGTATTGAAGCTGAAGCGACCGGAGTCATAACCACGAACACGTGCGAGCGGCAGCTGCGCAAAGAGCTCACGGATGGCTGTGAAGGCACCCGTGTAGGTGGCCGGATTGCTGCGTGGACTGCGACCAATAGGGGATTGATCAATGACGACCACCTTATCAAAAGCATCCAGGCCAGTGATGGATTCATGTTTTCCAGGTTCGTCTTTGGCGCGATAAAAATGCCGCTGGAGCGCCCGCATGAGAACCTTATTCACTAGGGTGGATTTGCCGCTGCCTGAAGCTCCGGTGACACAGGTGAAGCAGCCAACTGGGAAGGCAGCAGTCACAGAGCGTAGATTATGCTCTCTGGCTTGGTGAATGATGAGGGACTTGGGCTCGCTGCTGCGAGAAAGGAGATCAGCGGCTGGGGCCACTCTGCCTGAGGGTGCTTTGATCCGCAGCGTCTCGCTCAAATACGCCCCTGTTAGGCTTTCCTTGAGTGCCATGACTTCAGCGGGTGTGCCTTGGGCAGTGATCCTGCCACCATGCACTCCTGCGGCTGGTCCTAGCTCGATCACATGATCGGCAGCACGCATCATGGCTTCATCATGCTCGACGACGAGAACCGTGTTGCCAAGGTCACGCAGTCGCAAAAGCGTCTGAATGAGTCTCTCGGTGTCTGATGGGTGCAGTCCGATACTGGGCTCATCCAGCACATAAAGCACACCCGCTAAACCCGCACCAATCTGGGTCGCTAAACGGATGCGCTGCATTTCTCCTCCCGAGAGAGTGCCGCTTTCGCGATTCAGGCCCAGATAACCGAGGCCTACCTGCTCCAGGAATTCGAGTCGCTTGAGGATCTCCTTTTGCAGCTCATTCACATACGCGCGCTGGTGCTCAGTGACTTCCAGTGCTTTCATCCATGATAGCGCATTGCGGATGGGGAGTGCGCAGAAATCGTGGATGGAGAGGTTCTTTGTTGTTGGTTCTTGGTTCTTTGTTCCTTGTTCTTCGTTCTTGGGCAAAGGTGCCGAAGAACTTAGCTTCACGGCCAGTGATTCCTTACGCAGCCTGCATCCGTGACAGGCTGGGCAAGTCTGTGGATTCATGAATCGCGTTAACTGAGTGCGCAGGGAGTCGCTTTCCGCATTGAGATGCAGACGTTGGGCCTCATTCAATAAACCTTCAAAGGGCTTTGCCAGGCTACGTTTGGTGGCGCTGGTGGACCAGCCCGTGGTGACGCTCTCTTGGCCGGTGCCATGAAAAAGTGCGTCTTGGAAGGATGGTGGTAACGTTTTGAAGGGAGCATCTAAGGCTGCGCCAAAATGCTTGGCCAGTGCTTCGATACCGAGTTGCTGGATTTGTTTCAGCTTCGGGTTCTTTGACCACCAAGACTTCACGGCACCGTCTTTGAGAGAAAGGCTTGTATCTGGCACGATCAGTCCCGGATCAGGGGCCATCAGTGAACCGACACCTTCACAAGTGGGGCAGGCACCCGCATGAGTGTTAAAGGAAAAATGCTGAGGGGTCAGCTTTTCCATCAGGTAGCCTGTGCGCGGATTCGCGTAGGCGGTGGTAAAGGTCAGTACTTCTTCCTCTGAGTCGTTGCCGACGAGGAACTGCACCTCACGCTCATTCCATTTCAGCGCTGCCTCGATGCTTTCCATCAGTCGCTGCCGGATGCCGTCTCGGATGACCAGTCGATCCACCACGACTTCGATCTGATGCTCCATGCCGCGTTCGGGTTGCAGGCCATCATCCAGTTCGCAGATCTGTCCATCCACACGCACACGCACGTAGCCTTGGCGGCGTAGTTTCTCAAAGCTGCCTTTTAGGGTGGGTCCATCCTGGGCTTCCAATGGGGCTAGCACCACACAGCGTGTGCCTTCCTTCAGCTCGAGGACTCGCGCGCCGATTTCGGCAGGCGTGTTTTTCACCAGTGCCTCACCTGTTGCAGGATCATGTGGCTGTCCCGCCACGGCATAGAGCACACGCAGGTAATCGTAAATTTCCGTCACCGTCGCAATGGTGCTGCGTGGGTTTGGCGTGCTGTGAACTTGCTCGATGGCGACCGCTGGGGAAAGTCCTTCGATAAAATCCACGTCAGGCTTTTCCAGCTGATCGAGGAACTGCCGAGCGTAAGCGGAAAGGCTTTGTACGTAGCGGCGCTGACCCTCCGCATAGAGCGTGTCAAAAGCCAGCGACGACTTGCCACTGCCGCTCACGCCAGTGAGCACTACCAAGCGGTGTCGTGGAATATCCACGTCCACATTTTTGAGATTGTGCTGCCGCGCACCACGCACGCGGATGAAGTCCTGAGGCATGACCTGATGAACCGCTGATCAAATGCTCACGCAAGTAGGAATGCTTTCGGATATTGCCGGGCGGGACAGCAGGATATGACAGCTCTTTGATCTTGTCTGTTCCGCCGATTCTTCGCATGCTCTGAAGTATGTCCCAAACTCGTCGTCATTTTCTTTCAGGTCTCAGCACGGCTGTGGCAGCTACTTGGACTCAAAGCCTGCGGGCTGCGCCTGATCCGAAAAAGGATACGGTCATCGGCCATGGCACCCATCGCTACAGGGTGCAAAAGGAGTGGGTGGCGGCAGGGCAGGGGAGATTTCATCCGATTTTGAATTGCCATGAGATGGTCCAGGTGAAGGATGGCCGACTGTTCATGGTGGGCGATCATTGGGACCATCAGATGCTGGTGTTCAAGCCAGATGGCACCATTTTAGAATCTTGGGGCAGTGCTTGGCCCGGCGGGCATGGTCTGACGCTGAGTGTGGAGAATGGGGAGGAGTTTCTCTTTCTCACCGATAGTGGCTTGTGGAAAAGTGGGGGTGTTTCTTACCGGCAAACGGGCCGCGTGACAAAGATGGATCTGAAGGGAAAAGAGATCTTTAGTCTGAGTCATCCGATGCTGGTCGGAGCCTATGAAGCAACGATGAATTTTAATCCCACAGAAGTGGCCGTTGCACCGAATGGGGATATTTATGTGGTGGATGGCTATGGCTCAAACTATGTGCTGAGATATGATCGGAATGGCAAGTTCCTCAGCCGCTTTGGAGGCAAAGAAGGTGTGCCAGAAGGTGAGAGGCTGAACAATGCTCATGGTATCGCCATTGATACTCGTCAGGGCGCGGATAAGGCGACGGTGATCGCGACGTCACGAGCCGACAAATGCTTCCGGCGTTTCACCTTGGAGGGGAAATACCTAGAGACGATTGAGGTGCCTGGAGCGATGATCTGTCGTCCGGTGATTTCGGGGCAGGAGCTTTACGCAGGCGTCTGCTGGTCCAGTACGCCAGAGATCAATAAGCTGCCGCAAAATCCCAGTGGTTTTACAGTGGTGCTTAGTGCTGAAAACAAAGTCATCAGTGCCCCTGGGGGAACCGAGCCAATTTATGAAAATGGCCATCTAAAGCCACTGATGCAGGCTGAGCGCGTCTTTGATCACGGTCACGATGTCTGCGTTTTGGAAAATGGAGACCTGATTGTTTGCCAATGGAATGCCTTTCAGACATACCCGATTAAACTGGAGCGCGTATGATTGGGGTCTGTAGCGTGAAATTGACGTTTAAATGCGTCTGATAAGGGCTACCATAGACTCTAATCCTTTCAGCATGTCCCAAATCTCACCTCCAGTGGTCATCGTCGGCGCAGGCCCAGCAGGCTGCACGCTAGCTGGGTTGTTGGCGCAGCGTGGGATTGATTGTTTGGTTTTTGATGATGATAAACGGCCGGGATTGTTGGTGGGTGAGTCATTGATTCCCGGGGTCGTTCCGGTGTTCCGTCAACTGGGTGTCGAAGACCGCGTGGCGCAGATGTCCACGCGGAAGCCGGGGGCATCTTTTTTTGTGACGGATGGCGGCCCGCGTCTGCATTTCACCTTCAAGAATGTGGAAAGCCATCTGCCTCCCTATTCTTATAACACACCACGGCCTGAGCTGGATAATCTACTGAGGGTGCGTGCTGAGGAGTTGGGGGCGAAATTTGTGCATGCCCGCGCAGAATTGGAGCCTTGCATCAAAGACGGGCAGCCATCCATTCGGCTCAGTGAGCGCAGTCGCGAGGTGGCGGGGCTCAGCGCTGAAGCTGAACCACTGCTGGTGGATGCCTCTGGGCGAGCGCGAACTTTTTCTCGGTTGATGGACATCCCTGCCAAAAAGGGAGATCGCGATGACGTGGCCTACTTTGCGCATTTTGAGGACTTTGATCACGATGACGTGGAGGATGGGCAGGTCATCATCTCGGTGCTGCGTGCAGGCTGGAGTTGGCGTATCCCCTTGCCGGGTCGCCTGTCCGTTGGTGTGGTTGTTTCTAAAGAACATGCCAAAACTCTGGGAGCCACGGCTGAGGAGCGGCTGGAAAATGCCATCCGCCAGGAGCCTTTGTTGGCAGAGAAAGCCATGCGTGCACGGCGGGTGACGCCGGTGATGACCTACACCAATTATCAGCTGCTCTCCGAACGTGGCTACGGTCCCGGCTGGGTGCTGCTGGGAGATGCGTTTGGTTTTGTGGATCCGATGCTGTCTCCGGGACTTTTCATGTCGCTGGAAGGCGCGCGTCAGCTGGCTGATTGCGTGTTTTCTCAGGGGGTAGAGATCTTAAAGAAACCGGAGGCACTGGAGCGTGCGCTGGTTCGCTATGATCGACGCATCGTTGAGTGGCATCATGCTTGGCAGGAGTTGGTGAAGTATTTCTATGATGGGCGGATCTTCCGTATCCATCTGGCTGGGAAAAATTTGGCGATGAAGCCCTCTCCTTTCAATCTAGCGAGCCGAATGGAGCGTCATTCGACTGCCCACATTGCCAGCATGGCATCGGGAGGTTGGACTCGCTCTGGCTACAGTCGTTCTTTGATGCGCATGCTTTCACGTTACCTTGTGTGGGATGTGCCGCCTGCGGAGAGCTTTGCAGTGCGTCAGGTGCATCGTGATGAGCCACGCTCAAAAGCTGCCTAATCAATAACCGCCTGCGCCAATGTGGGCCCTGGAAGTTGAGATTTCGCCTTTGGCAGCGCGCCGCTTGTATTCATCTAAAATCGCTTTTGTAGCGCTGGTGCCGAGGCGTGTGCAACCGAGGTCGCGAACATGGATGAGGCCATCTAGATCACGGATACCACCGCTCGCCTTCACCTGCATTTGGGGTGGGCTGTATTGACGCATGAGTCGCAGATCGTGCTCAGTCGCGCCTTTGGTTAGCATTTGACCATCTGGCTGTTTGACGAGGCCAAAGCCAGTGGAGGTCTTTACCCAATCGGCTCCTGCCTTGGCGCTGATCTCACAAAGTTTGATCTTGATGCTGTCGTTGGGCAGGTAGTCATTTTCAAAGATGACTTTGAGTTTGGCCTCTTGCTTGTGCGACTGCTCTGCGATGATGCGGATTTCGTTTTCGAGATAGTCCCAATCGCCTTCCAGGGCTTTGGCGACGTTAATGACCATGTCGATCTCACGTGCTCCGGCTAGGCAGGCGATCTCGGTTTCATAGCGTTTGACTTCGGTGGCGCTATTACCCGCAGGGAAGCCGACCACACAGCTGACGATCACGTCCTGGCCTTTTAGAAGTTCGGTAGCACGCGGCACCCAGTAGGGCTTCACACAGACGGTGGCAATCCCATAGTCCACGGCCATTTCGCAGCCAGCGACGGCTTCAGCATCCGTCATGGTCGGATGCAGGAGTGCATGGTCGATCATTTTGGCGAGCTCGGTGTAGCTGTATTGCATGATAGGACGGTTATTATTTTTGGGGGACAGGGAGGGCGACTTTGATGCCAATTTCTACGGTGGGTTCGGCGGTGTCTAGCAGAGGCGGTTGAGTGACTCTGCCGCCCTCATCTCGGAAGTCATTGCCGACTGAAAAGATGAGGCCTTTGATCGCATCATAGCAGAGGTGTTCTCCGGAAAACACATCAGAGGGCACTTCCATGAGGTAGCTGGGTTTGAGCTCACTCAGGCCGGTAGGCAATCTCTGCTGATCGGCAATGAAACGTCGAGTCGCAAATAGGGCGACGACCAAATGATGCCGAGCCTTGGCTAAGGTGTGGCGCGTGGGGATGTCGATATAGGTGTCGATTCTATCGGTGAAGTAGGCTTGGCCAGCACCATTTGGCAGAAAGGGAAACGAGCGATTGCGGCCACTGTAGGCGGCACTCTGCGCGGTAGGCCCAAAGACGGAAAAGGGTGGCATAACAATCTCATTGCGCAGTTGTCGGAAGACGTCGGCAAAGAGACTGAGTGTTTCGTTCTTTTTGAAAAAGAGGCGTGCTGGTCTTTCCTGAGTGATGCCACGCGGAAGGGTGTCTAGGGGGACACCTGCTTTTTCGCCGAACATGAGTGATTTCTCATGAATGTAGAAGCCTCTAAAAGCATCCTGAAGAATCGAGTCTGAAGGCTCACATTGCATGAACTCTTCCTGATAGGTTCTCAGGGCAGCGCTATTGAGCAGAGTCTTCTGGAGTAGCTCGGCCATGGTCTGGACGGCGGCCATGTGCATTTCTTGAGAGCGCTGCATGTAACTGGGCCAGGCCCAAAGCTCCTGCATCCGGCGGCTCATCTCGGCGATGTCGATAGCTGCTGCAAAGGCGGCAGCTTCATCTCCGTGGCGGAGGAGATAGATGGAACGTGCCTGGAGCAAAATACGAACATGAGGCCAGGATGCATGTTCTCCCAGATCTTCGCTATGCCAGGCTGCGTGATGGGGATGCCAGTCAAAGTCCTCGAGAAGATCCAGCAGATTATCAAAGACGTTATTGGAGCTGTTGGCTTTGACGAAGCTATCGAGTATCACCGGATCCCAATTCCACACGGGCTTGCGGGCCTGGTCCATGGTTTCGATTTTCATGACCGCATTCAGAAATGTCAGCAACCGCTCGGGCGCCGCAATTTTGGGTGTTTGATCAACGGGGATTTGCAGGCGCAAATCTTCATCAGAGCCGAGTTTGACATCCGTGAGATAGATCCACGCTAACATGACAAAACCTAACATGCCCAGGCAGAGGATGATGGTGCTGCCCCAAGATGACTTGGGCTCTGGCCTTCTCATTGTACTCGTCGGAACTGCTGCCGGGCGGCGCTGAGGAGTCAGTGTTGGTAGACTGGTCTCGACAGGCTCTGCTTTTGTCTGAGGTGACGGCTTGGCGGGTATGGGTGCTGCTAAAGGCTCGTTGATGGCTGCTTTCGCTGGCTCAGTGGGCACCTGCTGCTTTGGTGGCAGGCTGAGTCTTGGTGGTACAACTGCTTCAGGCTCTTTGAGATCAGGTGTGTGGAAGCTTGAGAGATCTAGATCTGCTTTTTTAACCGATTCAGCCGGTGCAGCAGGCGGTGGCTCAGGCTCTTGAATTACCGCAAAGGAGCCAAATTCTTCAAAGGATTTGGAGCGGCTCTCGGATTTGGTTTTGCTGGGCGGCTCAGAGGGCTTGGCAAAGACGCTGACCGGTTGGGTGTCTTGAATTGGTTCAGCTTCTAGTTTCGTGACTTCGATTGTTTGATCTTCTGATGAAGGCTTGATCGCGTGTGAGGACTTGGCGTATTCACGCTCCCACTCGTCATCAAAGCTCCAGGGCGAGATCCAGCGGGCTGGCTTTTTCGCCGGCGCTTTGGAGTCATCGCGTGAGGGTTTCATGAGCCGCAATTTAATCAGGCGTCGGCGCTTTAGTTACGTGGCATCTCAAGCTCGGTCTGGAAAAAATCCAGGAAGACCTGACGATACACGGCCCGCTTGAAGCGCGGCACCCAGCTCATCTTAAAATCCGCAGGCTTGATCCAGCTCCAGCTGGCAAACTCCTGATGCGTGGCGGCTAGATTGATGTCTGAATCCGTGCCTAAAAAGCGACACAAAAAATAGGTCTGCTCCTGGCCCCCATAGATGCCGTATTTCAGGCGATGTTTTGGAAAAGCATATTGGTAGCCGCCGCGTTGGCTCATGATTTCCACCTTTTCCCGCGTCACACCGATCTCCTCTGCCAGTTCACGAAAGAGCGCCGTTTCAGCGTCTTCACCTTCATCGATCCCGCCTTGTGGGAACTGCCAAGCCCCTTTGATATTGATCCGTTCAGCAACAAAGAGACGATCTTCAGCATCCATCAAAATGGCGGCAACATTGGGACGATAGAGGATGGGCGCGACAGGTGGGAGATCCATGAATGGCCATGATCGTACTCGGCCTGAGCGATTTGTCATCCTGAGGATCACCCAAGAGGTAAAGTATCATCTGCGCGTCAGATGATTTTCAAAACGTTTCCAATAAATTATCGTCACCATCAGCACAGAGACACAAGACATGGCTGACTTGATCAAAGCCTCATGGCTGGCTGGCGTGTAGGCTATGAGGAGGAAACTGCAAGAGATGATTAAGGCAGTGCCGAGCAAGAAAACGGCACTCGGAGAAATAAGCTGGCGTGAGTGTGGCATCTCGATTTCTACCTGATCCCAAAAACGCCAAGCCATGAAGCCCAGAATGATGATCGGGACGTAACCTGCAAACTCCTGCATCCCTGGCAGATCAAAGTCGTAATCATAGACGGCGTGTGCCACCACCATGGAAAAGAACGTGATGAGGAATTGTTCTGCCCGATGAAAGCGTGACCTCAACATGTCATACAGCGCGTGGGTAGTCAGTCCGGTCATGGCGACATGCATGAAATTTGCGGTGAGAAAACGCACCAGGGCGATACCACCTCCGGCCTCGGCTTTCTCGTAATAACTTAGATTTTCCTCCAGCGCAAAACCGAGGCCGACAAAGGCACCTGTCATGAGGGCTATTCCAGGCAATCTCTTCCAAACTAGCCAAGGCATGAAGAGTGCCGCCAGTGCCAACTTGCAGACTTCTTCTCGTAGGCCTACACCGATGATGAGATGCCAGACATCATAGGGGAAGGGGACGTCATCGGTGATGCCCATGAAGTTCTTTTGCCAGATCACCAGGGATATCGTCGGCCAGATACTGGCGATGCCTGCGAGTAGAGGCAATACGGGATAAAGCCAGCGCCAGTGGTTGGCGGGGATGTGCTGCACTAGAATGAAGTACCAAAGCAGGGCTGATAGCAGCGCGAGTGCCAGTTCGTGATAGCGCAGCGTGTCGAGTCGATCTCTGAGCAGTCCGCGCCATTCCATGGCTAGATCGCGAATTTGGGCGCCGATACGGTGTTCGAGATAGCCTGGTAGCTCTGCGGGCCAACCCGACTGGACCATAACTTTCAGGGTCGTATTGTCCTTCAGCTTTAAGGCCAAAGTGCAGGCTTTTTCACGTGCTTGTGTGGCCTCTTTAAACTGAGTGCCTTCAAGCATGAAAGCGGCCATGGCACCCGCTTCATCTTTCTCACGTAGAAGCAGGCTGGCATAGAGCTCATTGGCCAAGGCTGGCGGAGATTGCTGCTGGGCTTTTTCTTGCAGGCTTTGAGTGGCTTGCAGTGCTGGGGCAGTTTTGTCTCCGAGATAGGCGGTGATGTAGTCTTCCAGTAGCTTTTTTGACTCGGCTGAGGTCGCATGTTGAGTGATCAGCGGCCTGACGGCATAGGTCAGTAGATCCCCGCTTTTTTCATACTCAGGCAGCGTGGTCGCGGTGACAGCCAGGGCATCGGCGATGTCATTGAGGTTCGGTAACAAGAGGCGCAACCACTTGGAAAGAACTCTAGGCTGACTTGCCTTGGCATTTCTCAGCTCCTGCCAGTCCTGGCGGATCTTTTGTTCCAAAGGATCCATCGTGATGGCAGCTGGTTCCTCTGGCATGAGGGCTATGACCATCCACGAAAGTGCAAAACTGGTGAGAACCATAATGCAGGCGGCCTTTTTCAGGAAATCTCCACGCCTGGACCAATAATGCAGAGTTGTGCGCCAGCCTTTGATCATGAGTGAGCCATGTAGATTGAAGAGATTATTTTTTCCACCAATCTGACTCACGCTCCCAAGGCGCGGATGGATCAGTCGGATGCTGCGATGCCGGCTTTTCTTGGAAGTCGGTCTCTTCCTGCTGCAATTCCATGATCAATTGCATGTGTGGCTTTGGTTTCATCGTGCGCCGCCAGATGGCCCAGCCACAGCCAGCAAAGAATCCGAACATCAGGAAAAGGCAGGCTAGCGTGGCCAAGACAAAGAGGTCCATGGCATCCGTATTCTCTGCATACATCCCAAATTCAGGACGCTGCATGAAAGTGGGAAAGGCGAGGAAGGTGGGCATGGCCACAGGACTTTACGATTCTAGATCAAAGACCAGCCGCATCGGGATCATGCTTGAGAAGGCAAAACCATGATTGGCAAAAAAGGCCTGGGACTGCGCGCTGATACGGTCTGTGAGCAGGGTGATGCGCCGGAAGTGCTTGTCGCGGGCAAAGTGGATCGCGTGTTTGAGCAGCATGCCACCGTAGCCTTGTCGGCGGTGCTGCGGGTGAACGATCACATCCTCCATGAGCACTACCAGTCCGCCCTCGGCAGTACTGATGGTGAAAAGCAGATTCACCATGCCGATGACCTGGTGGTCGGTGCGCAGCACAAAGATACGTCCCCGATTTGGCTGCTCTAGGATCATTCGCAGGCCATGCTCTTGCTTGGCCTTGTTCGGATCAAAGTCCGCTTCCTCACTGAACAGCGCGACCAGCAGCTCCACGAGCTGCGGTAGGTCTTCGATGGTCGCCGGCTCGATACGCGGCTCTGTGATGGGTGCGGACATAGTGGCAGATTAGAGGCCGTCGGCTTAAAAGCAAACCTTGGGCTACCTCATTTTTAGATATCTCCGATCTGGCATCAAGCCGGCGTCAGCACGACCTTGAGCAGGCCTTCTTTGTTGTCATAGAGACGTTTGAACCAGTCTCCGCCTTCTGCCAATGGAGCCACGGCACTGAGCAAGGGTCCGACTTGGATGCTGCCATCTTCAATCCGGCGGATCGCTTCAGGGTATTCACCGGCGCAGGAGCAGGAGCCACGGATGGTCAACTGACGGGTGACGACTTCCTGGAGCGGGAAGGGTGTGTTTGGCTGGAGATTGCCAATGAGGATGACTTGGCCGCCTTTGCGTACGCAGCGGATTGCCAGATCCAGCGGTGCAGCAGCGCCGACGACTTCAAAGCTGGCATCAGCACCATCGCCGCCGCAGATCTCACGCAGATGCATGGCCAGTCCTTCTTGCTTGGCATGGAAGGCGTCAGAGGCACCCAGTTCTTTGGCCAAAGCCAGCCGTTTTTCATCCAGATCAATGGCGATGACGCGATCCCAGCCACGAGCCTTCAGGGCCTGCACGACGAGCAGGCCGATCAGTCCAGCTCCCACGACGACAGCTGTGCCGCCACGAGTTTCTTCAGCATGGCATTCGCAACCATGGCCACAGCCGGTGGCTTCGGGTTCTTCTTCGACAGGATCAAAGGCTTCTCCGACTTCGATTCCATCTGCCAAATTCACGGCGTGCAGAGCGATGGAAACTGGCTCGGCAAAAGCTGCTTTTTCATAGCTCAGCGTGTCTGGGATCGAGTACAGGATGCGGGTAGGCAGCACGATTTTTTCGGCAAAGCAGCCATGGCGACGATATTCGCCTGGGGAGACTCCCAGCACCTTGCGTTTCGGGCAAAGATTGACATAACCCGCTTCACATTCTTCGCATTCACCACAGTATTCAGTGGAGTCAAAAGTGACCCGCTGACCGACCT
>JAIXOU010000030.1 GCA_027486585.1 Verrucomicrobiaceae bacterium | reverse complement strand
TGCTGAGCGTAAGCGGCCTGTTGGGCAGCGTAGGCGCTGGCGGCGTAACCGTTCTGGGCGCTGGAGATCGAAGGAACCAGAGCTGCGATGGAGAGAGCAGCGGCGGCGATCAGGCGGAGGGTGTTGAAAGCGGTTTTCATTGCAGTTGATTCTTATTGATATGGAAATTATATCAAAATCTAGAATCACCGCAATAATTAAATCATCATTTTGTATAAAAACTGTAATTTATCATATCAAAAATGATAAATAGTAATTTTAGGAACTAAAGCAAAACGCGAGCAATCGCCTCGTTCACATCACATTTTCAACGATTTATGTATATATTGGCTTGAATTAAACAGTCTTATCGACATCAAACTTATCAATCCATAGATATGAGAAAAAGTGATTTAGGCATGAGAAAACACTAAAATCATGAATACCTCAGAACCAATAACGCGAGCTTTAGGCTTTCGTGGAGGCAAGTAGCCTTCGTTCCACGGGCTATGCACAATGGTCGCAGTTGCCAGACGCCTCAGAGGAGGCAAGGCGCTGCTGCTAGTCCGCGGTGGTCGTGTTTAGCTTGTTTAGAAAACCATCGAATATTGACCGATACACTCCGTCTTTGAAAACCGCTTCCGCCTAGCAACTACAGGCTTTCGCTGCGGCTCGCGACGCCTTTCGTGACTAGATCAATCTAGACGACTGCGTTCCAATCCTCATAAGAGGAAAGCTTGCCGCCGTGAAAAAGCGATAGTCGTCAAAACAGGCATCTCGCTTTTTTCAGATGAGATTCTCTGTTTAGATCAGCTCAGGGAATACGAGTGAGCTTCTAACCTTCTCTCTGACCGTTCCACCTACGCTTGGGAACAATGGTTGCTTTGCCGGCGGACTTTCGGGCTATTGGCAACCATCGACGACTCAATCTTCAGAATCGATTTCATGGAATCAAGTGAAAATCTGAAACTGAAAATTGAAATGTGGTCACAGCACGCCAAGCCTGAGAAATCACAATGACTATGACCTTCCCTGCCCGCATTGATCACCAAACCCTCACGGAACCCGTCTACCGCGGCTCAGTACAAAATTTGTATGCAGTACCGGATCATCCAGGCCTCATTGTCTGTGAGACCACACCCGCAGGCTCAGTCTTTGATGTGGGCAGCATCTTCACCATTGAGGGAAATGATCTGAATCGCGCCATCTTTCGCCACGCCATGTATTCCCGCCTGACAGAAAAAGGCACCTGGCAGCGAGTCAAAGCCGCTCTCCTCAAAGCAACCACCCTTGGTGATACTTGGCGTGATCAGCTTATGGACGGCGTGCTGCCAGCGATGCTGGAAAACGGAGCCATGACTCACCACGTCGGCATGCTGGATGCTGAAAGTGGCCAAGTCGTCGGTTCTGGGATGCCTGCCAATCCAAGCTGTTACAATGTGGTGCGTCGTTTTCCTGTCATGACACCCCCTCAGCGGAATGTGATGGGTAACTTCGTCTTTGATTACGCCCTCTTCCACCAAAGCACGACTTATGTGGTGCCACTGGAGTACATCGTCCGCTTTGGTGTTACCAGCGGCAGCTCCATCCTGCGGAAATATGAAGCGCTCAGTGAAAAAGAGCAGCGCGCTTTTGAGCAGGAACTCAGCCTGACTGGGCCCATGAAAGCCTGGCAAATGCTGGATCGCCCCATCTATGACCTGACCAGCAAGTATGAGCCCGAAGACCGCGCCGTGACCAAACAGGAGGCGCTACTCATGTCAGGCCTTAGCGTGCAACACTTCACCGGCACCATCAAAATGGCCCTACTAGGAGCCTGGGCTGTGCGGGATCTGCTAGATGAGATCGGCCTACAGCTCTGGGATCTTAAATGGGAATTCGCCGTCGATGGCGACGACCTACTGTTTGTCGATACCATCGACGCCGATAGTTTCCGCGCCACGAGCACCGTCCCGGTCGATGGCCACAGCCTAATCATCCACTACAATAAGCAGGCCATGCGCGACTACTATCGTCTGGTCACCGCCGACTGGTATGCTGGCGTGAATGCCGCCAAGCAGGAAGCCGCAAAATCAGGTGCCCCATTTAAATCCGTGCTGAAAGCCGGCCAAGCCGAGGGCAAGTATCCGAATACCCCGGTCGTAGATGCAGCATTCCTCGACATTCAGGCCAAGAAGACAGCCCTCATCAAGCAACATGTTCTCGGTGAGTGCGATGCCCCCACCATCCGCGCTGGACTGATCGAAACGGGCCTCGCAGAAGCCGAGTTTTACCGCTCGCACGGCCTACTCGCCGACTTGCTAAAGCTGAATGCCATTTAAACTCAAGGCACTCGTTTAGATAGTCCTTTGAAACCTCTGATTAAAGGCTTGTCGCGCTGCCGAGACCGCGCCACTTCTGGGCTGTCTCCATGAGTGACGACCTTTTTCATTCTGCCCCCGATCCTTCGATGCCTGCTGCCTACGCTCAGGACGATGCGCCTTTGGCTTCGCGTATGAGGCCCAGAAGACTGGAGGAATACACGGGGCAAAGTCACATCATCGGAGAGGGGAAACTGCTACGCCGGGCCGTGCAGGCAGATCGTTTTTCTTCCATCATTCTCTACGGTCCGCCGGGAGTCGGAAAAACGACGCTGGCTCACATCATCAGTCAGGAAACCAAAGCTCGTTTTGTGACTCTCAGCGGCGTCGAAAGCAGCGTAGCAGACATCCGTAAAGAGGTAGATGCGGCAGCAAAACTGCGAAAGATGACCCAGCAGGCAACAGTGCTGTTTGTGGATGAATTACACCGCTTTAACAAAGCTCAGCAGGATGTATTGCTTCCGCATCTGGAGCGCGGCACGGTTCGATTCATTGGCGCGACAACGCATAACCCTTATTTTTACGTCAACAGTCCTCTGGTCAGTCGCTCTCAGGTTTTCACCCTGGAACCCCTCGGAATCCCTGAACTACAAGCCCTGATGCAACGGGCGCTCGTGGATGAGGAACGCGGACTAGGACGCTGGAAAGCCAGCATTACGGATGAAGCCACTCATCATCTCGCCACGGTCAGTGACGGCGATGCCCGCAAGTGCCTGAATGCGCTGGAACTAGCCGTGCTCTCGTCAAAACCCGATGCTGAGGGCCGCATCCAGATTGATCTGGCTGCGGCAGAGGAATCGGTTCAGCAAAAAACCGTGGTTTATGATGGGGATGGAGATGCGCATTACGACACCATCAGCGCCTTCATCAAATCGATGCGAGCCTCCGATCCAGATGCAGCCATTTACTGGCTGGCCAAAATGCTTTATGCAGGCGAGGACATCCGCTTCATCGCCCGCCGCATTGTCATTGCCGCCAGTGAGGACGTCGGCATGGCAGATAGCAATGCGCTTCGAGTGGCCATCGCCGCCCAGCAGGCCGTTGAATTCATTGGTATGCCTGAGGCGAGAATCGTGCTCGGTCATGCCACGATTTATATAGCCACTGCGCCAAAGAGTAACCGCGCTTATTTGGCCATCGATGCTGCTTTAGAAGATGTGAAGCTAGGTCGCACGCTGCCGGTGCCCAAACATCTGCGTGACGGTCACTACAAAGGCGCGAAAAATCTCGGCAACGGCATCGGCTACCTCTACCCCCACGATTTTGAGGGCGGGTTCGTGCCGCAGCGCTGCATTGAAGGTGGAAAACAGTATTATGAGCCCACAACCAACGGTTTAGAAGGCAGAATCAAGGAGCGTATGGACCATCTCCGCCAGCAATGGGAGCAGGCCGCAAAGGCGACCGAAAAATAAAATCAATTATTTTTCAACAAGTCTGAACCTGCCCCCACTAAGACACCATACAGTGAATGCGAGAGTGATCTCGCCCAGCTGGTTTTGAGAGTGATTGGTTGTCAGACGCCCTTGTGGGAGCACAGGCAAGCGTCGCAGTTGATGCTAAATAAGGGGCTGAGTGGTCGGGAGCCGCTCAGCCTCATTTATTTTAGGCAAATCCACGGAAGAAATTCAACGCTGTCTCACGGGTAGACCGAGCCACTTCAGCGACATCCTGACCACGCATGGCGGCAATGGCACGAGCGGTATCCGCGACATAAGCTGGCTCACAACGCTGACCACGATGTGGCACTGGCGCTAAATAAGGCGCATCGGTCTCGATCATAAAAGCTCCGGCTGGAGCAAGTCTTGCCGTTTCGCCTGCCGGACCTGGGTTTTTAAAACTCACAATGCCTGTGAATGAAATCAAATGGCCCAACTCCAGTAACGGCTGAGCCTGCTCCAGCGTGCCTGTGTAGCAGTGAAAAACAGCCCGCAACCGCCCTGAATAAGGCGTCACTATCGCCACCAGATCGTCCCAGCTTTCACGATTATGAATGACAGCGTTCAGCCCCAATTCGCAGGCCAGATCCAGCTGTAACCGCAGGCAATGCGCCTGATGCGCACGCCAACTGACCTGATCAAAACCAGCCGGAGGCGCATGGAAGTAATCCAGCCCGATCTCGCCGATGGCCGCCACCTTTGGATGGCTGGCCAGTGAGCGCAGTTCTTGGATCCAATCCGCACCGGACACCGTATCGACATCACAGGGATGCACCCCCACGGCCACTCGCACATCAGGCTCTTTTTCAGCAATCTGTAAGCATTTGCGTGCATTCTCCAGATCCGTCGCAGGCATCATCATTTCCGTCACCCCAGCTTCACGGGCACGGGCCAGAATCTCGGGCAGATCCGAGTCAAATTTATGACTTCCCAGATGGGTGTGAGTATCGAAGAACATCGGTGGAGATCAACCACCTGAATACCTTTTGGACAACCGTAATTCCAGATGCATCAGCATTTGATGAATAAAGCTGATCTGATCCGCGCCAGATGCGCGTAGAATGAAAGTTGCAAAAGGGCGATGCCTTGCCTTGTTTGCTAGACCAACCCCTAAACCCGACATGAAAAAACCATTACCGACTCTGGCTGCCATCGTTCTCACGCTTGCAGGTCTGACCGGATTTAACCAAGCCCAGGAGACCCCAGCCGTGAGTGAAGCAAAACCCGTTAAAGTAACCCTCGAAACCAGCAAAGGCGCAATCGAAATCGAACTCGATGCTGCCAAAGCCCCCATCTCCGTCGCCAACTTCGTGAGCTATGCGAAGAAAGGTTTCTATGATGGCCTGATCTTTCACCGTGTGATCCCTGGATTCATGGTTCAAGGCGGTGGTTTCACCCCAGACATGCAGCAAAAACAGCCTAGTGCACCGATTGCTATCGAGTCCAAAAACGGCCTCAAGAACGACCGTGGCACTCTCGCCATGGCCCGCACCAGCGATCCAAACAGCGCGACCAGCCAATTCTTCATCAATGTGAAGGACAACGCCAACCTCGACTACCCTAGCTTTGACGGCTTTGGTTATGCGGTCTTTGGTAAAGTGACCAAGGGTATGGACATCGTTGACGCCATCGTCGCTGTGCCGACGACCCGCAAAGGCCCTCACGGTGACGTCCCTGTGGACCCAATCACCATCACGAGCGCTAAGGTCAGCGAATAATCGCTTCGACTGTTCTCTTCAAATTCAGCCGATCTGTGGAAACGCAGGTCGGTTTTTTCTGCCCGTAGGCTCATTTACCAGAATGAGAAAGATGTTGGTTTTGAAAGCATCTGTTCAGCAAGATCACAATCACCTTGCTCGTTGTTGTCCGCCCTTCATTCTCCCTGCCCCATGCTGCGCCCTTTTACCACCCTTGCCATACTCGCTGCGCTCACTGCTCCTTTAGCTGCAGCCAAACCAGACAAGCCAAAAAAAGGCAAGGAGTTCGTTTCAGGAGAGGCCGCCTTTACCCCTGACCCAAAGACACCGGCCTTTGATGCGACGCAGGTGAAGCCCGAGCACCTGGATACGAGCATGTTCAAAATCCCCGAAGGACTAGAAATCAGCGTTTGGGCCACTTCGCCAATGCTCTTCAATCCCTCCAATATGGATGTGGACGCCGCAGGCCGTATCTGGGTGGCTGAAGGAGTAAATTACCGCCGTCACAGCGGCCGCAGCCGTGACGGAGATGCCATCCGCGTGCTGCAAGACACCGATGGCGATGGCAAAGCGGACTCGTCCCATGTTTTCGTCCGTGAAAAAGAGCTGGAGTGTCCACTCGGAGTGGCCGTTTTTGACAACGTGGTACTGGTGTCGAATACGCCAAATCTGATCATGTACACGGATGTGAATCGTGACCTGAAATTCGATCCAGCCGTGGACCGCCGCGAGGTGCTACTGACAGGCTTTGAAAAGCCTCAGCATGATCACAGCCTGCACAGCGTCTATGCTGGACCAGATGGCCGTTGGTATTTCAGCAATGGTAACTGCGGCGCCAAGTTCAGCGACAAAAGCGGCAACACCTTCCGTATCGGCGGCGGTTATCTGAACAATGATTACACAGGTGAAAAGAGCGACGACGGCCATGTCTATGTGGGCGGCTTCACCGCCAGCATCGACCCCTCCGGTCACAATGCACGCATCCTCGGCCACAACTACCGCAACAGCTATGAAGGCGTGCGCAACTCGCTTGGTGACATGTTTCTCAATGACAATGACGATCCGCCAGCGTGCCGCGTCAGTCATTTGATCGAAGGTGGCAGCTTTGGTTTCTTTTCTCCAGATGGCAAACGCCAGTGGCGCGCCGACAAGCGCTCGGGTCAGAGCATCCCCGTGGCCGAGTGGCGTCAGGATGATCCAGGCAGCATCCCTGCTGGAGATGTCTATGGCGGCGGTGCCCCGACTGGCATGTGTTTCTATGAAAATGGGGCACTGGATGCCAAATGGAATGGACTGCTACTCAGCTGCGAGACCGGACGCAATGTCGTCTATGGCTACCTGCCAAAGCCCGATGGCGCAGGCATGAAACTGGAGCGTTTTGATTTCTGCACCACCAACACAACCGGCGTCTTCAAAGGCAGCGACTTCGTCGGCGGCGCCAATAATCTGTCCGATGAGCGTCACACGCTCTTCCGTCCGAGCGATGTCTGCGTCGGCACCGATGGTGCGATCTACATCAGCGACTGGTTCGATAAACGCACTGGTGGCCATCAAGACACCGATGAGACCTGTAGCGGCACCATTTATCGGATCGCACCCAAAGGCTTCAAAAGCTCCGTCAGTGACCTAAAAATGGACAGTGTCGAAGCCCAGATCATTGCCCTGAAATCACCCGCGAACAATGTGCGCCATGTGGCCTTCACCAAGCTCAAGGAAAAGGGAGCCTCTGTACGCCGAGCCGTGGCTGCCGTGATGAATGACGCCAATCCCATGGTGGCTGCGCGTGCCGTTTGGCTGCTGGCCCAGTTAGGAGAAGAAGGCACCCAAAGTGTCCGTGTTTGGTTAGAATCAGAGAATGCCACACAGCGCCTCGTGGCCCTGCGCGCTCTGCGTGCCGCACACAGCGATGTGCTGGATCTGCTAAGCACCATGGCCCATGATGAATCCCCACCTGTGCGCCGTGAAGTCGCCGTAGCCATGCGTGATGTTCCTTTTGCTCAAAGCAAAAACATGCTGATCGAGCTGGCCAAACGCTATGATGGCAAAGACCGCTCTTACCTGGAAGCCTTCGGCATTGGTTGCAGCGGCAAGGAAGCCGATGTCTGGGCAGCCCTGAAAAAAATCATGGATGGCGACGCCCTCGAATGGTCAGAGAGCTTCGCCCGCCTAACCTGGAGACTTCATCCAGCTGCTGCCGTGGCAGATCTTCAAAAACGTGCTTCCAGCGCCAAGCTCACCCAGATCGAGCGAAAACTCGCGCTCGATACCCTAGCCTTCACCTCAGATGCCAGCGCCGCGCAGGCCATGCTGGCTGTGGCGAAAGACAAAGAGGCCCCGATCCATGCCGACGCCATGTGGTGGCTGATCAATCGCAGCACCAACGACTGGGCCAGCTACGGCATCACCACCGAGCTGAAAAACCAAGGCATCTTTGACCCGACATCCGCCAAGCTCATCACCATCGAGACTCCGCCAGCCATACCCAGCAACATCAAGCTCGAAGAGGTGCTGAAACTCAAAGGCGATGCGAAACAAGGCTCGTCCCTCGTAGTCCGCTGCGTCATGTGCCATCAACTGAACAATCAAGGCGTCGAGTTTGGTCCGAACCTTCAAGGTTGGGGCATCAGTCAACCGACCGACATCATCGCCCAGGCCTTGATTGAGCCGAGCAAAGACATCGCCCATGGCTTTGACGGCATGGAGATCGTCACCAAAGACGGCATTAAAATCCACGGCATGATCCTAGCTGAAGGCGACATCCTGATCGTCCGCAGCATGGGCGGCCAAACGCAATTCGTGCCGAAAGAGCGCATCGCCAGCAAAAAGAAAATGGATCGCTCTCTCATGATGAGCGCCACCATGCTCGGCATGTCCGCTCAAGACGTGGCAGACATCGTGGCTTATCTCCGACAGGCTGAGTAATAGGTCAGGTCCACTGTTGCATCCTACGCTTGCCCTTCCATCCTTGCAGCGTTGATGGACTCTCCCCTCGCACGCGAAGATCTCTTTGACGCAGCCTTTCTCGACAGGCTGCGTTCTTTGGCCGTGAGGCTGAGAAAGCGCCGTGCACTGACACGCCGGGGTTCACAGTCCACCCCCGCCACAGGCTTCACCCGTGAGTTCAAGGATTACCGCCACTACACGCCGAGAGAAGACTACCGCGCTATCGACTGGCGACTCTATGCACGTTTAGACAAACTGTTTGTTCGCCTCTATGAAGAGACGCAGGAGCTGAATCTGCACATCCTCATCGATACCAGTGGCTCCATGTCTGCTCCTCATGACGATAAGCGGAAACAAGCTCTGCGCTTCGCCGTCGCACTGGCCTATCTAGGACTTGCCGCGCATCAACGTGTCAGCCTTTACAGCCTTGGAGATACCGTGCATCAGGAGCTACCACCACTGCGGGGTCAGGGGAACATTGAAAAAATCATCCAAGCTGCCACGAAGTTAAAGTTCGGAGGCCTGACAGATCTAACCCGTAGCTTTGCCGACTTTCATCCGACCCGTCAGCGCTATGGCGTCATCTTTGTCATCTCCGACTTCTTTGGTCGCGATGTCTCTACTGCTCGCGAATCCGTCAAACTGGCTGCCACTTGGCCAGGCGAGTGTCATTTCCTGCAAATCCTGCACCCCGAAGAGCGCCAACCGCTACTGGAAGGCGAGGTCGAACTGGATGAAGTTGAGACGGGCGAACGCCGCCGTTTCTGGCTGACCCGCAAAGACGTGCAGCGTTACACCGACGCCTTCGACGCCTTTTGCGACGAACTATCCCGAGAGTGTGCAGGCCACCGCATCGACTTCATGCAATGCGGCAGCGAGGAACCCTTCGAGCAACGCTTCCTCGACCTCCTCAATCGCGGCACCGCCTTGGCGAGTGCATGACTAGCAAAGAAAACGGCTGTGAGAAAATCTCACAGCCGCTAGTTAATTGAGGTGAAATCGGATTATTTGGCCTCTTTTAGCACTTTACTCAGAGTCGCTGCAAATTCGGCAGGAGGCAGCCCGCCGACCACTTTATCAATGTTTTTTCCTTCACTGCTCAGGAACTGAACGTGAGGAATACCTTCGACACCATATTTGCTGGCAGCCTTAGCGTTTTCTGTGTCATCAACGTCGAGGTAAGCCCAGACAAACTTGTCATGCAGGGGTTTAACTTCAGCACTGGGATAGACAGCCTTTTTCATGCTCTGGCAAGGCGGGCACCAGGTAGCAGAAAAGACGAGAATGATGGGTTTGCCTTCTTTTTTAGCCGTAGCTAGGGCAGTCTCATAGTTAGTGCCAAATTTAGGACTGCCGGAGGGGAAGTCGCTAGCAAAAGCTGGCAGCATGATGGCGGCGGCAAGGAGGGTGATGAGTTTTTTCATAGGGGTGTGTTTGTCTGTGACATGAATAAGACGTAGCTTGATGAATTTTATTCCAACTGTAAACGCGCCAAGGTGCCATAAAGGCTGCCTTCCTTGCCCAGCAGTTCGTCATGAGTCCCACGCTCGACAATGGTACCTCCTGATAAAACAAGGATCTGATCGCAGCGACGCACCGTGGAGAGACGATGGGCAATGATGATACTCGTGCGGTTTTCCATGAGCTTATCCAGCGCATCCTGCACCAACCGCTCACTTTCAGCATCTAGGCTGCTCGTGGCCTCATCCAGGATTAAAATGGCCGGATCTGCTAGGATTGCCCGCGCGATGGCGATACGCTGGCGCTGACCACCCGAAAGCTGCGTACCCCGCTCACCCACAAGGGTATTGTAGCCTTCGGGCAGTGTTTCGATAAAAAGATGCGCATTGGCTTGCTGAGCCGCAGCCACGATTTCGGCCTCTGTCGCCTCGGGCTTCCCGTAGGCGATGTTTTCTCGGATGCTGCCGCCAAAGAGAAGAACCTCCTGGGGAACAAGAGCCAGATTTCTCCTCAGCAAAGGCAGAGGCATGTCGCGAGTAGGTTGACCGTCAATGCGGATCTCACCCGTCGTTGGTTCATAAAATCGATAAAGCAAAGAAACGGTTGTGGTTTTACCTGAGCCACTCGGCCCCACGAGGGCGATGCGCTGACCCGCCTTGGCTTTCAGTGAAAATTCACGCAGGACAGATGCCTCAGGTCGGCTTGGATAAGAGAAACCAATGTTTTCCATGTCGATCTCGCCTTTGAAACGACGCATCTCAATCTGGGCAACTTCAGGCTCAATGGGCTCGCTGAGGATCTCACGCACGCGATCTGTAGCACCCAGGGTTTTTTGCAATTGCGTGATCAGCTCGGAAAACTGGGCGAACGAGGCCGCCATCAGACCACCCATGCCTGCAAAGCTCAAAAGCGAAGCCGCCTTTAGCTCCCCAGCCTCCAGCATCCGCAATGCCGACCAAAGCACCACAATCAGGGCCAAGCTGAAAGAAAAGATGATGAAAGCGATGAAGGCTGCACGGGGTGCTGCAGCCCGAATTGCCATTTTCAGAAAGTCCGTAAGTGTGCCGTTGTAGCGCGCAATCTCATGCCCTTCATTGGCAAAGGCCTTCACACTGATGATGCTTTGCAGACTCTCTTCCACAATGACCTGAGATGCAGCCAAGTGGTCCTGTGTTTTTCGCACTAGTTTACGAATTCTAGCGCCAAAAATAGCAATCAAAACAATCGCGACAGGAATGGTGCCGACCATGATCAGGGCCAATTTAACCGAGATCTGTAGGATGAGGATCAGAGAGCCGATCAGCATGACACTATGACGAATCAGCATGGGGATCGTCATCACCAAGGTCTCTCTCATCGACTCCACATCATTGGCCAGGCGTGAACCGAGCTCGCCCACACGGTGCCTATTTAAAGTACTCATCGGCAAACGAATCAGGCGACTGTAGATCTCCATTCTCAACATGGCCAGCGCCCTTTCAGCAGCCTTGGCAAACAGCATGATGCGGAAAAAAGCAATGATCGCCTGACCGCTGACGATGGCCACTAAGATCCAAATTTTAAATTGAACTTCCGTCATCCATCCAGGCCCGTTTGTTCCACTTAGACCTTTACCCGCCAAGTCAGATAAAACATAAACGAAGCAGATCGACAAAACAGCCGTGACAGCGAGAGCGATCAACGCTGGTATAAAAACGTTGTAATGGGGCTTTAGATAGCGAAGAAAAAAGGCCGCATCTTTCCAAGCGGTTCGATCCCATATTTTTTTGGTGGCAGGAGCTTCAGGCATTCAGAAAAAAGAGTGATTTAAACACAACCATCACATAGGCAGTGGCCGATAAGGAGCAAGCTTTTAAGTCAGCCTACAGGGAGCAATCGAAGTGGTACGCTAATTTTACCTGGGACATCCTCGGAAATGGCACTCTCGATGCCTCCTCTGCGGCAAATGCAAGCATCGAAGTGAGTTTCCTCGAGATTCGGAAGCCCCATGAGGTCAAAGAACTCATCCGCCGACTCCAGCGCGGCGAGCCTTCACACCAGGAATCAATAGATCGGCCGAATCAAAGACTGTCCGGTTTATTGATTCGTTGCGGGATAACTCGACGCACATTCAGCGTTTGATTCCACCCGCCATGATCCGCTCCATTCTATTCACGCTCGCAGTCCTTCCCCTTGCCACAGCCTTGGCTCAGAAGGCAAATCCAGCCATGGCAGTGAACCCGGAAGACGCAAAGAACAAGCCCAGTGGTAAGCCCTTGCCGCCTGAAGATCCCGAACTGGCCAAGTTCTACTTTGCGGAGAAGACACTGCCTTTGCCAGCCGTGATGGCGGCGGTGGAGACGAAGTTACCGCTGGCATTGAAGAAAGGCGATCACGTTGTGTTCATCGGCAACACGCTGTTTGATCGCGGGGTGCAGTTTCCGTATTTCGAGGCGATGCTGCAAAAGGGTCATGCAGATCTCGGACTCGTGATTCGCACGCTGGCCTGGGCTGCAGATGAGGTGGACCTAATGCCGAGGCCAGAGAACTTCGGCACCCTGAACCAGCACCTCGCCGCGCAGGAGGCAGATGTGATTTTCGCGGCGTTTGGATTCAATGAATCGTTCGGTGGCATGGAGAAGCTACCAGAGTTCAAGCAACGGGTCACGGCATTCATTCAGGAACTAAAAACCCATGCCTACAATGGCCAAACAGGACCACGCATTGTGCTGGTATCGCCCACGGCCAACGAGGACGTCAAAGGCGTGCCTGCGGCAACGATGAACAATGCACGCATCGCCGCCTACACAAAGGCGATGGGCGAAGTGGCCGCAGCAGAGAAGGTTGGTTTTGCCAATGTGTTCGAACCTATGTTGCCCGCGATGAAAGGACTCACTTATAATGGCGTGCATCTCGAAGACGCAGGCTATGCGGCTTTAGGTGAAGCTCTGTATCGTGCGACCTTTGAAGTCAGTGCGCCCGAGACGTCGCCGGAACTGCGTGCCGCCATCGCGGACAAGAACAAGCAGTTTTTCCAGCGTTACCGGCCGCTGAACGGCTTCTACTACACGGGCGACCGCAACAAGGACTACGGCTATCTCGACTTCCTACCGGCCATGCGCAGCTTTGATGTGATGGTGAGCAATCGCGACCAGCGCATCTGGAGCCTCGCAAACGGCAAAGACATCAAGGTGGACGACAGTAATGTGCCAGAGATGCCAGCGACAAAGGAAAGCAAAGGCGCGAACGAATGGATGACGCCTGCGAATGAACTGGCGGCCTTCAAGGTCGATCCCCGCTTTGAAGTGAATCTGTTCGCCAGTGAGGAGCAGTTCCCGGAGATCGCCAATCCGATCCAGATACGCTTTGACACGAAAGGACGCATGTGGGTGAGCACCTCGCAGGCTTATCCGCATCTCTATCCTGGTCAGGAGCCTGCGGATCGCCTGCTCGTCCTCGAAGACACTAACAATGATGGTCGCGCAGACACCTGCAAAGTGTGGGCGGACGGACTGCACATTCCGCTCGCGTTTGAGTTTGGAGATGGCGGCATCTATGTCTCTGATGAGCCGCATTTGACCTTCCTCAAAGACACGGACGGCAATGGCAAAGCGGACTTCCGCAGGCAGGTCTTCACCGGCTTCGGCACCGAGGATTCGCACCATGCCTTGCATGATTTTGTTTGGACACCGGATGGCGATTTGATCTTCCGTGATGCCATTTTTCTACATTCCCAAGTCGAGACGGCCTACGGTCCCGTTCGTATGGACAACTCAGGCTGGTTTCGCCTACGCACCGACACCCAGAAGCTGACGGTTTTCGGCAGCTACCCGAGCACGAACCCTTGGGGGGTGACTTTTGATGATTGGGGCCATCACGTCGCCAGTCATCCGATCTTTGCAGATGCCTTCCACGCCACGAATCCCCCCTACCCCGAGCAACATCCGGGCGCTGGCAAAATGCCTGCCTATTCCGGCACCTGCGGCCAAGAATTTGTCGATTTCGACTTCTACCCGCAGGAGTTGCAGGGCGGCTTCATCAAAGCGCGCTACAAGCCGACGAATAACATCGAAATGCATCAGTGGATCGAGAAGGATGATCACTTCGAAGAGACGAAAATCGGTGACCTCATCTTCTCGACCAACCTGAGCTTCATCCCCACCGATGTGAAAGTCGGCCCACGCGGCGACTTCTACATCTGCGATTGGTACAACCCCATCAAAGGCCATGCTCAATATTCCCTGCGCGATCCCCGCCGTCTCCGCACCAGCGGCCGCATCTGGCGCATCGTGCCAAAGGGAGCCACACTCGCCGAGCCGCCCGTCATCGCCGGAGCACCCATCCCTGCTCTGCTCGATCTGCTCAAAAGCCCGCACTACCGCTGGCGTTACCAAGCCAAGCGTGAACTCCATGAGCGAGATGCGAACGAAGTCAAAACAGCGCTGGATGCCTGGGTGGCCAAACTCGATCCAAAGGACAAACGCTATCGTCATCATCAAGTCGAAGCGCTTTGGACCTACCGCACGATCAGCAGCCAGAACACCGACTTGCTTATTCAAGTGCTTAACTGCGATGATCACCTCGCTCGTGCAGCGGCGACGCAACAACTTCGCCATAGTGCCCTTCCAGATGCCATCGAACAACTGACCAAGCGCGCCAATGACGACAACCAACTTGTGCGTCTGCAAGCTGTCATCGCCGCGAGCTACTTGGGCACGAAGCCCGCGCTCGATGCCATTGTGGGCACCATCGACAAGCCCATGGGCGACCATTTGCGCTATGCCATCCGCACCGCGCTCGGCAGCGAGGCATTGTCACGTCACTGGAAGAGCGAAGGCAATTCAAAGGTTGCCGCTTTCTTCGAGACTTTCGCCAAGAGCTACAAGCCCGGCTTTGGCGAAAAGAAAAAGACCGTGCAGGAAACCGACTTCGACAAGCAACCAGGCGTCGCCAAAATCACCATCAACTGCGTGCGTGAGCGCATGCTCTTCGACAAAACGGAGTTCAGCGTGAAGGCCGGTCAACCCGTGAGCCTCGTCTTCAATAACCCCGACGCCACCGCGCACAATCTTGCCATTTGCCTACCAGGCAGCGTTGAAGAAATCGGCCTCGCTGGCAACGAAATGGCCAAGGATCCCGACGGCATCAAAAAGGACTTCATTCCCGTCACCGACAAGATCCTGCACCACACCAAGCTGCTCAATCCAAACACCGCTGAAACCCTGCGCTTCACCGCTCCGACCAAACCCGGCGACTACCCCTACATCTGCACCTTCCCCGGTCACTGGGTCATCATGCGCGGCGTGATGAGGGTGAAGTGAACTCGATTACTTCCAAGACTTTTTCCATTGATCGAACTCTGAGGGTCGGATACGAAAACGGGCAAAGTTTGCATCGTGCAGACTTGCCAGTTCACTCTCCGCCATCACGATAAACTTGGCTTGATCCTCAACTGGCACGAGTTCGGGTACGCGATGAGATAGAAAGCTCACCGCAGTCTTCTTATCCATGACGCCACGAACCACATCACCGATGACGTCCATCAAGGGCAGGCGATAGCGAAGGCGGAAAGGATCGGGTTCACCCAGCGACTGGCGAATCGCGGAGTAGCGAGCACAGGAGCGCTCGTAAGCCCAGACAAAAACGTCCCGCAGATACTCCACTTGGTTAAGTTCATAGACACCTAAGATGGCGTTCACATAGTCTGGCTGTGGCACATCCACAAAGGATAGCGGACTGAGGTTGTGCCTCACCAATGGAATATTGGCAGCCAGACGGGACACGCGTTTGTTCACGTCTTCAAAGGGCTGCAAATATGGCAGATGCACCATAACAAAGAAGGATTGCTCAAAGGCATCTTCAATCGCTTCAGCCTTGGTCAGTAGCTCATTAAAGCGTTGTTCAATGAGTTGCGGCACTTCAAGCGGGTGAAACACTGAGCGTCCGATGCTCACCGAATGTCCACGCAGTCGCCCTCCGGCAGATGGGTCAGGCAGAAGATTGTCAGAGAGCAATGCGTGCAGGTTGCAAATGGTGTATCGGTTGAATCCAACATCCTCGGATTGCTGTGCCAGAAGCTCGATGGCTGCCTTGTGATTGAGCAACATCTGGGTTTCCTCTGCTTTCCGGCCACTCGCGCTCTCACCCATTTCGAGCAGGCGTTGTGTTTCCAGTAGAGAATAGGTGTTACCCTCTAGGCGACTGGAGTTCCACGACAGATCGATCAGCAAGCGGTCCATGACCTTGCGGAGATAAGTGCCAGCAGGCGACGGCGTGTCTGAGGTGCGACCTATTTCCTGGAGCTTCATACGCAGTTTCACACTCAAGTAAGCCGACACATTAGGGCGGTACGCTGTCAGAAACTCCGAACGATAACCCACAGGTCTGCGAGCAGAAAGAGGTCGCGTGACCTGTTCACGAATCGCTTGAGCTGCCTTGCTCAGTTGAATCTCACCGCTTGAGGAAGTCGCTGGAATTTCGGCATCAGGCGCTTTGATTTCATATCGCCTGCCTCCACGATCTCCCAGTGCCGTCAGCTTTCCCTGATCCACCAATGCAGCGAGTCGCCTTTGCAGTGTGCGCCGCGGCATCGCCAGAGGGAGGCAACTGTTGATTTCCTCAATGGATGCAGGCTCAGAAAATCCAGCCACGGTTTCAAAGACTGGGATCATCTCGTCGTCAGAAAGGATTTTGGGCATAGCTTAATGTGGCGCAATGGCTTCCAATGCGCCAATTAAAAGACGTTTTATGGCGCAAAAGTCTTAATTGCGCCATAAATGCCAGTTTTGTGGCGTGATCCGAACAAATGGCCATTTTAATCGCTGATTATGAAAATTCTCCTCTTCACTCTCTTTGCCACCGCCGCCTTTGCACAAGACGCCTACAAACCACTCTTCAACGGCAAAGACCTCACCGGTTGGGATGGCGACCCGAAGCTCTGGAAGGTCGAGAACGGCATCGTCATCGGCACGAATCCCACGCCTGACGCCATGGCGAACAACAGCTTCCTCATCTGGCGCGGTGGCGTTGTGAAGGACTTCGAATTGCGTGCCACCGTCCGTGTCATCGGAGATAACAACAGCGGCATCCAGTATCGCAGCCGCGAGCTGAAGGACGTGGCCCCGTGGGTGATCACCGGCTACCAGTGCGACATCCATCCCGCCATCGAGCATACCGGCATGACCTACGAGGAGCGCGGTCGCGGCATCTTCGGACTGAACGGCAAAAACGTCCTCCTCGACCCCGATGGCGCCCTCTGGCAGCTCAGCGAGCACGCGCCCGTGAAGGTCGATGTCAGCCAGTGGAACGAATACGTCATCGTCGCACAGGGAAACCGCCTCCAGCACTTCATCAACGGCCAGCCCACCTCCGAGCTCATCGACAACCACGCGGACAAACGCGCGCTGGAGGGCCTGCTCGCCATCCAGCTCCACAAAGGCAACCCCAACCGCGTCGAGATCAAAGCCCTCCGCATCAAAGTCCTGCCCGAGACCCAGCTCGTCCCCTTCGACCCCGCGAAACTGCCCGCAACCGCCACGAAGATCGAGAAACCGCGCACGAGTCGTCCGCAAGGCACGGGGCCGGTGGTGAAGTAGTTCGTAGGCTCGTTCGCTAGAACGAGAAATCCCCACATTCTGGCGAATGCGCCTACCCCTAGCGCATACCTCCACATCTCACGCCTTGCCTTCGTGCAGCCCGTTTGCTAAACTCACACCATGAACGCTACCGCCGAACAGCTTGATCATTACCTGCGCGAGGCTGATCCAGCCACCGCCCACACGGTCGAAAAGATCGTGGGATTACTCATGCAGCGGTTTCAGGCTGGCAAAGGCAGCCAGAACGGCCACCCGAAAGCCGCGAGCGGCAGCTACCGTATCAAAACCCATCAAATGGGAGCTTTCCGCCCCGGTTTCGATCCCCACAAGCTCGGACAACTGCCGGAGGATTTTTAAAGCCTCATGTTCGTCGTCGATGTCAATCTCCTCATCTTCGCGGTGAACGCGGATGCGGCAGAGCACACCACCCTGAAGACGTGGTTGGAGACGGAGATCAACGCCGGAACGCCCATCGGCATGCCTTGGGTGGCGCTACTGGGTTTCGTGCGTCTTTCTATCAACCCCAAAGTGCTCAGCCAGCCACTCACGCTGGATCAGGCGCTCGACCAAGTGCGTGATTGGCTCTCGCTACCAAACGTCACGGCGTTGGAGCCCGACAACAATCACCTCCTCCACTTCACCGCAGCATGTCAGGCTGTGAATGCCGGTCCCAACCTCGTCACCGACGCCCACCTCGCCGCCATCGCGCAAGAGCATGGAGCGACGATGGCGAGCTGCGACACGGACTTCGGACGCTTTCCAGGTTTGGCGTGGGTGAATCCATTGATTTCATGAGTGATCGAATCGTAGCGATTCACGAGGTTTCTCATGCCGTTACAGGTGTTTGCTTGGGACGTTTGGGACTGCTAAAAAAAGTCAGCATTATTGCCTCAGAACACATGAAGGGGGGATTTCACTGGGATATCTCGTCTGGTAAGTGCCCGCCTGATGAACGTGATCAAGAACTGGGGATCTGCTTGGCTGGCCCAATCGGACAAGTCTTGTATGCACCAGAATCATTTGGCACTTACATTACCGCATTTCGCGAAACAATTTTCCAACCAGACAGTGTCCTAGAAAAAGCAGGTTGTGCGGGATGGGCAGCAACAGACTTGAATCAGTTCATTTCATTCCGACGCCACCGATACCCTCTTCATTTGTTCACTGAAATCGAAGCCCCTCTCAGGTCACTCCTACAACGCCCCTCCGTATGTTCTGCCATCGCTGAATTAGCATCACAATTAGAGGTATGTGGTGAGTTGGAAGGCCTCAGAGCAGAGCACATTATCAGCGAGTGTCTGTTGCCTAGCGATTACGTCGGTAAGGACTACTTTTCATAACTCCACCCTATCTCCATGCGCCTCCTCCTCTGCCTCTTCGCCCTCAGTTCTTCGCTCTGCGCCGCTGCTTCGCAGCCGAACATCATCATCCACTTCATTGATGACCTTGGCTACGGCGACATCGGCCCCTTCGGCGCGGTGAAGCAGAGGACGCCGCATCTCGACCGCATGGCGCGGGAAGGCATGAAGCTCACGTCGTTCTACGCCGCGCCAGTGTGCAGCGTGTCGCGGGCGCAGATCCTGACCGGGTGCTATGGCGCACGCGTGTCCGTGCCCGGCGTGTATCCGCCAGGGAGCAAAAATGGGCTGCATCCGCAGGAATACACCATCGCGGATCGCTTGCGGTCCCTGGGCTATGCCACGCAGTGCATTGGGAAGTGGCACCTCGGCGACCAAGCGGCGTTTTTGCCCACGAAGCAGGGCTTTGATCACTACCTCGGCATCCCGTATTCCAATGACATGCTCAAAACCGCGAGCGTGAACGGACGCCGCGTCGTGCCGCTCGTGCGCGATGAGAAAGTCGAGCGCCTGCTCGACGAGGCCGACCAGGATCGCATCGAGGAAATCTACACCGACGAGGCCGTGAAGTTCATCCGCAGCACCCAAGCAACGAAGAACCAAGAACCAGGTACCAAGAACACGGCGCAGCCGTTCTTCCTCTACTTCCCGCACACCGCCGTGCACACGCCCATCCATCCCGGCAAGGCCTTCCAGGGCAGCTCGCAAAACGGCCGCTTTGGCGACTGGGTGCAGGAGGTCGATGCCAGCGTCGGCCGCGTGTTCGACACGCTGCGCGAGCTGCAGCTCGATCAGAATACCCTCGTCATTTTCACCAGCGACAACGGCCCCTGGCTCATCAAAGGTCCCGATGGCGGCAGCGCCGGTCCCTTGCGCGGCGGCAAAGGCAGCACCTGGGAAGGCGGCGTGCGCGTCCCCACGCTCGCGTGGTGGCCCGGCAAGATCGCGCCCGGCAGCGTGAGCGATGCCGTCGCCGGCACCGTCGACGTGCTGCCCACCTGCCTGAAAATCGCCGGAGCCGAGGTGCCCGCGCAGCCCGTCATCGACGGCCGCGACCTCTCCCCGCTACTCTTTGGCCAAAGCAAAGACTCGCCACGCGAAGCCCACTACTACTTCTCCAGCTACAACCTCCAAGCCGTGCGCCAAGGCCCATGGAAGCTCGCCCTCACCACGCAAAAAGAAACCATGGGCAAAGAAGCCGCTGACGATGCGAAAAAAAACCCGCGCCTCTACCACCTCGATCAAGACATCGGCGAAAAGACCAACCTTGCCGCCCAACATCCCGACATCGTCGCCAAGCTCACCGCCCTCGCCGAAAAGATGACCACTGAGATCGGCGGCGACGAACCCAAAAGCCGACGCCCGCCCGGCGTGGTCGAAAATCCCGTCACTCTCTATCCCACGAGCGACAAACCCAAAGAACGCCCGGCTCCCAAGGCAAAGGCCAAAGCCAAGCCCACCGACCTCTCCAAGCTCCAACCCGGCGACAAACTCGATGCCGAAAACGCCCCGCACATCGCCGACACGCCCTTCACCCTCACCTGCGAGCTCACCACCGCGCAGCGCGATGCCATCCTCATCGCCCACGGCGGCGCTAGCACTGGCTACGCGCTCCATCTCAGCGCTGGCAGGCTCATCTGGGCCATCCGCCACGGCAAAACCCTTACCACCGCCCAGACCGACTACCCCGCCGACAACCAACCCCACCACATCACCGCCACCCTCGGCCAAAAAGGCCAGCTCACGCTCCAGCTCGATCAAAACGCCCCCATCACCGTCACCAGCCCCAGCCTCATTCGCAGTCAGCCCAAAGAAGACTTCTGCCTCGGCCACGACAACAAAGTGCCCGTGGCCCCTAACACCGCGAAAGGGAAGTTTGAGGGGAAGATCGCTAACTTGCGAATGAATTTGTGACGATAGCCGTTCACACCTCATGCGTCTCGCATTCTTCCTCTGCATCTTCGCCCTCAGCTCTCCGCTCTTCGCCCAAAAGGCTGCGAAGGCCAAGAAAGCCAACACACCGCCGCCGACGAAGCCTCCGTTAGTCAGCGTGGACATCACGAAGCTGCCGGAGGGTGCGACGCATCTCGATCTGTGGCTGCTGTGCGGGCAGTCGAACATGAAAGGGCGTGGATTCATGCCCGAGGAGCCGAAGAACGACCCGCGCATCGTCATGATGCACAAGATGGACGACCAATGGTATCTCGCGCGGCATCCGCTGCATCTCACGGGCGACGCGAAGACATTCCAAGGCCACGACAATGCTGGCGTCGGCCCCGGGCTGGCCTTTGCCGAGGCGCTCGCCGCGCAGGACAATACCGCCGCCATCGGCCTCGTGCCCTGTGCGGTCGGCGGATCAACCATCAAGCTTTGGCAGAAAGGCGCGAAGCTTTACGAAGACGCCCTCCGCCGCGCCAAACTCGCTCTGCAAACCACCGCGCCCGTCCAAGCCCGCCTTCGCGGCATCCTCTGGCTGCAAGGCGAGGCGAACGCGAACGCCGAGGAACTCCCGCTGCACGCCGAGCGCCTCCGCGTGATGATCGAAGCCTTCCGCACCGACCTCGCGCAGCCCGATCTACCCTTCATCGCCTGCACCATCGGCGAAATGAAGCCCGAGCCGCGCCTGAGCGACCTCAAAGCCATGAACGACATCCAGCTCGCCCTGCCGAAAAGCGTTCCCCACACCGCCTGCGTCGATGCCCGCAATTTAAAGACCCACATCGGCGACAACGTGCATTTCGACACCGCCGCGCAAAACGAGATCGGGAGGCGATTTGCTGTAAAGTTCTTTCAAATCGCAAAGTGAAGTAGCATAGGCTTTCTAGCCTGTGTTCAACAACCACCAAACCTCCACAGCCTAGAAAGGCTATGCTACCATGAAAACCACCCTTCTTTGCCTTCACGCTCTCGCCATCAGCCTTGTTGCCTCAGCGCAGACCGACGCCACTTGGCTCAGCACCAAAGGCACGCTAATCTTTCATGACGCATTTGAACGTGAAGAAGACGGCAACCTCGCCAAAGCCATCGGCAATGGCTGGAACAGCGCCACGGCGGATCGTGTGCCGCAAATCAAAATGGCAGATTTGGACGATGGCATCCTCAAGATCGCCAGTGCCTCCGTCGAGGCTAAACATGCGGCGCATATTCACCATGAAGCGGGTTTTACGGATGGCGGTGCAATAGTTCGCTTCCGCTTTCCGGGTCTCAACAAAGCGGAAACACTGCAACTGGGCTATGTAGATCGAGAGACAACCAAAGGCGTCCACGCCGGGCATCTCTGTTACGGAATCCTTTCGCCAACCAGCATCACGCTAACCGATCACAAGACCGGCATCATGAACCTGGAGAATCGCAAGCGTCGTGACGACGCGGTGGCGAGGAAAGAGAAAACCCCCGCCGATCTCGAAGCTCTCCTGAAGACCAAGAACATCAGCGTGCCCTACAAAGCTGACACCGAATGGCACGAACTCGTCCTCGTTACCGAAGGCGATGAGATGCGTCTGAGCATGGATGGAAAGCTATTAGCCAAACATCACTCCAAAGGTTTTGCGCATCCGATGAAGCGCTGGTTCAGCTTTCTAGTGAACAACACCGTCTGGGTTGACGATGTGAAGATTTGGAAGGTGCGTTAAGGTTTAAATCATCTTCTTGGACAGGAGCGCTCTTTTGAGACGTTTTCTTAGCCATGAAATTTTCCAGTCCCTCGTTTTTTCTCAGCATCGCGCTTTCATTGACGCTTTTCCCTGCCGCCTACAGTGCAACCAAAGAGAAAAAGCCAGACAAACCCACTCCACCGACACGCCCCTATGATGCACCGGGGGCTCCGAAGTTCACTCGGCTCGATGGCAAGCCTGGCGTGAATCCGCCGGTGGATGTGGAGGGTGATTTCTTGATCGGCCCGAACTATGTTGCGGCACCTGAGACCAAGGTCGTTGAAGGCGTCCCCCAGGGAAAAGTGCAGCAGTTCCAAATCGACTCCAAAGACTGCAAGCTCTTCAATCCAGGCATCGCGCGAGACGTCTTCGGCACGGTCGATCCCAACAATCCGAAGACGCTCATCGTCGAGACACACCCTATCGACTACAAGCGCACGATCAGCGTTTATGTGCCGGCTCAATATGTAGCAGGCAGCGCGGCTCCATTCATTGTCGCTCATGATGGTCCAGGCATGGGCAAACCTGACATGAATTTGGCTCACGTGCTGGACAACCTTATCGCTCAAAAACGTGTTCCAGCGATGATTGCCATTTCCATTTCCAGTGGAGGAGGCGATGCCCAAGGTCATGAACGTGGGCGAGAGTATGACACCATGTCCGGTTTGTATGCCGAATTCATCGAGCACGAAATCCTGCCGCTGGTGGAGAAAAATTGCAGTGTCAAACTCACCCAAGATCCTGAGGGTCGCGCCACGATGGGCAACAGCTCTGGTGGCTCAGCAGCCCTCATCATGGCCTGGTATCACCCTGAGTTATACCATCGCGTGCTTACCTTTTCAGGCACCTTTGTGAATCAGCAATGGCCCTTCAATCCCGAGACACCCGATGGTGCCTGGGGTTTTCATAACAAACTCATCCCCGAGAGCCCTGTCAAACCGCTGCGCATCTGGATGGCCGTTGGCGATCGCGACAACTTTAATCCCAACATCATGCGTGATGGCATGCATGACTGGGTCGAGGCCAATCATCGCATGGCCAAGGTGCTAAAAGCCAAAGGCTATCACTACCAATATCTCTACTGCCTAAACGCAGGTCACGGCATCGGCCCAGCCAAGCCGCAGATTTTGCCGCAAGCTCTCGAGTGGTTGTGGCAGGGGTATCCCGTCTCACCAAAATAAGCACACTCGGAAGTCTTCGTTCAACTCTTTCATGCGCCGTTTCCTCACCGCCTTCATCCTTAGCGTCAGCGTCCACGCGGAGACCTCAGGAACTCTTCTTTTTTCTGATGACTTCAGTCGGGATGAAGCCGAACCACTCAAAGAAAATATTGGCAACGGTTGGACCACCAATAGTGGATGGCGAGCACCTGGCAAGAAACAGGCAGATCTCCAAGATGGCATACTCGTCGCAGGCACAGATCCCAGTGCTAATCACGCTCTTGTACTCTTTCATCCCGCCGCCTTAATCCATGGCAGTGTCGAGTTTCGCTTCAAGCTCGCAGATGGGGAAAGCATCGGGATTGAGTTTGCCGATGCTGATTGTAAAAGTGTCCATGCAGGTCATCTCTGCGGCCTCACGATAGGTAAGGGACGCCTCACTCTGACCGACATGAAGACCGGCGGCATGGATCTCAAAATAAGAGAACGCCGAACCGCTGACAAGAACGACCCCGAACTCATTGCACTGCTCAAGACAAAGACCCAATCGTTTCCCATCAAGCTCAGTCCAGACGACTGGCATACCCTGCGTCTCACGGTCAATGGGGATAGTCTGAGCGCTTACGTAGATGAAAAAGAGATTGGAAATTTCGCCAGCGAAGGGATCGCACATCCAACCAAAAAAGAGATCCGTCTCAACATCGGCAAAGCCGCATCGATCGATGACGTGAAAATCTGGAAGAATGAGTAACCACCCCACGGGACCATCTCAAGAATGAAACATCTCCTTATCATACTCTGCGGAATCGCATCACTCGCCAGTGCCGAACTCAACTCCAAACCCAACATTCTCTTCTTCTTCGCCGATGATCAACGCGCGGACACCATCGCCGCGCTGGGCAATCCGGTGATCAAGACGCCGAATCTTGATCGCCTCACCCAACGCGGCGTCGCGTTCAGCCGAGCTTACATGCAGGGCGGCATGGGAGGAGCCACCTGTGTGCCATCACGCGCCATGCTGCTCTCGGGACAGAACCTGTTTCACATCGATGAGAAGCTCATGCGCAACGAGACGTGGCCCGAATCCTTCGCGAAAGCTGGCTACACCACCTTTGCCAGCGGTAAGTGGCATAACGGCAACAACTCGCTGCCCCGTGTGTTTCAGATCGCACGCTCCATGTTCACCGGCGGCATGACAAATCCCATGCAGGCCAAATTGAGCAACGTGGTGGATGGCAAGGTCGGTCCGGCCAAACCGAGCACCAAGCACGCCTGCGAAGTCTTCGCCGATCAGGCGATCCACTTCATCCATGATCAATCCAGTGGTCCCTTCTTCGCCTATGTGCCCTTTGATGGGCCACATGATCCGCACATTGTGCCAGACGACTTTCCCATTCGCTACACACCCGACCAAATCCCACTGCCGCCGAATTTCCTGCCGCAGCATCCCTTCAACAATGGCGAGATGTCCATCCGCGACGAGCAACTCCTACCCTGGCCACGCACAGAGGAAAACGTGCGCAGTTTCCTCGCCGAGTACTATCGCTACATTTCCTTTCTCGACGCGCAGATCGGTCGCGTGCTCGCTGCGCTGGAAGCCTCGCCACATGCAAAGAACACCATCATTGTCTTCTCAGCCGACAGCGGCGTCGCCCGCGGTAGCCATGGCCTGATCGGCAAACAAAACGTCTATGAACACTCGATGCGTGTGCCGCTCGTCATCGCCGGTCCAGGCATCGCGGAAAACAAACGCTCCGATGCTATGTGCTACCTTTTCGATGTGCTGCCCACGCTCGGCAAACTCTGTGCCGTCGCCGGCCCCAAGACCAGCGACGGCATCGACTTCAGCGCCACGCTTTACGACTCAACAAAAGCCGCACGCAGCCAACTGATGTTCGCCTACCGCAACGTTCAACGCGCCTTCACCGATGGCCGCTGGAAGCTCATTCGCTACCCGCAGGTGGACCGCACCCAACTCTACGATCTGGAAGCTGACCCCTTTGAAATCAACAATCTCGCCGACAAGCCCGAGTTCACCACCAAAGTCGCCGAACTCACCACCGCCCTCGAAAAAGAAATGCAGCAAACCGGCGACACCGCAGCGCTCAAAGTCGCCACGCCCTCGCCTGCCGACTGGACTCCGCCTGCCAAGGCCAAAGGCGAGAAGAAGCGCAAAAAGTAACCTCATTATCACTCTCAAAGACTCCCCCCATCCCGCATGAAATCCCTCCTCGCTCTCACTTTCTTCGCTACGGCCGCTTTCGGCCAGCCGCGTGACATTTTCGACTACACTGGCCAAAACAACGCACCGGCGAACACGAAGCGGCTCGTGTTCATCGCTGCGAAAGGGACGCATGGTGGCGGTGGGCAACATGAGTTCTTCGCAGGGGCTTCGTATCTAGCGCGGCGGATCAATGAGACGTATCCGCAGGCCTTTGCGGTGGTGTATCCAGAGAACAATTGGCCGAAGGATCTGACGAAGGCGGATGCGATCATCGTGCTCCTGAATCACGGCGGTAAGGCGGCGGATGATGCGAACATCAAGGCGGCCTGTGATCGCGGGGCGGGCTTCGCGGCGATTCATTATGGAGTCGAGGCCAAGATCGGCTCGCAGGGCAAAAACTACCTCGACTGGATGGGCGGCTTCTTTGAGACATTTTACTCGGTGAACCCGACCTGGGACGCCAGCGTGCAGCCGGGCAAGCATCCGGTGGCGAATGGTGTGAAGGCTTTCTCGATGAAGGATGAATGGTATTATCACATGCGCTTCGTTCCTGAAATGAAGGGCGTGACGCCGGTCCTCAGCGCCATCGCTCCGCTAAATACGGTGAAGTTCAAAGAAGGCGACAAGCCAAGTCCTCACGGTGGCAACCCCGACGTGCTGGCTGATGTGAAGATGGGCAAGCCGCAGCATCTCGCGTGGGCCTTTGATCGTCCGAAAGGCGGTCGTGGGTTTGGCTTCACGGGCTTTCATTTCTTCGCAAACATGACGAATGACAGCTTCCGCACAACGATGCTGAACGGTGTGGCCTGGGCCGCGGGGTTCGAGATTCCGACCCATGGGATTGCCACGAAGACACCCACACAAGCGGAACTGGAAGCGATGATGGCAGAGGCTCGCGGTGCTGGCACGGCTCCCAATGGCAATGCCAAGCCCATCTTTGAGACGCCGCTCATGACGGCGAAAAATCCAAAGCCGCGCCTCATCGACATCGACGTGGCAATCAAGAACGCGAAGGAGCTGTATCTCGTCGCTTCGGATCAGGGCAGTATCTCGTGCGATTGGGCCACTTGGATCGAGCCGAGGCTCATCCTGGCGGATGGCAAGAGCATTGATGTCACCTCATTGAAATGGAAAGGCGAGGAGCGTGGTTATGGCCGCACGCAGATCGGCAAGAGCAACGCCGGCACGGATATCCGTGTGGATGGCAAGCTCTACACGAATGCTATCGGCACACACGCGTCATCGACCATCGCGTATGATTTGCCGGCTGGAGTAGAGCGCTTCACAGCGAAGGTGGCGATCGATGACGGCGGCATGGTCCGCGCTGGCAAGCCGAGCGATGCGGCGATGCGCTTTCACATCTACACCGCGCTGCCGTCGAAGCTGCAGCAGGGCGATCTGAATGCCGGGCCGCCGCTGGTGCCTGCGGAAATGTTTAAGGTGCCCGAGGGCCTGGAAGTCACCTTGTGGGCCGCCTCGCCGATGCTCTACAATCCGACCAACATCGACTTCGATGCCCAAGGCCGAATGTATGTGGCCGAAGGAGTGAACTATCGCGGCAAAGGCAATCGCCGCCCGGAAGGTGATCGCATCGTGATCATGGAAGACACCGACCACGATGGCAAAGCGGACAAGAGCAGCGTGTTCGTCCAGGAAAAGGGGCTCGCCGCACCACTCGGCGTGGCCGTGCTCGATGACAAAGTCGTCGTGTCGCAGCCGCCAGATTTGCTCGTTTACACCGACACCAATGGCGACCGCATTCCCGACAAGCGCGAGGCTTTGCTCACGGGCTTCAACGGTCGCCAGCATGATCACAGTTTGCACAGCCTCATCGCCGGACCGGACGGGCAGTGGTATTTCAATCAAGGCAACACCGGCGCGGAGTTCACGGACCGCAGTGGCAAAACCTTCCGCATGGGCAGTCCCTACATGCTGCAAAACATCGCCGGACAGAAGAGCGACGACGGCCATGTGTGGATCGGAGGCTTTAGCGTGCGGATGAATCCCGATGGCACGAACGTGAACATCATCGGGCACAACTACCGCAACAGCTACGAGCAGGCGATCACCAGCTACGGCGATCTTTTCCAAAGCGATAATGACGACCCGCCCGCCTGCCGCGTGACGCATGTGCTGGAAGGCGGCAATGCCGGATTCGCTAGCGCCGATGGCAAACGCAGTTGGGGTGCGGACAAGCGCCCTGGGCAGGACACACCAACCGCCGAGTGGCGTCAGGAAGATCCCGGCACCATGCCGGCTGGCGATGTCTATGGCGGCGGCTCGCCTACCGGCGTGGCCTTTTATGAAAATGGTGCGCTGGGTGAAAAATGGCGCGGCTTGTTGCTCGCTTGTGAAGCCGGCAAGAACGTTGTCTTCGGCTATCTGCCGAAAGCCGATGGCGCGGGCTTCAAGCTGGAGCGTTTTGATTTCCTGACCTCTAACAAAGAGAAGGAATGGGCTGGCAGTGACTTCCTCGGCGGACGTCCTACAGGCGAGCTGAAGACCAAGTTCCGCCCCAGCGATGTCTGCGTCGGACCCGATGGTGCGCTGTATGTCGCCGATTGGTTCGACCCCGGTGTCGGCGGCCACGGCACGCGTGACGACGGCTACACCGGAGCCATCTACCGCATCGCGCCAAAGGGCTTCAAAAGCGTGGTGCCCAAACTCGATCTGAAGCCCCTCGAAGGCCAGATAGCCGCTCTGAAGAGCCCATCCATCAATGTGCGCAATAGCGGCTTCACGCGTTTGAAGGCTGCCGGTGCCAAAGCTGTGCCAGCAGTGGCCGAGCTTCTTGCTGACAAGGATTCCTTCATCGCAGCCCGCGCCGCGTGGTTGCTCGCACAGATGGGTTATGAAGGCATCGCGGCGGTGAAGCCGTGGTTGAAGTCCAAAGATGCCACGCAGCGCCTCGTCGCTTATCGTGCATTGCGTCGTGCGAATCATGATGTGCTCACGATGGCCGCCAAGATGGCTTCTGATGCCGATGCTAGCGTGCGACGCGAGGTGGCGCTTACTTTGCGCGATGTCTCTGCTGAAAAGAGCGTGCCCATCCTCGTGAAGCTCGCGCAGCAGTTTGATGGCAAGGATCGCACCTATCTCGAAGCTCTCGGCCTCGGCAGTGAAGGCAAGGAATCGCAGGTCTATGCCGCATTGAAGCCGACTTGGGACGATGCCTTTCCGAAAATCGCCTGGCGTTTGCATCCCGCCGAAGCCGTGAGCGACTTCAAAGCCCGCGCACTCAATGACAAGCTCACGCCCGATCAGCGCAAGCTCATGGTCACCGCCATCGCCTTCACTCCTGGACGCGAAGCCGCAGGTGCCATGCTCGAACTCGCGCACGCCAAAGGATTCCTCATGCAGGACCTCGCCAAGTGGTGGCTTATGAATCGCAAAGGCAACGATTGGAAGGCCTACGACATCGACGGCAGCATGAAGGCCCTTGGCATTTACGATCCCGACAAAGTCAAGCTTGTCGCCTCGCCGATGCCACCTGCTCCTACCAATGCGCCGAAGCTCGATCTCGCGAAGATCGCTGCATTAAAAGGCGATGCCAAGAACGGAGCCATTGCTGTCGGAGCCTGCTACACCTGCCACCGCATCGGAGCCGCAGGCGTGGACTTCGGCCCTGACCTCACGACCTACGGCAAGCAACAAACCGCCGACATCCTCATCCAAGCCATCGCCCAACCTAGCCACACGGTTTCCCATGGCTACGAAGGCAGCGAGATCAAGACCACCGACGGCCTCATTATCACCGGCATGGTCCTCTCCGACAGCGATCCACTCATCATCAAATGCATGGGCGGAGTCGTCCAGACCATCCCGCAGAATCGAATCGCCACCCGCAGCAAGCTGAAAACCTCCCTCATGTATGAGCCCAGCATGCTCGGCCTCACCGAACAAGGCATCGCCGACATCGTGGTGTATTTGAAGGGACTGTGAGCCAAAGACCACCCACCATGCGCCGCCTATTCATTCTTCTCCTCCCTTCCGTCCTTCTCGCCGCCGATCCAGCGATGCCTGACAAACACCGCGCTCTTTTCAAAGAGCACTGCGTGAGCTGTCACGGGCCGGAGAAGCAGAAAGGGAAGTTCCGGGTCGATGATCTGCCGCTGACGATCACGAATGTCGAAGTGGCTGAGAAGTGGCAGAAGGTTCTGAATGCGATGAACTCGGGCGACATGCCACCGGAGGACGAAAAACAGCCTCCAAGTGCAGCGAAGGCCGATTTCCTTGATGATCTAGCGAATGTGATGGTGGCCGCGCGGCGGAGTCTTGGCGATCAAAAGGGCGTGATCACGATGCGGAGGCTGAATCGTCGCGAATACAAAAACACGCTGCGAGAACTGCTCGGCGCGGAGATCAATGTGGCGGAGCTTCCGCCGGATGGTGGCTCGGGGGCCTTTGATACCGTCGGCTCGAACCTCTTCATGTCGGCGAACCAGATCGAGCAGTATCAGGCGCTTGGTCGCGAGGCGCTGGAGGAGGCGTTTGCGTGGCAAACCGCGGCGAGCGTGACGAAGAAGCTGCACTACGAAGGCGAAACGACGACGCCGAAGGTGAAGGACTTTGTGAAGTATCAAATTGATGCCCGTGAGCGTGCGAAGCAGTGGGTGAAGGCGGTCGATGAGGCCATTGCGAAGCCAGAGAACAAGGAGATCGTCGCGAAGATCCAAGAGGAGGTGAAGAACAATGTGTCGCGCCTTCGCCGCGAGTGGGCTCGCATTCCCGGTGCCCCGAATCCGCGCACGTTTGGCTTTGATAAGAAAGGCGAGAACGATGCCGACCTCGCGAACGACTCACTCGGTGCAGGTTGGTTGAAGTATCACGAATATTACACGCAGATGCCGGATGTGGATCGCGGAGCCTATCTCGGCGTGCAGACGCGGCATCCGGCGGAGCTGAACGTGAACTACATCGAGCTGCTCGTGCCTTTTGACTGGCCCGTGGGCGATTACGTCGTCCGCGTGCGAGCGGCGGCGGTGAAGGATGCGCCAGCGGAGCGTCGCTTCCTCGATTTCGGCATTCACGCCCGCACGGGCAAGGTGCTGAACACTTATGAGATCACCGGCACGATCGAGCAGCCGCAGACCATCGAGATCCCGCTCACACTCACGCGGGCGAATCTGAGTCGCGACAATCGCTCGCTGTTCTTCCGCGAAAAAGGCAGTTGGGACACCAACGAAGAAGGCAATCGCAAGCGTGCCGAGGCCGTGAAGCGCAACGGCATCGGCCCTGAGCTGGCGCTGTGGGTGGACTGGATCGAGGTCGAACGCGTGCCGAATGCCGCGAAGGCCGTGCCGCCCGGCTTTGCCGCGCTGAAACTGCCGCTCGATGACAAATCGCCCGCGCCAGCCGCCGCCGAATTGCGTGCGGCCTTCGAGCGCTTCGCGACCGAGGCCTTTCGCGGCACCACGCCACCTGCGGACTATGTGGATCGCTTAATGAGACTCTACGACGTGCGCCGCAAAGCCGGTGACAAGCCCGTGGCCGCGCTGAAGGAGACGCTCGCGGTCGTGCTGGCCTCGCCGATGTTTCTTTACCTCGCGGAGCTGGGTGAAGACGCTGAAGACAATCAGACAAGGGGACAATCAGACAGGGAGACACAGAGGATTCGCGAATCGGATGTCTCATTGTCTCCCCGTCCCCCTGTCTCATTGTCCAACGCCGAACTTGCCACGCGGCTCTCCTACTTCCTCTGGAGCGCTCCGCCGGATGCGGAGTTGCGAAAGAGCGACCTCTCGAAGCCCGAAGTGCTCGCCGCGCAAACCGAGCGCCTGCTCAATGATCCGCGCTCGGAAGGCTTTTTGACGGCTTTTGTGCATCAATGGCTCGGATTGGATCGCATCGACTTCTTTGAGGTGAATCGCGCGATGTATCCGCGTTTTGACGCCGGCACGAAGGTCGCCGCCAAGGGCGAGATCCACGAGACCGTCGCGCACATTCTGAAGTACAACGCCAGCCTGCGTGATCTTTTGAAAAGCGACTACGTCGTCATCAACCGTGTGCTCGCTCACTACTACGGCCTCCCCGGCGTGAAGGGCGAAGGCTACGAAAAAGTATCGCTGTCAAAGGATTCTCCACGTGGCGGCTTGCTCGGCATGGCGGCCATTCATTTCATGGGTGGCAACGGCGAACGCACCAGCCCCGTCGAGCGCGGTGCCTGGGTGCTGCGCAAGCTCCTCCACGATCCACCGCCGCCCGCTCCCGCGAACGTCCCCGCCATCACGCGACTCGCCGGCAAGGTGCTCACCACGCACGAGCGACTCCTCGCCCATCAAGAGGACCCGCAATGCGCCAGTTGCCATCGCAAGATCGACCCCATCGGCTTCGGTTTGGAAAACTTCGACGCAGCCGGCCAATGGCGCACCGAGGACAGCTACACCGCCATCGACGCGAACGGCAAGCCCGACCCCAAGAGCAAAAAGACCTGGACCATCGACTCCGCCGCCGCCTTCCACAAAGGCCCCGCGTTCAAAGACTACTTCGAGCTGCGAAACCTCATCGCCAGCAAGTCCGACGCCTTCGCCCGCAGCTTCAGCGAAGCCTTGATCGAGTTCGCCTTGGGAAGGCCTCTCGGCTTCCGCGATGAGCCGCTGGTGGATGAGATGATCGCGCAGGCCGGGAAGAAGAACTTCGCGATGAGAGAGTTCATTCACGCGCTAATCAGGAGCCGTGATTTTCACATGAAGTGAGAGAGCATCACATCCCATTCTTCCTCCAATCCACGCCACATCCCTATGAAGTCTCTTCTTTTCACCTTCCTCCTCCTTACCCACCTCCACGCCGCCGAGAGCCAGCGTTTTGACCTCTCGAAGCGAGCCAGTGAGATCGATCCACGTGCGAAGGAGCACTCGGAGATCAAGTTCACCTTCACCGATGACAAGGGTAAACCCGCCGACCTTCAACATGCCGTCGTGGACACGCGTGTGCCGTCGCAGGGCAAACTCGTGATCTGGCTCATGGGGCACAATCAAGGGCTGTTCGAGCGCATCTCCAGTTACGGCTATCACGGCATCCAGCCGCATTACTCGAATGGCTGGTTCGCTGGCATCACCAAAGCACAGTATGAGAACGGCTCCGGCACTGTGTTGGGCAATATCCGCCTCGAAGCCGCCACGGGCGAGGATCACAGCCCGCTGGTGAACATCCCGAAGCCGGATGGCATGATGGAGCGCTCGTTGCAGTTCGTGAAATGGCTCGTCAAAGCGAACCCCGAGGGCAAGTGGCAGCAGTTCCTCACCGACGACGGCAACGGCCTGCGCTGGGAGAAAGTCATCATGAGCGGCATCTCGCATGGCAGCACGACATCAGCGCGTTTTGCCATGCATCAAAAGGTGGACCGCGTGGTGATGTTCTCCGGCCCACGTGACAACACCGAGACTTGGCAAGGCGGCCCCTCCGCCACGCCCTCGAACCGCTTTTTCGGCTTCACGCACATTCTCGACGGCGGCTGGACCGCCGATCACTACTGCCGCTCCTGGCAACTGCTCAAGATGCACAATCATGGCCCCATCGTGAACATCGACGCCGCCAAATCACCCTACGGCAACACACGCCGCCTCATCACGAACATCGATGTGAAAAACAACGCGGGCCGCGCCCACACCATCGTCGTGCCCGGCGGCAAGGATCTCATCGGCCAGTGGGTGTATGATGAGGTCTTCCGCTACCTCTTCACTCATCCCGTCGATCAAAGCGGCCCCGCAGTGCCGATGGATGCGGATTGCGAGATGGATCAACCACAGCGGAAGTGAACCTCGAACACAATCTTCTGCCTAAACTCAATCCATTACTCCAAAACTCCACCTCTCCAATTCACCGCGCCCCATGACCACCCGCCGCCATTTCCTCCGCAGCACCGGCACGCTCATCGCGCTGCCTGCGCTCGAATCCATCGGCTTCAAAGCCTTCGCGGCTCCCAAAGTCTCCGCGCCGCCGAAGCGCATGGTGTTCCTCGGCTTCGGCTGGGGCGTGACGAATGAGACGTGGTTCCCGGATGCGAAGAAGACGGGCGCGGCGTGGGAGTTGTCGGAAGGGCTGAAGCCGCTCGCGAGGCATCAGAAGGACATCACCGTGGTGCAGGGTTGTGCGAACAAGTTTGCCAATGAGGCGCACTGGGGCAGCACGTTCTGGCTCACGGGCGCGAATCGGTATGCCGAGCCGGGGCAGAGCTTTCACAACAGCATCAGCGCGGATCAGGTGGCGGCGGCGCATTTGGGGAAGGAGACGCGCTTTGCCTCGATCCAGCTCAACACGCCGGACGTGGCGAACTCGGGGCACGGACCCGGCTTGTCGATGGCCTGGGACCCGCGCGGCAAACCGATGGCGGGGCTCGAAAATCCCGTCGCGGCGTTTCATCGGCTGTTTTCGGATGACACCACGCCGCTGAGCGAACGCCAGGCGATGCTCGCGCAAAAGCGCAGCGTGCTCGATGCCGTGCTGGAGGATGCGAAGCGCGTGCAAAACGGCCTCACGAAGACGGACATCGACAAGCTCGACGAATACTACCAAAGCATCCGTGACATCGAGGTGCGGCTCGGCAAGGACGAGCAATGGCTCAGCGTGCCAAAGTCCAAACCACCCGTCGCCGAGCCCAAGCCGGGCCTCGCTGGCAAAGCAGAAATTGAAGTGATGTATGATCTCATCGTCGCCGCCTTGCAGACGGACAGCACGCGGGTGCTCACCTACCGGCAGCCGGTGGGCACGTTGCTGCAAAGTCTCGGCACCAAGGTCGCGCCGCACGACATGAGCCACTACAGCCCCGGCGACCGAATGGCGGCCTCGCAGAAGCGCGATGCAACGCAGAGCGAGTTGCTTGCCGGTCTCATCGACAAGCTCAAAGCCACGAAGGAAGCCGATGGCACGACGTTGTTTGATCACATCGCCCTCGCCTACGGCAGCAACATCCGCACCATCCACTACCTCGACAACTGCCCCACTGTCCTCACCGGCGGAGCCGCGAACCTCAAACTCGGCCACCACCTCGTCCTGCCCAAAGACACGCCGCTCTGCAACGTGTGGCTCACGATGCTGCACGGCCTCGGCATCGAAGCTGAACGCCACGGGGATAGCACGGGCGTGGTGAAGGAACTCATCGCTTAAGGTTGGAGCAACCCTTTTGTGCAGTGATGATCCGACTTGTTCTCTTTTCTCTCGGCCTTGCCCTGCGCGGTCTTTGTGCAGTCGCCGCGGCCGAGCCTATGGATTCGCCAACGACGATGCCGCTCTCCGGCTCCGATTGGCGAATCCACGAAGACGCGAGCGGCAAAGGGGCAGACGCGCGTTTGTTCTCCGCCGATCCGTTGGCAGCGGGATGGATCGTGGCGACGGTGCCGGGCAATATTCAGGCGGACTTGGAGGCGGCGCATCAACTTGAACCGCTCTGGTATGGCGCTGGCGAGGCGCGTCTGAAATTGGTCGCGGCGAAGGACTGGTGGTATCGCAAGGACTTCACGATTCCCGATTCGCTTAAAGGCAAACGGCTCACGCTGGTCTTCGATGGCGCGGATCAGCACGCCGACGTGTGGCTCAATGGAAAAGCCATTGGCGCGAACACAGGCATGTTCCGGCGGTTTCAGTTTGATGTCACGGCAGACGCGAAAGTGGGTGCGGTGAATCAACTCGCTGTCCGCATCTCGCGGCAGCCTGATCCGAAGGCTGCGGATTGGGCCAAGCAAAACCTGGAACTGAAAAGCGCGACGAACGCAGGATGGGATTGGGGCACGCCTGTGCGCACGATGGGCCTATGGAAGGAGGTGCGACTGGAGGCAAGCGGCGCGGCGCGTATGGATTGGACGCGTGTGCAGACCACGCTCAGCGATGATCACACCAAGGCCACGGTGCTCGTGACCTTGGAAATCGACAGCACGGCAGAGTTGCAAGCCAAGGCTGGAGTTGAGATCGTCGGCCATGCGAAGGTGATCGTGGATGCAGCATTGAAAAAGGGGCGCAACATCGTGAAGGCGGAGTTGCCGCTGGAGCAGCCCAGCATCTGGTGGCCCGCCGGCCAGGGAGAGCAGCCGCTTTATACTTTGCGTACGGAATTGCGCGCACCTGACGGCACGGCCATGCATGAATGCAGCACGCGCTTTGGCGTGCGTGATGTTCGCTGGGTTCACACAGAAGGCGCGGCTGCGGACTTCATCAATCGCTTCCAACTCGTCATCAATGGACGACCTGTGCGCACCATCGGTTCGAACTTCATCCCTGCTGATTTGCTCTTTGGGCGCATGGAGGCACGAGCGCTGAATTTGCTTCACCACGCGAAGTCGGCAGGCATGAACACGCTGCGCATCTGGGGTGGCGGTGTGATTTGTCACGACTCATTTTACGATCTCGCGGATGAACTCGGCATCATGCTCGTGCAGGATTTTCCGCTCGCGAACATTGTGCCGCCAAAGGATGCCGATTACCTTGCTATGCTGGACGCGACCGTGCGCAACATCGTCCGGCAAGTGCGCAATCATCCATCCATCATCGAATTCGATGGCGGTAATGAGATGCGCTGGAAGTCAGACACGGATCATCCCGCGTTTCATCTGCTCAAGCGCGTCGTTGCCGAGGAAGATGGGCGCGTGTTCCGCGCGGCGTGCCCGGATTTGGGATCGACCCACGGGCCGTGGGGCTATGACCTCTGGACTTACGGCCAGACCTTTTACGGCAAGAAATCATCGCTGCGCAACACGATGCGGCAGGGCGAATTCGGCACGGCTTCGCCAGCGCATCTGGAAGTCTGGCAACGAGAGATTCCGCTGAAGGATCAATGGCCGATCCTCGGGCTCGATAATGAAGTGCTGCATCGCAAGCGCACCGTTCGCGCCATCGGCCCCTTCAACTGGCTGAACAAAAACAATCTCGATGATGTGTTCGGTCCTTGCGATGGACCCGCGGACATGATTCAGGCCGGGCAGTTCTACGGAGCCGAAGGCCTGCGCTACGCCACGGATTTCATTCGGCGAAACGGCAAACGCACTGGCGGCCTGACGACTTGGCAACTCAACGAGCCATGGCCCAACGGAGCCGGCAGTTATCTCGTGGATTACGATGGCAGGACGATGATGGCCTATGACTTTCTCAAGCAGGCGATCGCACCGATCACGCTGTCGCTGGAATACGAGTCGGTGTTCTATTCGCTGGAGAAAGGCATCAAGGCCGAGCTGTTCCTGACCAGCGATGCGCCGCAGTCGGTCAAGGATCTGCGTTGGCGATGGCTTGCGCGGGATCGTCGCGGCAGCGTCTTTGCGCAAAAGGAAGGCACCGCCTCCATCGGGCCCATCGAAGTGCAGCCGCTGGGTGATGTCACTCTGATGCCGCCCGCGAAAACCATCTTTGGTCCGGCCTTCGTGGAGCTGCGACTCGAAGATTCCGCAGGCCGCTTGCTCACGGAGCGAATGCATGTCTTCGGCCTCGCGAATCTACCGCACCCCTTCGCGAAGTTGATCAAGAATCGCGGTGCTGATCCTGACGATGACGCGAGCCTGATCACCACGCCCGCCGAGCGCCCGAGCGATGAGGGCAATCTGCTGCGCCTCTTGCTAGGCAAGGGTATGACACCTCCGCCGCCATCGGTGCCGCCGCAATACCGTGGCGCTCTCGGCGTCAACGACAGATTCTACGGCAACGATCATGCGTGGAGCGACGGATGGTTCGAATACAAGCTGCGTGGCAAGCCAACGCTTGGCCGCTTCAAGTTCGGACGCGACCGCACAGGCCTCTTTGCGGATCGGCTCGCGGATTACATCAAGATCGAAACCTCCCTCGATGGAGAGCAGTGGCAGACCGTGTTTGAAGCCGACAAGCTCACTCGTTTGCCAGGATTCAGCGCGAGCAAAACGGTCGAGATCCAGATCGCGCCAGTCACCGCGCAATACCTCAAGGTCACGCTTGCGCCACCGAACGCGCCCAACGGGCCTTTCCCGTGCATCGACGAGTTTGAAGCCTATGCGCCCTCCGCTCAGCCACCCGCCAAGCTGCCGCATGTGGCAGTGCTTGATGCGCCGGAAGTCTGGCGTCCCACGCGGCACACCACGCTTACCGTCGAAGCATCGCCGATTCGTCTCGAAGGATCGCAAGAGGTGCTGGACCTGCATTTGAAAAACACCGGCCCGATGACGGCGCTGTTTTGCGAACCTCATCCGCTCATCACGTATCGCACCGACCTCTTCATCGAGAATAACCACTGCTTCATTCCGCCCGGCGAAAGCCGCACCATCACCATCCGCGCAAGCAAGAAGGCGGCGAGTGGTTTGTCACTGGAGGAAACGGGCTGGCGCATTGCCTCATGGAATACGGATGGCCTCACCATCGCCCCTCGCGACACTGTTCTCCTCGCCGTCGGTCGCCATGATCAAATGTGCCGCGAGTTCCTTGGCTACCTGGAACCTGGTAAGGTCGCGAACGCCAAGCAGACAACGCTGACCGGCACGCGACCCGACTCATCGCAACTGCCCTACCGTCTCGAAAGCGGAAGCCGCGCGCGCTTTGAGTTCGCCATCCAACGCCTCACGCCCAATCGCGCAGCACGCTTGCGCATTCATACCGCCGATCAATCGAAGGACACCCGCGCAGTGCTCGTCGCGACAGTGAATGGAAAGCCTTTTGAGCAATCACTGCCAGAAGGGCTCGGCATCCAGGCCACACAGCCCGATCATCTGGCGTTCCCTGCCACAGCGGAGTTTGCGATTCCTTCCGGCGTGCTCCAGCCGGGCCAAAACATCGTGGAGATTCAACTCAAAGACGAAGGCTGGTTCACCTGGGACGCGCTCGATCTCACAGAGTCAGAAACAACTTCTACCGCCGCTCCATCAGAGCGTGATCGCAAATGAGAAGACGATTCATTTTGGCCTCACTGCTGCTCACAGCGACTTCTACCTTCGCCGCCGACGCACCACACGCGCAGCTCGACGCCAAGCATCGCGCTTTTCTCAAAGACAACTGCCTCACCTGTCACAATGCCGAGAAGCAAAAAGGTAAGGTCCGGCTCGATGACATCGCGTTCACGCTCGATTCGGTCGAAAAGGCTGATCTTTGGCAAAAGGTGCTCAACTCGATCAACTCGGGCGAAATGCCGCCGGAGGATGAAAAGCAGCCTGATGCGGCTGCGAAGACCAACTTTTTGGAAGCGCTCTCCCACTCGCTGGTGGCGGCGCGACGGACGTTGGGGGATTCGGGCGGGAAGATCGTCCTGCGGCGGCTCAATCGCCGCGAGTATCAGAACACGATCCGCGATCTGCTGGGCGTGGAGATGGATGTGAGCGATCTGCCGCCGGACACGGGCAATGGCACCTTCGACACGGTGGGCTCATCGCTTTTCATGTCGAGTGATCAGGTGGAGCAGTATCTCGCGTTGGGGCGTCGGGCGTTGGAGGATGTGTTTGCGCAGCGCGCAGCGCAGGGGCGGCATTTCAAGCTGCACGAAGAAACCGAGAAGGCGGCGAACGTGCAGACGCGGAGCGCGATGGATGTCATCACCAAGAAGAGCGAGCCTGCGCGACAGTGGCATGCGGCGGTGGATGCGGCAGCGGCGAAACCGGAGAATGCGAAGCTGGTGAGCGAGCTGCGAGCGACGAAGGACGTGCAGGAGGACGCGCGACGTTTTTATCGTCGCTGGCAGGACATTCAGGGTGCGCCGTCGCCGTGGAAGTTTGGCTTCAAGGACGCGCCCGAGGCGGAGATGGCTCAGGGCGAATACGACGCGATCCACAAGTATCAAGAGCGCTACCTGACGCTGCCGAAGGTGAATGAGGGCTCGTATCTTTTCATCTTCCGGCTTCGGCACGAGGAAGGCATCAAGCCGCCGAAGGACATGCCACCGGGCCGCTATACCATGCGCTTCCGCATCGCCGCGCTCGATGACACACCGCCAGAGCGCCGATTCGTTGAGCTGGGACGGCCAAGCCAGCCGGGCTCGTATGACATCCTGAGCACGCATCACATTACCGGGACGCTGGCGAATCCGCAGATCGTCGAGGCATCGGTGACGCTCAACAGCACGGACCGGCGCGAGTTTGCCATTCGTGAAAAGCGGCTGAACTCGCGCGAGCACGAGGTGGCGCTCTGGGTGCTGCATGAAAGAAAGCACAAGGACTGGCTGCCGCCCTCGATGTGGATCGATTGGATCGAATTCGAAGGACCGCTGCCGAACGAGGCAGGGCGCGGCCTCTTCAATGACAAGCCTGCGCGTGAACTCATCGCGGACTTCACCACGCGTGCGTTTCGCGGCACGAAGCCGGATGCGTCGTTCCTGGATGGACTCGTGAAGCTGTATGAAAAGCGTCGCGCGACGGGCGATTCGCACGAGCAAGCACTGAAGGAATCGATGAGCATCGTGCTCGCGGCACCGGGGTTTCTTTATCTCGCCGAGCCCGCGCAGCCAGGCAAAGCGCGACCGCTCACGAATGCGGAACTGGCCACGCGGCTCGCCTATTTTCTCTGGAGTGCGCCGCCTGATGAGGCGCTGCTTGGCATGGCAGATCTGCATTCGGAGAAGGCGCTGGTCGAGCAGGTGGATCGCATGCTCGCGAGTCCGAAGTCTCGCGCGTTCGTCACCGGTTTCGTGCATCAATGGCTCGGGCTCGACCGGCTGGACTTCTTCCAGTTCAATGCGCGTCAGTTTCCTGAGTTCGACGACAGCCTCAAGGCCGCTGCACGGAACGAAGTCTTCGAGACCTTCGCGCATCTACTGCATCACGATGGCAGCCTCACGCGCCTGCTGAAGAGCGACGAGGCGGTCGTCAATGGCTTGCTCGCTCGCTTCTACGGCATTGAGGATGTCGCGGGCGATGCCTGGCAGCCGGTGAAACTGCCAGCGGACTCACCACGCGGTGGCCTGCTCGGCATGAGCGCCATCATGGCCATGGGCAGCAATGGCGAGCGCACCAGCCCGGTCGAGCGCGGAGCCTGGGTGCTGCGTAAAGTCCTCAACGATCCCCCACCACCCGCGCCACCGAATGTGCCGCAGCTCAGCCGCCTCGTCGATAAACCCCTGAGCCCGCGCGAACGCGTCCTCGCCCATCAAGAAGAGCCGCAGTGCCTGCAATGCCACCGCAAGATCGACCCCATCGGCTTCGGCCTGGAGAACTTCAACACCATCGGCCAGTGGCGCACCACCGAACTCTACACCAAAGCCGGCGAAGGCCGCAAAGACTGGCCCATCGACTCCAGCGGAGCCTTCCACAAAGGCCCGAAATTCAACGACTACTTCCAACTCCGCGACCTCATCGCCGCCAAGCGCGAGAACTTCGCCCGCAGCTTCACCGAAGCCCTCATTGAGTATGCTCTGGGCCGTCCGTTCGGCTTTGCCGATGAATCGCTCGCTGATGACATCGTCCAGCGCGCGAAGACGAAGGATTTCGCCATTCGCGAGATCATCCGCGCCCTCGTCGTCAGCAAAGCCTTCCGCGTGAAATGAAAACTCTGTGTCACCACCACCCATGATCCCCCACCGCATCCGTCACCACCTCCTCCGCTCCAGCCTCGCGTCGCTCGCGCTGCTTCTGCCGATCACGGTCACTCAGGGTGCCGATGTCCCGCGCACGCTTGATGAACTCTGGGCCGGTTATGCCCAGCTGGATCGCGAAACACCGCTAGAGGCCGAGGTTCTAAAGGAATGGGAGAAGGACGGCATCGTCTGCCGCGTCGTGCGCTATCAGGTCGGTGTTTTCAAAGGAGCACCGTCGCGCGTCGCGGGACTCTATGCGTTTCCAAAGGGGGCCACGAAGCTGCCGGCGATTCTGCATCTGCACGGCGGCGGGCAATCTGCCAACCTCGACAGTGTCGTGACTTACGCGAAGCGCGGCTACGCGAGTCTCTCGCTGAACTGGGGCGGAAACAAGATGGGCATCGGCGGGGAGACGTGGAGCGGCCCACAGACCGATTGGGGGAAACTCGACGCCACACATCCGCCGCAGCGCAACAAGGCGAACCATTTCGCGGGTCCGCTCACGCCGGATGAGTTCACGCTCGATGCCGTGGAGTCGCCGCGAAACAGCAACTGGTTCATCGTGCTCACCGCCGCCCGTCGCGCGATCACGTTTCTCGAAAAGCAGCCCGAAGTGGATGCTTCGCGGATCGGTGCACACGGCCACTCCATGGGCGGCAAGCTCACGACCAATCTCGCTGGCATCGACAAGCGGATCAAAGCCGCCGTGCCATCCTGCGGCGGCGCGGGCCAGGTCCTGGAAAGCGATACTGCGGTAGTCGGAGCGATGCGCACCAGCCCTTCACCGATGGAACTCGCCTGCGTCTCCGACAATGCCTACATCCCGCGCATCACCTGCCCGGTGCTGTGGCTTTCACCGACGAACGACTTCAATGCCAACATCGACAACATGGCCTGGAACTGGCAAAATGTGCCCGATGAGCGCCTGCGTTTCAGCATCGCGCCGCATCTCAATCATCGTCACACGTCGGAGCATACGCTCACCGACTACCTGTGGTTCGAGGAGCACTTGAAAGGAGCGGCGTTCAAGATGCCGTCCACGCCGAAGATCGCGCTGAATCTGAAATCGGCGGACGGCATCCCCCGCGTGAGCGTGACGCCTGACAACTCGCAGCGCGTGCAACGTGTGGACATCTACTACTCGCTCGATCCACACGCTCTCACGCGATTCTGGCGCGATGCCAGAGCGGTGAAATCGGACTCGCAGTGGCAGTCTGAATGCCCGGTGATGAGCCTCGATCAGCCGCTCTTCGTCTTCGCGAATGTGGCCTACGAGACACCGCCAAACTATCGAGTCATCCCGTTGATGCCTGGTGATGGAAACAGCGAGACCTTCGCAATCAGCTCCCGCGTCCTCGCCGTCGGTCCGTCACAGTTGCAGGCGGCGAAAGTCAAGCCAACCGACAAGCCGGAGCGGCTCGTGGATGACGGTTCGCGCGGCTGGCACGACTGGTATCGGCTCAGCTGGGGACATGCGTCGCTCTGGACTGCCGCGACACGCAAGCTGAAGGACGCCAAGTGGCGCGGTCCAGACGGCGCGACGCTGCACTTTGAGGTCCAATGCAAGAGCGACAACCAACTCGTGCTCACCTTCAATTGCAATGCTTGGGGCGCGTTCGCAGCGGGCAAACCAGCGGTCGATTACACCGCGCTCAAACCGCTCAAAGGCTCGCCGGATTGGCAGGAAGTGAGTGTGAAGATCAGCGACCTCGCGGCCACCGATCCGAAGATCACGACGCCGCTCGCCAACTGGCAGACGGTCACGGAGTTCAGCATTTCCCCCAAAGGTGAGATCGTGAAGGACGGTCAAAAAGTGAGCATCAGCGGCAAGCCATGGAAAGGGCAGCCCGCGATTCGCAACCTGCGCTGGGAAGGTGGTGTGTATTCGCAGCAAAAAGCCACGGATGCCCCGCTGAATGCGGAGGAGCTTCAAAAGGGCTTCAACAATGCCATCAAGAAATCGCTGGAGCAGGAGAAGGCCGACCAGCGTCCGAAATAAGGCCGTCACCCCATTGAACCTCCATCACCAGACCGCCCATCCCCATGAAAACCCGCCGCCACTTCCTCCGCAGCACCTCGGCGTGCATCGCGCTGCCGTTTCTGGAGTCGCTTGGCTTTCGTCGCTTCGCCTCGGCTGCTCCAGCCGCGTTGCCACCGAAACGCATGATCTTCCTCGCCTTCGGTTGGGGCGTGACAAAGGAGACGTGGTTTCCCGATGTGAAGCAAACAGGCGTGGACTACCAGCTGCCGCCTGGGCTGGCACCGTTGGCAAGGCATCAGAAGGACTTCACCGTCGTGCAGGGCTGCTCGAACAAGTTCAGCAACGAAGCGCACTGGGGCAGCACCTTCTGGCTCACGGGCGCGAACCGCTACTCGCAGCCGGGGCAGAGCTTTTGCAACAGCGTCAGCGTTGATCAGGTCGCCGCGGCACATCTCGGCAAGGACACACGCTTTGCCTCGCTGCAACTCGGCACGCCCGACGCCAAGGACCAGGGCCACGGGCCGGGCCTCTCGCTCGCCTGGGATCAACGTGGAAAGCCTGTCGCGGGGATCGATCATCCCGTGCAGGTGTTTCACCGGCTCTTCTCCACCGAGGATGCGCCGCTCGCCGAGCGCGAGGCGATGCTGACGCAGAAGCGAAGCGTGCTCGACCTCCTCACCGGCGACCTCCGGCGCGTGAAGCGCGGCCTTTCGAAAGACGATACCGACAAGCTCGACGAATACGCGCAAAGCATCCGCGACATCGAGACGCGGCTGAGCAAGGACGCGCAATGGCTGGCCGTGCCAAAGGCCAAGCCACCGCTTGCCGAGCCGCACGAAAAGCCCGGCGGCCGTGAGGAAGTGCAGCTCATGTATGATCTCATGATCGCCGCGATGCAGACCGACACTACGCGCGTGATGACGTATCGCCAGCCGGTGAACTCGGTCTTGAAAGACATCGGCGTGCCCTACACCGGCCACGACCTCAGCCACTACGAGCGCTCCCAGGGCGACCGCATGGAGTTCTCCCAGAAACGCGATGAAACCCAGAGCGCGATGTTCGCGAAGTTCATCGACAAGCTCAAGGCTACCAAAGACGCCGCTGGTACCAGCCTGTTCGACAACGTCATCGTCGGCTACGGCAGCAACATCAGCTCCGTTCACTTCCTTAACAACTGCCCCACCATCCTCACCGGCGGAGCCGCGAACCTCAAACTCGGCCACCACCTCGTCCTGCCCAAAGACACGCCGCTGTGCAACGTGTGGCTCACCCTGCTCCACGGCCTCGGCATCCAAGCCGAACGCCACGGCGACAGCACGGGCGTGGTGAAGGAACTCATCGCTTAACCAAGGTGCGCTAATCACTCATATCTTTTACCCCAAATCTTTTACCAGCCATCGCCCCGTTCACTAGCTCGGTTTTGCTGGTAAAAGATTCGGGGTAAAAGATTTCAGAAACGGATTTTTTGCCCATGCCGATTCATTACCCCATCGTTACCAAGCGTATCTCGCAGGCTGAGTTCAAGCTGCTTGCCAGCGAGGTGGTCGGGCATATCATCGACATTCACAATGAGTTCGGACGCTTCTTCGACGAACTCATCTACAAGAAGGCACTCGCGGACCGGATGAGCGGGGTGATGCTCGAAGTCGAGATCGTCGTCTCACACGGCAGCTTCGCCAAGAGCTACTTTGTCGATGTTCTAGTCAATTCCAGCGGACTGTTTGAATTCAAAGCCGCCGACGCGATTCATGCCCGACACCGGGGGCAGACGCTCAACTACCTGCTCTTGCTCGATCTGGCTCACGGCAAAGTCATCAACGTGCGACCCGAAAGCATCGGACAGGAGTTTGTGAACTGCCCCGCGAGGCTCTGTGAGCTGAAAAATCCGATCATTGTGGATCATCGTTGGCATGCTCAAATGGCCGACGCATCCCGCCTGCGGGACATCGTCGGGGCATTGATCTCCGATTGGGGTGCCGGCTTGGAGATCGCCTTGTATGAGGAAGCCATCACCCACTTCCTCGGTGGTGAGGACAAGGTGCTTCTGCCGGTGCCGGTTTTTGGGAAGAAGGGCCACCTTGCCGATCAGCGCATGCGTCTCTTGGCTCCTGATGTGGCCTTCAAGATCACCGGCATGCAGGAGCGTTTGGACAACTTTGAAGACGAGGCAAGAAAGCTTCTCAAGCACACGGCCCTCAAAGCCATTCACTGGATCAACATCACACAGACCACCATCCACTTCACCACGCTAAAGTAGCCCATGCCTTATGGTAAAAGATTGGGGGTAAAAGATTCAGAATCAGTCCCCCATCTTTTACCCCAAATCTTTTACCAGCCCAAGAATGCTCCGCTATTACACTGCGCTTCTTTTCGCTCCTCTCGCCCTCCTCGCCGAGCCACCCCAGATCTCGCTCGACGCCAAGCATCGCGCCTTTCTCAAAGACAACTGCCTCACCTGTCACAATGCCGAGAAGCAAAAAGGCAAGGTTCGGCTCGATGACATCGCGTTCACGCTCGATTCGGTCGAAAAGGCCGATTTTTGGCAAAAAGTGCTCAACTCCATCAACTCGGGCGAAATGCCGCCGGAGAACGAAAAGCAGCCGGATGCGGCGACGAAGACGGATTTCCTCGATGACCTCTCGCGCATGCTCGTGACGGCGCGGGCGGTGCTGAGCGACAGCGGTGGCAAGATCACGATGCGGCGGCTGAACCGGCGTGAATACAAGAACACGATCCGCGATCTGCTCGGCGTAGATCTGCGTGTGAACGAACTGCCTGCCGATGGTGGCGCGGGGACATTCGACACGGTGGGTTCGTCGCTTTTCATGTCGTCGGATCAGTTTGAGCAATACCTTGCGCTCGGGCGCCAGGGGCTGGATGAGCATTTCGCGCGGTTCGTTGTGCCAACGACTGAGAAGCCGCGGCTCATGCACGTCGAGGCGGAGGAAAAGAATGCACGCATTGCCAAGTCGCTTGAGGATCGTGTGGATGCCCATCAGCGCTACGAGAAGTGGATGGCGGCGCTGGAAGCAGCAGCGCAGAATCCGGAGAATGCTAAGATGGTCGCAAAGATCCGCGCGGAGAAGCCGAACGATGCGACGCATCTTCATTCGCGGTGGCAGCGCATCGTGGGTGCGCCGGCACCGAAGACGTTTGGCTTCGTGGATGACGTGGAGGCGGAGAGGCTGGGCCGCGGCAACTGGCTTCACTATGTGCCACATCATCGCGCTTATGTGGAGCATCCGGCCACGAAGTCAGGCGCGTTTCTCACAATCGAGGATGTGCATGTGAATCCGTATCAGGCGTTCCGTCTTCCCGGCGATTGGCCTGCAGGCGATTACGTCGTGCGAGTGCGCATCGCGGTGACGAAGAACACAACGGCGTCGCGGCACTTCGTGGAGTTTGGTTCGCATCACGACTCGGGCGTACGTGCCATCGTGAGCAGTCATCAGGTCACAGGCACGATGGAGAAACCGCAGTTGCTTGAGATTCCGCTGAAGTTTTCGCCCACGAACGGACGTGGCTTTTTCTTCCAGGAAAAAGGCAGCTACCAATCCGAGGACGCCGCGCGTGAAGTCTTCAATGAAGCGCTGAAGCGCAACGGCGTCGGGCCTGAGTTCGCGTTGTGGATTGACTGGATTGAGGTGGCGAGTGCGCCTGCTTTGACGAAGACGATCAAAGAACGTCGCGAGGTCGAGTTGCATGCGAACGCGATGGTCGGCGGCACTTACAAGGGCTACTTCAAAGGCGGCTACGAGGCGGCGAAGAAGTTCATGGAGACCAAGCAGCCGCAGAAGGGCATTCCGGACGAGCAGGAGGCGAAGTTTCGAATCCGTAGCTTTGAGCAGCATGGGCCGAGTTTTGAGCGATACCTGAATGATCCGCTCACCAAGAACGGCGCGTATTTGACCCTCTACAACGTCCACAAGGAAGAGGTCATCACGCTGCCACCGGATCAGCCTTCGGGCTGGCTAAAGACGAAGCATGAGGTCGAGAAGGCCGAGCCGGGCGATTACAAGCTGCGCTTCCGCGTTGGCGCGGTGAAGGGCACGCCGAAGGAGCGGCACTTCGTCGCGCTCGGCAGTCGTAAGGCGGGCGATGAAGACTTCACGCTAATGCAAACGTTCCAAATCAGCGGCACCACCGATGCACCGCAGATCATTGAGGTGCCGGTGAGCCTCGCCTCCGATGGTCCGCGAACCTTTGTGCTGCGCGAGAAGCGGGATGTGAAGCTCGATCACGAACTCTACACCGCTGCGCAGAAAGCCACCGGCGTGGGACCTCCCTCCGCGTTGTGGATCGATTGGGTGGAGTGGGAAGGCCCGCTCGCGCCCGCGAATGCCAAAACAAGCGTCCCACCCGTGCTCGCCGCTGGTGAGATGAATGCTCGCCAAGTGCTCGAAACCTTCGCCGAACGAGCCTTTCGCGGTAAAAAGCCTTCCGCCGCCTTTTTGGACAAATTGACGGTTTTGCACGCAACACGCCTGAAAGCTGGTGAGAGCTTCGATAAGGCCATCCGCGAGCCTTTGAGCGTCATCCTGGCCTCGCCGGGCTTTTTGTATCTTCAGGAAACAGGTCCCCAATTTTTTACCCCAAATCTTTTACCAAAAGAAGGGGCTGGTAAAAAGTTAGGGGTAAAAAATGAAAGCCAGAGATCGCTATCAGCTCCCGAACTCGCCTCACGCCTGTCCTATTTCCTCTGGAGCGCTCCACCGGATGAACAGCTTCTCAAAGTAGATATCACGAACCCTGACCTCATCGCTCGCGAGGTGGATCGCATGATCGCCAGCCCGAAGGCCGACGAGTTTGTCAGTGGCTTCGTGCATCAATGGCTCAGCATGGACCGGCTAGACTTCTTCCAGTTCGACACCAAGCAGTTTCGGGACTTTGACGAAAGCGCCAAGGCCGCCGCACGCCGCGAAGTGTATGAAACCTTCGCCCACCTGCTGCGAAACAACGGCAGCCTCACGAAACTGCTCAAGAGCGACGAAATCCACGTCAACGGCCTGCTCGCCACCTACTACGGCATCGAAGGCATCAGCGGCGATGCGTTTCAAAAGGTCAAACTCCCCGCCAATTCCCCACGCGGTGGCCTGCTCGGCATGGCCGCCATCCTCGCCATGGGCAGCAACGGCGAGCGCACCAGTCCCGTCGAGCGCGGTGCCTGGGTGCTGCGCAAACTCCTCCACAATCCACCACCGCCCGCCCCGCCGAATGTGCCGCAGCTCGACCGCCTAGCCGGCAAACCCATCAGCCCGCGTGAACGCCTCCTCGCCCATCAAGAAGAGCCCCAGTGCCTCCAGTGCCATCGTAAGATCGACCCCATTGGCTTTGGCCTCGAAAACTTCAACGCCGCCGGCAAATGGCGCGACGTCGATCAGGACCCCAAAACCAAAAAAGACTGGCCCATCGACCCCGCCGGCCAATTCCACCACGGCCCCGCCTTCCAAACCTACTTCGACCTCCGCGACCAAATCGCCGCCAAGAGCGAAAACTTTGCTCAAGGCTTCACGGAAGCGCTCATCGAGTATGGGCTCGGCAGGCCGTATGGCTTCACCGACATCGCGCTAGCCGAAGACATCGTGAAGCGTGCGAAGGCGAAGGATTTTGCGATTCGCGAGGTCATCATCGCCCTAACGACCAGTCGCGAGTTCAAGACGAAGTAAAGAGGACAAACCACCTGCTCTTCAGGTTCCAGTAACACTCACGGCTCAATGCTCGTGAGCTTCGGGGCAATATTGCGAAAGCTTTCCTGCTTTGCCAAAATCAAAGCCCCTTCTGTTTGCGGAACAGAGCAGCCTGACGGCGGGAGATTTCGACTTTGTCCCCAGACGCTAACGTGACTTGCAAGCCGCCATTGAACCATTCGGCGACATTGGTGATGGCGCGGGTGTTGATTAGTTGGGCGCGGTTGGCGCGGAAGAAGATGGGGAGGTTCAGTCGTTGCTCCAGGGCGGCGAGGGAGCGTGGGAGCAGGACTTTTCCGCCCTCGAAGAAGACATGGGTGTAGTTGCCCTCGGACTGGAGCAGGTAGATCGAGCGCACGGGCAAGAACCAGGTACGTTGCTCGCCTTTGAGCAGCACGCGGTCGGTTTCTCGCAGGGGTGTTTCGTCCTGCATGGCTGTGTCGGAGGGTGGCGTGTCGTGCAGTCGCTGGACGGCGGCGGCTAGGCGTTCGGGATCGACGGGCTTCAAGAGATAGTCCACGGCGTTGACCTCAAAGGCACGCAGGGCGTGGGCATCGTAGGCGGTGCAGAAGATGATCTGAGGGGAGTATTCGCCCATGGCATTGACAAACTCAAAGCCGTCCATCTCGGGCATTTGGATGTCGAGAAAGAACACGTCCGGCTTCAGCGAAGGCAGCAGGCTAAGCGCGGCATGACCGCTGTCGGCCTCACCGACGATTTCGATCTCGGGATGCGCTTCCAGGAGGCGGCGCATCTCGCGCCGGGCCATGCGTTCGTCGTCGATGATGAGGGCTTTCATAGGTTCTGCGGAAGGATGACGGATGCCTCGACTCCGTCAGCGGTTTGTTGGATGGTCATCGTTGCTTTATCACCAAACAGCAACACGAGCCGTTCCTGCGTATGGGCCAATCCGATGCCGCCTTTGTGCTCCCAGCTTTCGGTGAGTGTCCCAGAGTTTTCTACGCGGAGGTTCAGGCTGCCACTCAACAATTGCGCAGTGTAGCGGAGGTGACCGGAGCCGAGTTTGGCGGCGACACCGTGCTTCACGGCGTTCTCAACGAGAGTGACGAGCAGGAGCGGCGGCACGAGTGCCCTTTCGCAGCCATCGCCCACCGCACGCTCCACATGCAGGCGATCTCCGTAGCGCGTCAGTTCGAGGTCGAGCAAGGCATTCACCGCCGTGAGTTCATCGCGCAGGGGGATCAGCTTTTGATCGCTGGCGGATAGGGAAGCTCGCAGCACGAGGGATAGTTGCGTCACGGCATCACGCGCTTGCTTGGGGCTTTCTTCAATAAGGGCGCGGACGGCATTGAGGGAGTTGAAGAGAAAGTGCGGATTGAGCTGCGTGGCGATGGTTTGCAGCCGCGCTTCCTTGATGGCTGAATCGCTGCGCAGCGTGGTGACTTCCATTTGATGAAGCCTCGTGAAGGCATGGCAGGCATAATAAAGCGCCGCCCACATGCCGAGCAGAAAGAAAGCCACGATGCTGGTAGAAAAAAACTCTATCAGCAGTCTATGTTCCATCATACGCACTCCAAAACTAGAGCCAACGGCGAAAGCTCTGACGCTACTGATCAATAATGAAATCGTCACCGCGAGTATCATGCAGGTGATCATCACTGTGGGTAACAGACGCCTCAACGGCAGCCGATCCCAGCGGCACCTCAGTGTCAGTAAATGCAGTAGATGTGTGGCAAGGATGCCACAGAATGTCATCACCGCGTTGTGCAACCACATCATGGGCTTCAGCGAAGCAAATGCCTTTTGGACTGCTCCTTCTATCTCTGGCGGCATATCTTCAAATAAGAAGGAAGGCGGCCCTGAGAGGAGTGTGGCCGTCACGGCAAGTGTGAACAATATCCAGAACCCTGCCTGCATGAGATGGTAGCCACGCCCGGCAAAGGGCGGGGTGTTATCAGCAGTTATTCGGGCGTCTTTCATCTGCATAAGTTTGGGACAGCGCAGTGAAATGTCAGCCAGGAAATGACAAGCTGCCTGCTGGCATGATGAACGGTGGCAGAGGCCCATGAACGGCAGCCACCGCTCATCCGCCTCAACTGCCGTTGATCACGGTGATCACTCCGCCGATCCCATTCTCAGCGCGAGAAGCGGGGATGGATTGATGATGAGGCATGTCCCTCATCAAGCAGTTTCACTCATCACCCATGACAAGGCGTGCAGTCCTTGGCCTCCTCGTCTGCCAGTCGGTGTCGAGTTGCACATTTATCCCAAAGTTGAACCTGCCCAACGCACCCGTGAGTGCGCGGTATCCCAGTGGCGGCAAAACGAGCGCGGCCAGCAGCGAGATCGCATGGCGGCAGGTGTTCAATGATGCCCGATTGGTTCGGCTCATTGACATCGCGCTGGCGAACAATCGCGACCTGCGCGTTGCCATGCTGCGAGTGGAAGAGGCGCGGGCGCAGTATCGCATCGAGCGATCGGCGTTGCTGCCCAGCGTCTCGCAAGGTACTGATTTTAGTCGGTCACATCAGTCCGGGATGACGAGCAATCAGTGGCAGCTCAACCTCGGCACCACCTCGTATGAGCTGGACTTGTTTGGCCGCATCCGCAGCCTGAGCGCGAAGGCACTGGAGCAATACTTTGCCAAAACCGAGGCGCAGCGTGCCGCGCAGGTGACGCTGGTAGCCGAGCTGGCCACACAATACTATACGGTGCGGCAGTTTGGTGAACTCATTGCTAACACGAAGCTCACGCTAGCCGCAGTCGAGGAAAGCTACCGTCTGAATGACAGCATATTCAAAGCAGGCGGGCTGCTGGAACTCGACCTTCGCTCCTCCGAAGCCCAGGTGCTCACTGCCAAGGCCAATTTGATCGCTTATCAACGTCAGCGAGACCAAGCCGAGAACGGCCTCGTGCTCATGCTTGGTCAGCCGCTGCCCACCAACTTGCCTGCGGGCAAATCGCTGGCCGATGCTCCTGTGAAAGCCGTATCCGCAGGTGTGCCGTCCGAGTTGCTCCAGGGCCGCCCAGATATTCAAGAAGCAGAGCGCACCCTGCGTGCAGCAAATGCAGACATCGGAGCCGCGCGAGCCGCCTTTTTCCCCACCATCAAACTCACGGCACAGGAAGGCACCGTCAGCACGGAGCTCACCAGCCTGTTCAGCAAGGGCACCGCTGCATGGAGCTTTGCGCCGCAGATCACGCTGCCCATTTTCACCGGTGGCCGCAATCGAGCCAATCTCGATGCCGCGAAAATCCGCACCCGTATCGAAGTCGCCAACTACGAGAAAGCCATCCAGAGCGCCTTCCGCGAAGTGGCCGATGCGCTCGCTGCGCAATGCGCGGCGAGAGAGCGAATCAGCACCTTGCAGGCACTCGTGGCCGCCCAGCAGCGGCGCTACGATCTCGCCTCAGCGCGGGATCAGCGTGGTGTGTCGAGCTATCTCAATGTGGTGGCCTCACAGCAGGATCTTTTCTCCGCACAGCAAAATCTCATCGGGGCCCGCTACGACTCTGTGGCCGCCCGCATCAAACTTTATCAAGCCGTCGGAGGAGGTTGGAAATGAAAACACGTATCTACATTCTGTTGTCACTCGTCACCCTGTCAGCCTGCAAGCCTCCGGGCGCAGGCGAGGTCCGCTATGAAACCACGCCAGTCTCACGCGGCAATCTGCGCGCTGTTGTCACCGCAAGTGGCACGCTCGGTGCCGTGGTGAGCGTGGACGTGGGCTGCCAGGTCTCCGGGCGCATCATGAAGCTCAATGCTGACTTCAACACCCTCGTGAAGCGAGGCGATCTCATCGCGGAGCTGGATACCTCCATCTATTCCTCCAAAGTGAAGGCTGCTGAAGGAGAACTCGCCAGTGCCGGTGCCAGCGTGACGTTGAAGAAGCAAAATCTGGATCGCAAAAAATCCCTTCTTCCTCTGCGAGCCGCCACCGAGCTGGATGTGGAGCAAGCTGTGGCCGAGCTGACGCAAGCCGAAGCCACGGTAACCATCAAAGAAGCGGCTCTCGATCAAGCAAAGACGGACCTCGGCTTCTGCCGCATCACCGCTCCAGTGGATGGCATCGTGGTTTCCAGGAAAGTCGATTTGGGTCAGACCGTGGTTGCTGCGATGAGCACGCCCGTGCTTTTCACCATCGCGCAGGACATCAAAAAGATGCGCATCACCGCCACGGTCTCTGAGGCCGACATCGGCGGTGTGAAGAAGGGAAACAAAGTGAACTTCACTGTGGATGCCTTCCCTGATGACATCTTCAGTGGCGATGTCGTGCAGGTTCGTATCGCGCCGACGACCACTGAAAACGTGGTGACGTATGAGACGCTCATCGACGTGGAGAACCCCGAGCAGCGCCTTTTTCCTGGCATGACGGCGGATGTCTCCATCCTCACCGCCGAGCGAAACGACGTGCTCAAAGTGCCGAACACCGCTCTGCGATTCACCCCGCCGGATGGCAGCAAGATGACCGGCACCACGAATGCCAAGCTGCAACGCAAGCAGCAGCTCGTCTATGCACTGGAAGGCTCAGGCAAAGAGCAAACGCTGCGCGCCGTCATCGTCACCACCGGTATCACCGACAACTCGGAGACGGAGATTCTCGACGGGCTCGATGCCTCAGCGCTGGTAGTGACGGCTTCACTTGGAGGAACCAATGAAGCTGCGGGTGGACCACCGCCATCTTTATAAGCCATGAACGCAAGTGTCATCGAGCTGGACAACCTCCAGAAAATCTACCGCACTGGCGATGTCGAAGTGCGTGCGGTGAACGGCGTGAGCCTGCGCATCGAGCGCGGGGACTTCGTCGCCATCATGGGCTCCAGCGGCTCCGGCAAATCCACGCTGATGAACATGCTGGGCTGCCTCGATCAACCCACCGACGGACAATACCTCCTCGATGGTGTGGATGTTGCTCGCCTCGGTCGATCCGAGTTGTCGCGGTTGAGGAATCTGAAAATCGGATTCGTTTTCCAGAGCTTCAATCTGCTCTCTCGCACTTCCGCGTGTGAGAACGTGGAGCTTCCACTCTTTTACACCAACCCGCATGTGCCGCTGCGTGACCGTCGCCAACGCGCGATCGAAGCATTGAAAAAAGTGGGCCTCGGTGAACGCCTCTACAATCATCCCAATCAGCTCTCGGGCGGCCAGCAGCAGCGAGTGGCCATCGCCCGTGCCCTCGTCAACAATCCCGAACTCGTGCTGGCGGACGAGCCCACTGGCAATCTCGACACCCGCACCAGCATCGAGGTCATGGGCTTGTTTCAAGCACTCAACGATGCCGGGATCACCGTGATCATGGTCACGCATGAGCTGGACATCGCCGCCTACTGCAAGCGCATCATCGTCATGCGCGATGGCAGGATCATTCGTGATGAAGTCAATGCCGCGCGCATCTTTGCCAATGATCAGCGTGCCGTGCTAGATGCTTCTGAACAACACGCCAGCCTCTCCTGATCATCATGATTCAAGCACTCACCTCTCCGCTGCTTCGTGTGGGTCTCACGGCCATGATCGCCTTTCGCGCCCTTCGCCGGAACAAGCTCCGCAGCACCCTCACCGCGCTGGGCATCATCATCGGCGTGGCATCCGTTGTCTCCATCATGGCCTTGGGACGCGGCACGCAGAAACGCATTCAGGACCAGGTTTCTTCGCTCGGATCAAATCTGCTCGTGATCTTTTCCAAAAGCCGACGCACCAACGCAGCCTCCGCTGGCAGTGGCCAGTCCGGTAATCTCACGCTGGCGGATGTGGAAGCTATCCGCCGCGAAGTCCGCAGCGTGAAAGCCTTGAGTCCCGAGGTCACGCTCACCGCGCAAGCCGTCGCCAACGGGCGCAACTGGAGCACGACCATCGCTGGTGAATCACCCGACTATTTGCACATCCGAGACTGGCCGCTCGCCCGCGGCAGCATGTTCACCGAGCGAGAACTGCGCACCTCCGCCCGCGTGGCGGTGATCGGTTCACGCACCTCGCGCGAGCTGTTCGGCCCACTCCATCCCGTGGGCCAGACAGTGCGCATCAAGAACATGCCCTTCACCATCATCGGTCAGCTCGAAAGCAAAGGCGCGGGCATCGGCGGTGCCGATCAGGATGACCGCATCGTCATTCCCTACACCACCGCCATGCGCCGCCTCACGGGTGAGAAATATCCGCGCCTCGTCACGCTGCAAATCAGCAGCGACGACCTCATGAGCGCCGCCCAGGAGCAGATCACCGCGCTGCTCCGCCAGCGTCACCGCCTCACCGACGGGCGGAAGAACGACTTCGACATCGTGAACCAAAAGGAGATCGCCGACACCGTGAATAGCATCACCACCACGCTCACCTATCTGCTCGGCGGCATCGCTGGATTGTCACTGCTCGTTGGTGGCATCGGCATCATGAATATCATGCTCGTCAGCGTCACCGAGCGCACCCGAGAGATCGGCACGCGCATCGCCGTGGGCGCACAGCCGCGCGACATCCTGCTCCAGTTCCTCATCGAGTCCATCACCCTCAGCCTGCTCAGCGGAGCCATCGGCGTCGCCCTCGGATACGGCGTCAGCGCCGCCGCCACCATGATCCCAAACTTCCACCCCTCCGTCTCCACCGGCAGCATCGTCGTCGCCTTTGGCATCAGCTTCGCCGTCGGCGTCTTCTTCGGCTTCTATCCGGCAAGGAAAGCCGCGAACATGAATCCGATAGCGGCGCTGCGGTTTGAATGAAGCGAGCGCAATAGATGTTGCCGAAAGCACGTTTGTTTAATCGTTCATGAAAACCCGCCGTCACTTCCTTCAGTCCAGCTCCTCACTCATTGCCTTGCCCGCTTTGGAGTCGCTGGGCTTTCGTCGCTTTGCTTCTGCAGCTGCTCCTGCAGCGCCGCCGAAGCGCCTCGTGTTTCTCGGCTTTGGTTGGGGCATCACGACGGAGACGTGGTTTCCAGACATCAAGCAAACCGGGAAGGATTACACGCTGCCTGAGGGCTTGAAGCCGCTGGCTCGACACAAGGCGGACTTCACGGTGGTGCAGGGGCTTTGGAACAAATACTCGAACGAAGGCCACTGGGGCAGCACGATGTGGCTCACCGGTGCGAACCGCTTCGCGGAGCCGGGACAGACGTTTCACAACAGCATCTCGGCGGATCAGGTCGCAGCAGCGAAGCTGGGCATGGAGACACGTTTTGCCTCGCTCCAGCTCAATGGTGGCGAGAACGCGGAAGCATCTGGACATGGACCGGGTCTGTCAATGGCATGGGACGTGAGCGGCAAACCCATCGGTGGTCATAAAGGCCCGGTGGAGGCGTTTCATCGGCTGTTTTCCAAGGACACGACGCCCATCGAGCAGCAGAAGGCGATGCTCGCTCAGAAGCGTAGCGTACTAGACACAGTGATGGAGAACGCGAAAGCGATGCAGCGTGGCCTCGGTAAAAACGATAAGGCCAAGCTCGACGAATACTTCCAGGGCATCCGCGACATCGAGACACGTCTCAGCAAAGACGAGCAATGGATCGGTGTGCCGCAGCCGAAGGCTCCGATCCCTCAGCCGCAAGAGGGCCTCGCGGGCAAAGAGGAGATCAAGATCATGTATGACATCATCATCGCCGCGATGCAGACCGACAGCACCCGCGTGCTGACCTATCGGCAGCCAGTGAGCACACTGATGACGAGCATTGGCATCAAAGTCGCGCCGCATGACATGAGTCATTATCATTCGACGATGGGCGAAAAGTATGCGGCCTCGCAGCAGCGCGATCTAACGCAAAGCGAACTCCTCGCCGGACTCATCGACAAGCTCAAGGCCACCAAGGAATCCGATGGCAGCCGCCTTTTCGATCACGTTGCCCTTGCCTACGGCAGTAACATCCGCACCGAGCACAACCTCGACAACTGCCCCACGCTACTGACCGGCGGCGGCGCAGGCATCAAGCTTGGCCACAACATCGTCGCGCCAAAGGACACGCCGCTGTGCAACACTTGGCTCACCCTGCTCCACGGCATCGGCGTCAATGCCGAGCGTCATGGCGACAGCTCCGGTGTGCTCAAGGAGATCGTAGCCTGACAAAAACTTCGTCGATCGAAGACGTTCTTTATCCAGTTCCAGCGGCTCTCTTGGAATCAGGATTTTGAAGATAGTGCTACACATTCACCTGCGGAGAGAGTCCGCCCATGAAGGAAATTACTTTATCCTAGAGTCAGGAATGGAAGTTCGTCAGCGTCCTTGCTGTCACCCATTTTGGGCTATCGCCAAATTCCGCTTGAAGCCCTCGCGCACGAGAGATAGGTCGGAGTCCATCGCGAGCCAGTTTAAGCCGAGCGCTTTAATCTGCTCCTTGTCGTCCGCATGACGCACGAGAATACCGCAGCCTTTGCCCTGGTCCTTTGCAGCTTTCACAACGGTGCTCAAACATTCGTCGTAGCTGCGTGGTGAGTTCCGGGCCTTCAAATCGTAGCTCAAATCCGCCGGGCCGATGAACAGGGCATCAATGCCTTCCACGGCAGCGATTTGAGAGGCATTGGCGACTCCCTCTGCGGTCTCGATTTGGGCGAGGATGATCGGTTTGGGCATCTCACCAGCGGGAACTCTCATGCCATAGCCATACGCCCGAACTGTGCGAGAAACACCGCGATGGCCTCTCGGCGGGTAATAAGCCGAATCCACGCAATGCTGTGCTTCCGCCACGGTATTGACATGTGGGATCATGATACCATCCGCGCCCCAATCGAGCACACGGCTGATCAAATCGGGATGCGGAGCACTCACGCGCACAATCCCCAGCGTCTGGCTACCGCGCAGGGCACGCAGTTGATTCGGCAAAGCAGCTTCGGATTCGCAGCCGTGCTCCAAGTCGATGAGAACCCAGTCATAGCCACACTCGGCGGCCAGTTCCGTGACTGCGGGAGATCCGATGGAGAGAAAGGTGCCGATGTGCGTTTTCATGGTGAGAGAATGTCGAGGCCACTGCCCTTCCGCAAGCCTTGCAAAGCCAGCGCTAGACGTGATTGAGTCGTTTCACGCAAACTGGCCCCTGAGGAACCGCTGCCGATGAGAAAGAAGCCATCATCGCGATCAAAGTAACCAGCACCGACACGGATCACCGCCTTCACGATCATGTTCCGCAGCAGGTGTAGCCAGAAGAGGCGAAGATGATACTCGGGAAGGGCGCGCATGCTTTGATAGCCCTCGAAGGCTCTTTGAAGGAATGACGCATCATGAAAGCAGGCTAGCAGGGAGAGATCGTCCATTGGATCGCCACTGATGGCGTCGTCGAAGTCAATGAACGCGGAGATTTGATCGCAGGTACCGAGGATGTTCCAGAGCGCGAGGTCTTTATGGACTAGGCAGCCTTGTGGGAGATCGAGCAAAACTCGATGACTGTCGATCTCCGCAGCAATTTCGGCACGTTGCGTGGAAGTGAGAAAGCCACGCGAAACAAGAAAGGCGAGATGCTCATCAAGACGAAGCTGGAAGTAGTCAAAGTAGCTGGAATGTGGTCCGCACAGTCCTCTGTGCGGTTCGAGTGTCTCACGGCCCCCATGCCGCACAGAGGACTGTGCGGACCACTCTAAGATACCAAATCCATCAAACGTGATCGCTTGCCATTTCGCTACCGCCTGACCAATCTCAAACGCAATGCTCGGCACCTCCAGCATTCCTTGCTTGAACCAATGATTCAGATCGGGGGCTGGAATCCTCTCTAAGGCCTGCCAAGCAAACGAAACGCGACTCCTGGTCGCATCACAGCCAAACACCTGCGGTGTGACGACGCCTATATCACGCACGCGATCCAGACCAGCGGACTCCACGGCCAGGTGACCATCCATCTCAGGTCCATTCTCGACGCGCACGAACATGGCTTTGCCATCGATGTTGGCATTCCAAGTGAGATGATTGCCCTGACCAACACCAGGTTTCATATCGACCTGCTTGGCATCAAAGTGACGCCGCAGCTCCTCATGAAGTTGATTCTCGATGTTCGCATCAGTAACGCCACGCGACTGCGTGCCGTGAAACGCTGCCGGGCGGTCACATTTCCAGTAGTAGATATTGCGTCGGCTCATGCGGACGGCGGACGGCGTTTCCACCAGGCGGCTAGCAGGCCGCCGATAACGTTTTGCAGCACGCCGCTGAAGACGCCTGCCGCAGCCGCGAGCGGCATCGTCGCGAAATGCTCGCGGGCGAGGGAGGCTGCCATGCCGCCGTTTTGCATACCGACTTCAATGCTGACCGTGCGGGCGACGGACTCGGGATAGCGCAGCACTTTTGATAGGGCATACCCCACGCCAAAACCGAGCACATGCAGCGCGAAGGCTGCGAGCGCGAGCTTGCCAAAATTCGCCGCGATGGCGTCTGCGCTGGCCGCCACGATGCCACCACTGACGAGGGTAAAGGCCAGCACAGCCACGGTGGGTCCGCAGGCACCGATTTGATCCGCCGTGCGCGGCAGCTTCCATCGAATGAGCACGCCGAGCACGACGGGTGCGATGGTAAGCTGAAAAGCGGACACACAAAGGCCCCACGCGTCCACGGGCACATACTTGCCCGCCAGCAGACTCGTCCACATCGGCGTGAAGAAGAACGCCAACATCGTCGAGGCCATCGTGAGCACCACGGACAGCGCTACATTCGCTTTGGCGAGGTAGCTAATCATGTTCGACGCCATGCCGCCCGGGCAACTCGCCACCAGAATGATGCCCACGGCGAGGCCCGGCTCCAGCTTCAACGCTGTTGCCACCATCCAACCGGAGATCGGCATAATCGTATATTGCGCCACAAAACCGAGCGCCACGCTGCCGGGCATCTTCCCGATGGCTTTGAAGTCGTCCAGACTCAACGTGAGTCCCATGCCGAGCATCGACGCGGCCAGCGACCAGAAGATCCACGGCTTGTCGAACCACAGCATGGTCTGCGGCTTGAAAAACGCGATGACCGCCAGCGTGACGAGCCACACGGGGTAGAGATTGTTGAACCAGTCGAGGAAGCGCTTCATGAGGTCAGTTGGAGGTATCACGCACGCCGTTGAAGGCCGGACCACCCGCGCCGACATAACCGCCGCTGGCTCCGTTTTCATCCGAAGTGACCCAAAAAGCATACAGGGAACCCTTCGTGAGATGGAAGCGGAATTTCACATTCTTGCCTGATTGATCGGACAGATCGGACGCATCCGCCCACTCGACTTTGAGCTTCGTTTGATCTCCCGAAGCCACTTTCGAGCTTCGGATAATCTTTCCAGCCTCATCGAGCACTTCCACACGCACTTCGCCGTTCACATTCAGGAAGAGATGTTTGCCTTGGAACTTCACCGGTCGCGTCGTCAGCTCGCCAGAGCCATCCATGCTCGCAAAACCATCGCGACGCAGCGTGGCGAGGCCGATGCTCGCTCCACCGTAGATGTCTCCACGCCCGCCCCCGGCATCGCCGGAGTAGGCGCAGTAAGGAAAGACCAGTTGGTCGTCCAGCACGACAAAGACACCCGTCGTCGTGTGCAGGTAAGCCCGGTCCCAGGCGCCTTCCCGACGCTCTCCACGGATGAAGCCACGTCGGTCTGGCCGATCCCAATGGAAGCCGTCGCGGCTAAAGCCGAGTTCCAGGTCCGTGAGCTTGGGAAAGCCTCCTTTGGAGCAGATGCCATTGTTTGGTCCGCGATGAATCTGATGCATGCCGATCATGAGGCTTTCATAAGCCACCGCCGCCAGGCTGTAGAGCTGTGGTGGATCGCCCTGCTGCGAATTGCCTGCATAGCTCCCCGCTGGCTCCGGTTTGTCCTTGGCATCCGCATTGGTCCAATACACCGCCTTGTCCCAGTCGGCTCCTTCCAAGAAGGTGTCGCTTTCCACATAGTAGCGGCTGCGCCCGCGCGGCCCATCCTGTTTGATGCTCTGCACCCATTTCTTTCGGAACGGATTGTAGAAGATCGAGCCATAATCTCCCGCAGGCGTCGTGCAGGGCACCGGCTTCGACCACGTCACGCCATCGGACACCTGCAGGCTGTGAGTCAGCCCCGGCAGTTGCTGGTCTTTCGGCACATGACTCCAGCAGGTCAGGTATTTGATCCGCTCCTTCGGATCGCTCGCATGGCTGTCATACCACAGCGCATTGTCCGTGCCCGCTGTGGTCCTCGCGCCGCTGCTCCAGGCCGCACCTTCGGGAAGTAGAAGGTTGCCTCCATGCAGGCCCAGTTCCGGCCGTTTCCACGTCTTCAAATCCGGACTTGTCGCCAGCGCCAGCGGTCCGCGCCAGCCCGCCGTGTAGAACATCTTGAATAGCTTCTCCTTCGGCTCATAAAACACCCCTCCCTGACCGAGATAGACGACGTTGTTGAGCTTCTTCTCAAGCTCCGTCTCGGCTTTGAAGACCGGATTGCCCTCGAACTTCTTCGCCTGATGGAAGGTGCGCTTGAGCGTAGTTTTCTCGATGAGGAAATCATCCACAAAGAGCTGCCTGCCGAGGTCGATGGGGATCACCTTGGGCTTCTTCTTCAAATACGGCACTTCCATCACCGCATCGCTCGGCTCGCGGAAGCGCGGCGGCCATTGATCGGGCAGTTCGATGCCGTTGTAGAGCTTCTCCGGCTTCGGGCCGGTGGCTTTGTTGGCGAGCATGAGCAGCTTCGCGTCCTTCGACACGATTTTGCCCGCGAGCACGTCCTCCTCACGAAACTTCGCCATCAGGATCTCCGCGTCGCTGTGGCGATTCCAATCATAGAGAATGTGGATGAGCCCATCCGGCGCTTCGAAGCCATCGGGATACGACACCGCGTTGCGTTCATCGAGCAGCAGACCGCCTTTCCACGTCTGGCCTTCGTCTTCGGAAAGCCACGCGCTCATGTGCGTGCGCTTCGGCAGGCGCTCGGCAGGCGATCCATTCTTCACGAGCAAAATGCGGCCCGATTTGAGCCGACGCAGGAAGAAGCGCGCATTCACATTCTGCACCGTCGCGGCCTGTTTCGGCTCGCTCCACGTTTTGCCGCCATCATTGGAGAAACTCTCGTGCGGCTGGCCTTTCGTGCGTGCGAGCATCCACAGGCGACCATCCTTCAACTCGATCATCATGTGCTCGTCGTACTCCCAATCGGGGAACTGCAAATGGCCGCGCTCTTTCCACGACGCGCCTTCATCGGTCGATTCAAAGACACGGCACGTTTTCTTGTGCCAGTCCGAGACCGGCAGCAGCCACGAGCCATCCTTGAGCACCGTCGGCTTGTTCAGCGTGCAACCTTCCGCAAACATCACTGGCGTGCTCCACGAAGGCTCCGACGCATCGGGATCATCGCAGCGCATGAACCAGTTCGTGATGCGTTTTTGCGGATCGCCGAGCTGCTGATCGAAAAACAGCCACAAACGCCCCTTCGTGTCCGTCCAAAGATTCCCCACCAGCGCCCCGCTGACCTTCTGCGCCCCCTCCATCCGTGCGCCGACTGCCACCCGCGGCTTCGACCACGTCGCGCCATCGTCATCACTCGTCGCGAGCAGGAAGTAGCCATCCGGCTTATCCCCCGTGCCCGTCCAGCAACCCCAGATCCGTCCCTTCGGCGTGCGATCCATCCCAATGATCATCGCGCCACCGCGTGCCTCGTCTTGAAACTCTGCCCCGGGATTCGTGATGACGGAAGGCGTCAAGAGATCGGGCTTGGGTGTCTTGGTAGGCGGCGTCTGTGCGAATAGAGACACCGTGAAGATGAGGGCGATGGAACAAGCCTGTAGAAATGTGGGCATAGGTGACAAACGCCCATCATGGTCTGTCCTCGCGTTTTTCACAAGATAAGTGGGTGTTATGATAACGCCGACCATCTGGATCGGCCGTCACGGCTACTCTGCTGAGTCCCTAGGGCCATCTCACCGCCGCAGCCAAATGGGCTCAATCCTCACCATTCCCGAAGTTCCTGCATGTGCCATGGCAGACGCTCGCGGATGCGCTCGGCTTCGTCGTGGGCGTCGTGGCTGTCAGGCTCAGATGGCATGGCGGCTCATCCCCAGAGTTCGTTGAACATGAGTTGCTTCTCGGTGGCGCTCAGTGGCGAGCGGGCGACAGCGTTCCAGGCGGCGTTGATGTTTTGCCGTGCCCAGCTGTGGGCGATGAGGGCGGCGAGTTTCATGCGTGTGTTTTCGCAAAGGATGCTTGGAAGCAAGGCGAGCGCAGAAGCTGGGTCGTCGGGGAGATAGAGACAGATGGCTTGTTCGACGGCGGGATCGTTCGTGCCTGTCTCTTGATGCAAGGTGGCTTGCGGGGATGAATGCGCGGGCATGTCAATGGGCTGCAAACTCCAGCCGCAGTTGGGTCTGCTCCCTTAAGGTGGCGTTGAGCCAGAAGACGCGGCCGTCCCAGGCGTAGTCGGTGGCGGACAGTTCGCGTCCGTTCAGTTCCGCGCGTGAGAGCGTCCTGGGGGCTTTTTGAAGCTCGAAGACGGGATGCACGCAGGGGGTGGTCGGGGTGATCGTGAGCGAGACGATGGGCTTTTCGACGGTGAGGAGCGTGGCGCGGCGTTCGGTGTGGTAGGACGGGCTTTGCAAGCGTGCGCCTTCGGCCTCGACCTTCGGCGGGTTGGGTGCCGAGGGGTTGAAAAAGGGCTTTCCTGCAATCGCGGTCACACTGCCATGAGCACGAAAAGAAAAGGCTGGCCGGTGTCGCGGCTTCACTTCGGCGTGACAGGGCCTGATTTCTTCAGACCACCACGGATGATTTTCACCCCTTCACTGGTTTCGCTGACGCCGGGACTGATCGCCGTTTCGAAGGTTGCGGCGTCAAGTTTGCGCAACAACCAGTCCGCGACGTAAGCGGGATCATCTGAAAAGGCAGCCTCGATCATCTCCCTGGACGCGGGGTCGTCCACATTGCGCAAGGTCAAATTTAACCCAGATTTTTTTCCGTTGATGGCGACGAAAGTATCCTGGGCATCTTGCATGCGCTGGTTGTCGCGTGGCGAAAAACTATTCATCAACCTCTGCCAGTTTTCATTAAAGATCGCAATCTCGTGGCTTTGCAGTAAGGCATCCTGGCTTAGGCCGCGATGGTTGCGGATGAAAGCTTCCGCTTTGATGCGTGCTGTTTCGCTAAGTTCGGGCTTCATATCTTGGCTGATGGAAGGAGTGGACGAGTCAGAGAGGCGCGCTGTCTTCACCGGCGAATCACGCGGTGCAGGCTTCGCTGCGATCACTGGTGCGGGCTTGTGCTGCTGCTGATAGATGAGCGGCACTGTGACAAGGGCAGTGGTAGCTGCGATGGCGAGTAGGGTCTTGGTGGTGGTAACCATGGTGATGAACGTGGAGGTCGTGAAGACGGAGGCTGCTGGCGTGATCGCCGATGAGGCGCCGATGCCGGTGAAGGATAGTTTTCCCAAGGAGGCCTGGACGGCGACAGGCATGGCATGCGCAGGCTGGGCGGCGAACAAGGCCACGAGACCTGCGCCCGCGATCACGCCGCGCGAGCGCAATGCCTCCCGCATCGCCGAAATCCCGCGCTCGATGGCGCGGGAGACCGTGGCTTGATTCTTTCCGAGATATCGCGCGACCTCCGCCTGAGTGCGTCCTTCGAGAAAGTAGAGCACGAGCACCTCACGCAGCTCCTTCGGCAGCTCGTTGAGCGCTTCATCGACATGCGGCTCGATGTCCGGCCACGTTGCCTCGCGATCCGTGTGCCACGTCTCCGCCATGGCCTGCTCGAAACGTTTTCGAGTGCTATCTCGACGCACAGCATCACAGGCTCGGTTCCACGCCACGCGGTGCAGCCATGCCGCGACGCATTGCGTGATGCTTCCGGCTCTACGCGCTAGCTCCAGAAACGTCTCCTGCGACACATCCTGGGCTGCAGCGGCATCGTGAGTCACACGCAACGCTGTGGCATGAACCATCGCTGCATGCGCCTGCACCAGCTCACGAAACGCGTGAGCATCGCCCGTGGTGGCGTAGCGCTGGAGGTGCTGGAGATCGGACGGCATCGCTTTTTATGAAAGTCGCACGAGGAGCGGTATTTATGCGTGCGATTGTCAAAAAATCTGCATGCCGCAGGTTGCTCCGAGAATCACCAGTTCTGCCTGCCATGCTTGTTGGTGCCGCAAAATTTCCCGTGTTCAGACAAATAAAGCTGCCTTTGATCCTTGCTGTTGGCCCTGATGGGGAGATAGACAGGCAGACGGCGGTTCATACTCGAATGAGCCGAATCCACGCTCATAGTCAAAGCCCCATTGGTTGTTCGTGCATCAGGAGGGGCAATGTGTGTGAATGCGATTCATGCCGACAGTGTGGATGATGATCCGCCGCAGCGTCGCGGTCTCTCGCAGGGTGGTGTGATCATGGTTTCTTGGCGTAGCATTAATTGCGAGTGGAGCCAGGCCTCGTCAGCTTGCTTCTTTTGACGTCGCTATGAACCATTCGACCGTGGCGGACAGCACGTGTGCTCCGGAATCATCGTGCAGTTCGACATTCACGGAAATCAGGCCGCGACCTTTGCCTGCCAATCCGGCGCGGAGTTCGTCCAATGCATGATCGGCGACACTGGCGGCCGAGGTGATGACGCCATTTGCCGGTTTGCGGAACTTTGCCTCCAATCGCCGCACGACAGGCACAATCCCATCCGTTCCGCCGAGCGAACGCAGCAGAAACTCCCCGCTGCTCGCCTCCGCCAATGCCAGCAGCGCGCTCGCGTGGACGGTGCCGAGATGGTTGAGGTACTGCCCGCCTGCCGGAAGTTGAAGCAGCTTCGTCGCATCATCCGCGGGTTGAAGATCTAGCAACCGGTTGAACGGAAGATCAGTGACGGTGTTCATGAGGTTATTCGTGAGTTGATTTAGCGCTCGGACTCCATTTTTAGCGGACAGCTTGCCATGCAGGTTATTCGCGGAAAGTCAGACGCAGCGTCGACTCATCGCGCAGCGTGGCGTTGAGCCAGAAAACGCGACCGTCCCAAGCGTAGTCATTGGCAGCGAGGACGCGGCTGCCCAACTCCACGCGTGAGAGTGTCTTCGGGGCGTTTTGAAGCTCGAAGACGGGATGAACGCTGGGTGTGATGGGCTTAATCGTGAGGGTGACTTCGGATTTCTCGACGGTGAGGAGCGTGGCGCGGCGTTCGGTGTTGTAGGATGGTCTTTGCAAGCGTGCGCCTTCGGCCTGGATCTGCGGCGGGGTGGCGAAGCTGCGGGACCATTCGAGGAGATGGGCGTCATCGGCGTCGCTGAGGCCGATGAGCCAGGCCCATTTTTCGACCTGCATCTTGCGGGTGACGCCGAGGGCATCTGGCATGTCGGCGGTGCGACTTTCCAAGGGCTGCGGCCGACGGTGGCCCCAGGACATCATGGCGCTGTGCGCGGGGGTCATCGAGGCGAGGTCGTCGATGTTGATGCCGGTGGGTTTGCGTCGGGCGAGTGGCAGATGATTGCCCCAATAGAACGGCGTGACCATTTGACCCTGACTGTAGAACGGGCGGTAGGCGGTGGAGGGCAGTCGCTTCCAGCCGGGGTTGAAGTAGATCGCCGATAAGGGCTCGTGCGTGCCAAAGCGGATGCGGTAGAGTGGCGGGAGTTCGCCGGAGAGCAGCTTTTCGTAATCGCGCTCTTGGTCGAGAATGGGGAACTTCAACTCGTGCTTGGTGCCATCGCGGAAGAGCACGTCCACGAGGTTTTCCGGCAGCACCCGCAGCGGATAGGCGGCGGGCGGCGTGAGGATGAGCAGTTCCTCGATCTCGTATTCGGCCTTGGGTTCGCTTTGCAACGTGACGGTGCGCGAGCCGAAGCCATCGGGGTAAAAATAAAAATCCTCGGTCGCGGTTTCGCCCCAGACTTTGTAGTTGAGGTCGCAGGGCTGCGCGGTCCAGCGAACGTGGACGCGGGCAGCGGTGGATTCGATGATCTCGACGCGACTGCGGCGCAGTTCCTTGTCGGAGGCGGCATCGATGCAGTCGAGGCCGTCGGGTCTGCGTGGCGCTTCGGCGAACTCGAAGTTCAGCGCGGTGTTGTGCTTCCCGGCCCAGAAGGGTGTGTAGGCCGCGCCGCGCCAGAAGACGAAGCGCGAGCCGTTCGGCAACGCGACGACGACATCCTTCCGCTCCGGTGCCCAGGCTTGGTCATAAGGCATCTCGGTCACCTCGTCGGGGCCGGAATAGGAGAGCAGCGGGTAGTCGTAGCGTAGCTTGGTCTCGATGGCTCCGAAGGCGGGCAGCTTCGGCGTATCCTGCACGAGCATGGTTGTGATCGTTTTGTGCCAGAGTTCACGGCCCTGAGCATCACGGATCGTCACATGCAGCGTGTCGCGATGCTTCGTGAAAGCCGGAGGCGGCAAAGCGATCTTCAATTCGGTGCGGATGCCTTTTGGCAACTCCACTGCGGCTTTGGTTGGCCGATTCGGCGAAGATTCGAACCACGCGATCAGCTCCGCACCGGAGATGGCCTCCTTACTGGAAAACGCGGCAAGGGTCACGCGGGCCTGCTGCTTCGGCCCAAGCACCAGCCAGTCCGCAGGCGGCAAAATCGCACCGAGATCGACGGGATTGATCACTGGATCAGCTGCGGCTTCCGCGTCCGCCTCGAAAGCCTGGCGCTCGACCTTCCACCGGGCTCGCTCGATGGCCTTGCCGTCCTTGTCTTTGGCGAGCAGCACCAGTTCCTCCGGCGCGGGCGAGGTGGCGAAGGTCACGCGTGCGGTGAAGGGAGAGTTACCGGAGACATCGAGCGCTTTCCGCTCCACCTCCCTGCCCTCGCGATACCCTGCGAGCCAGTGTTCCGGGGCTGGTCGAGTGTCGCTGGCGAACTGCACGATCACCGGCGTCAGGCCGACACGCTCCACGCCGAAGGGCGGACGCCAGGGATGCCCCGGATCGAATTGAAAGCGCGGTGCGAAGGTCACGGCCTCGCCTTGCCCGGCCACGCTGCCGGGATGCTCGAAGAGCTGGCGGATGTCTCCGGCTTTCAGGGCTTCGTCGTAGATTTGCAATTCATCGAGCAGGCCACGCAAATGCGAGCGCACATAGCGCCACGTGTCGCCATCGGCGCGGCAGCCGATCCGCAGCACGCTGTCCGGCGCATCGGGCTTCAGCGTGAAATCACCGCCCCGGAACGTGCCTTTGTCCGCCGGAGTCTTGCCCTGACCGTCCACATAGAGCGTGAAATGCGGAGCTTCCGCCGCGCGATACGTCACCGCGATGTGATGCCATCCGCCGTCGTTCGGCACGAGGCCGTTCGAGGCGCGGTAGTTCGTGATCCACTCGCCCTGGCCCTCGCCATGCACTTGCAGACCCTCGATGCCGAAGACGCCGAAGAACTTGTCGGGCGCGGCGGTCAGATCGGCGCGGCCTTTGAAGAGCACCGGCATCTCCGCGTAGTAGTTCCCCACATTGACCCAGGTCGCGAGGGTAAAGTCGCGGCTAAAATCGATCGCCGAAGGGTTCGCCAGTTCGATGCCTGCGTTGACCTTTTCGATCACCACCGCGTTGCCGACGCGTCCGGGAGCAAAAGAAGGCGCGAGCTTCGAATCGACCGGGCGGCCATCGTGTTGACCGGTGGCGTCCTTCAGATCGTCATCGAAGCGGAAATGGGCGACGAGGTCCGCGTGGGCAGACGGTAACGCTGTGAGCAGCAGGGCGGTGAGGAGTGTGAATATGGGTTTCATGGTGCAGATTCAGGCCGGGGCAATTTCGTTGGCAGGGCAATACAGGGGTTGGCCTCTCACGCGAGGATGCCCTTGATGACCTTCGCGCCCTCGACGCCGGTGAGTTTGGCGTCGAGGCCTTGGAACTTGAAGCTGAAGGAGTCATGTTGGATGCCGAGTTGATGCAGCATCGTGGCGTGCAGGTCGTGGACGGTGGCGACGTTTTCCACCGCGGCGTAGCCGAGGTCGTCCGTCGCGCCATAGACGAGTCCGCGCCGGATGCCTGCACCGGCGAGCCACATGGACATGGATTTGTTGTGATGATCGCGACCGATGGGGCCTTTGTTGCCCTGCTTCATCGGCGTGCGGCCAAACTCGCCGCTCCACACGATGAGCGTGTCATCGAACATCCCGCGCTGTTTCAAATCCGTGATCAACGCGGCACACGCGCGGTCCACTTCCTTGGCGCGGAGTGGCAGCTCTTCTCTCAGCAAACTGTGGTGGTCCCAATCGCGATGGTAGAGCTGGATAAATCGCGTGCCACGCTCGGCGAGTCGGCGCGCGAGCAGGCAGTTCGAGGCAAAGGAGCCATCGCCGGGCCGGCAGCCGTAAAGTTCCAGCGTCTTCGCGCCTTCGCTGCTCACGTCCACGAGGTCAGGCACGCTGGCCTGCATCTGGAAGGCCATCTCATACTGCGCGATGCGCGTGGCGATTTCTGGGTCATGCACCAGCGCGTCGTGCTGATGGTTGATGGCATTGATCGCCGCGACGTCGCCCTGCTGAAGTGCGCGGGTCACGCCGGGCGGATTGTTGAGATACAAAACCGGATCGCCCGTCGCGCGAAGCTGCACGCCCTGATACTTCGACGGCAAAAAGCCGCTGCTCCATTGGCGCGCGGCGATGGGCTGCGGCGTGCGGCCTTTACCAGTGGAAATGAGGACGACAAAGCCCGGCAAGTTTTCCGACTCGCTGCCGAGGCCATAAGTCAACCACGCGCCCATGCTGGGGCGGCCCGTGATCTGCGATCCGGTGTTCATGAACATGTGCGCCGGATCGTGATTGATGGCGTCCGTCGTCATGGACTTCACGATGCAAATGTCATCCACTACCGAGCCGATGTGCGGCAGCAGTTCCGAGAGTTCCGTTTGGTTCTTGCCGAACTTCTGAAACTTAAACTGCGGTCCCTGGCAAATGAGTTTTTGCCCCTGAAGCTGCGCGAGCTGCTGGCCTTTCGTGAAGCTCTCCGGCATCGGCTGACCGTCCACCTCGGCGAGCTTTGCCTTGTAGTCGAAAAGCTCCAGGTGCGACGGCCCGCCCGCCATCGTGAGCCAGATGACGCGCTTGGCTTTCTGCGGCAGCGGCAGGTTTTGCAGCACACCACGAGACGGTGCGGCATGGAGCAGCCGGGGATTCAGTAACGCTGCGAGCGCGACGGCACCAAGTCCCTGCGATGCGCGCGAGAGGAAGTGGCGGCGGGAGAGTTCTGTGCGAGTGGAATGGTCCATGATTTAGGAGCGGGTGATGGTTTCGTGAAGGTTCAGGAGCACCCGGGCGGCGTGGGTCCACGCAGCGAGTTCGGCTTTGTCCAAAGTGGCTGGCACGGGCTTGAGGCCGACTTTGAGTAACTCGTCAGCGGCTTTCTGATCGCTCCGGTAAAAGGTGAGGCGATCCTTCACGAGCGCGGTGAGCGTCGTTCGTTCTTCGGCACTCGGTTCGCGCAGCAAGGCCTGCTGCCACGCCCACGCGAGACGCTGTTCGCTGCTCCCTTTGCAATCGGTGAGAACGCGTGCGGCAAAGGCGCGGGCGGCTTCGACATAGGTGGGATCGTTCAGCAACACGAGCGCCTGCTGCGGGATGTTCGAGCGGGTGCGCTCGGCGGTGCATTCCTCGCGGCTCGGAGCGTCAAATGCACCCAGGCTCGGATGCAGGAAGCTGCGCTGCCACCACATGTAGATGCCGCGACGATACTGGCCCTCGCCTTTGTCTGCGTCATAGGTGCGTGTCGGGAAGTTCAAGTTCTCCCAGTAGCCGTCGGGTTGATAGGGCTTCACGCTTGGCCCGCCGATTTTTGGCACCAGCAATCCCGCGATGGCGAGGGCGTGGTCGCGCACCAGCTCGGCATCCATGCGGAATGGACTCTGCCGCGCGAGTTCGCGGTTGTAAGGATCGGAGGCCATCAGCTCAGGCGTCGCAATGGAGACCTGCTTGTAAGTGGCGCTGGTGACGATGGTGCGGACTATGTGCTTCACGTCCCAGCCGCTGTCCATGAACTCGCACGCGAGCCAGTCGAGCAGCGCCAGGTTCGGCGGACGCTCGCCCTGCGCGCCGAGGTCGCTGAGCACCTTGCTCAAGCCGGTGCCGAAAAGCTGCGCGCATAGGCGGTTCATCACCGTGCGCGCGGTGAGCGGGTTGTCCTTGGACACGAGCCACTGCGCGAGGTCGAGGCGCGTCAGCTCGCGGCCTTCGATTTTCGGCTGCGGCAGGTAGTGCGGCAATGCGGCCTTTATCACCTCGCCGCTTTCGTCCATCCAGTTACCGCGTGGCAAAATGCGCACCGTGCGCTTCTGCGCGCTGCTAATGCTCACGAGACACATCGGCAGTGAATTGGAGAATGCTTTGCGCTCACGCTCCGCCTTCGCCACCTCGTCCTGCTCAGCCTTGAACTGCCTGTTCACCTTCGCACGAAAATAATCCTGCACCTGCTGCTGTTGTGTCGTATTGCGCTGCTTCAGGGGCTTCTCCACGAGCGCGACGATCTGCCGCGCGTTCTTCTTTTCCGCATCCGATGCCTTCGCGCCATTCTCCAACTCCGGCAGCGTGACCGTTTTCGCGATCACTCCCGCCTCCCACTCTTTCTGCGCGGCGTCGAGCTGCGGCCGGATGGCCTCGAACTGCTTCTTCGCCTGCGCGAGCGCGGCATCGAGCTTCGCCAGTTGCGCCTCCTGCGCGGGCGTGCCCACCACCATGCCATCCTCGCGCCGTCCGATGATGGGCTCCTTGATGTCGGCAAAAAACGCACCGAGCGAGTAGAAGTCGCGCTGCGAAAATGGATCGAACTTGTGGTCGTGACACTGGGCGCAGCCGGTCGTCTGTCCCATCCACGCGGCGCCGATGGCGCGCACGCGGTCGGTGAGCATCCGTTGCTCGTAATCCTTCGCCTGCGCGCCGCCCTCCTGCGTCGTGAGCAACAGCCGGTTGAATGCGGAACCGACGCGCGTTTCCATGTTCGCATCTGGCAAAAGGTCGCCGGAGATTTGCTCGATGGTGAAGCGATCGAAGCGCTTGTTTTCATTGAAGCTCCTGATGACCCAGTCGCGATACGGCCACACGTTGTGCGGATTGTCGCTGTGGTAGCCGATCGTGTCGGCAAAGCGCACCACATCGAGCCACCCGATGGCCATGCGCTCGCCGTAGTGCGGATTCTTCAGCACGTGCTCGACGAGCTTTTCATACGCATCCGGCGACTGGTCGTTCACGAATGCCACGACCTCCTCCGGCTTCGGCGGCAGGCCGAGCAGGTCCGCATAGAGACGACGAATCAACGTTCGCCGATCCGCCTGCGGCGAAGGCTTCAGCCCGATCTCGGCGAGCCGCTGTTGCACCAGCACATCCAGGCCATTCCTCCCCGCAGGAATCGCCGCCCTCACGGGCTTTTCATAAGACCAGTGCTGCTGATACGCCGCCCCCTGGGCGATCCAGCGCTTAAGGATTTCCTTGTCCCGGGCCGTGAGTTTCTTGTGCGAATCAGGCGGTGGCATCAGCTCGTCTTCGTCCGTGGTGAGAATGCGGGCGATGAGTTCGCTTTCGTCCGGCTTGCCGGGCACAAAGGCTTCCTTCTCCAGCGCCTCCTCGCGCACATCGAGCCGCAGCTTCGCCTTGCGATGACTCGGGTCATTGCCATGGCAGTAGAAACAATTGTCCGAGAGAATCGGCCGCACATCGCGGTTAAAGTCGATCTTCGCTGGCGGTGGGGCATCGGCAGCGTTCAGCGCGGCGTCCGGCGCGGCGAGCGGCGCGAGCAGGAGGGCGGTGAGGAGTGTGAGGATGGGTTTCATGAAGATCAAAAAGCTCACACCATCTCCAATCCCGTGAGCGTCCCGGTGCTCGTGCCGAAATGATCGGTCTCAATGCCGGCGCGTTGTAGGAGGGTGACGAAGAGATTGCTCATCGGTGCCTGGTTGATGCCCATGACGGGGCGTTGGGTTGAGGTGACGGCGGTAGTGGTGTCTGGGTTGCCGAGGGATTCGAGCCAGGGTTTGTTAAAGGCGAGGTGGTGGCCGTGTTTGAAGCCGCCACCGGCGAGGATGGCGGGGGCGTCCCAGCATTTGTGGGAGTTGCCATCACGCATGTTGCTGGTGAGCAGGGTCATGGTGCGGTCGAGCAGGGTTTCGCCGGTGCCTTCTTTGCTGGATTTGAGTTTGGTGAGCAGGGAGTCGAAGACTTGGAGGAGATCGACTTCGACATGGCGCAGTTCGGCGAGCTTCTCGGGCTCCTGGCCGTGATGCGTGAGCGCGTGGTGGTCGCCGAAGGTGCGGATGGTGATGGAGCGCGTGGAGTCGGTCACGAGCGCGAGGTGGATCATGTCAAACATGAGCTGGAGCTTCGCGCGTTGCTGGCCGGGGCCGGGGATGTCTTTCGGCGGCTTGCCGACGGGCGCGGGCTTCGGGCGGTTGACCCACTCACGGGACATGGCGAGCTGCCTTTCCACATCGCGAACCGAATCAAAATATTCATCGAGTCGGGCGCGGTCATCGGTGCTGACGCGACGACTGAGGCGCTTCGCTTGATCGCCGACGAAGTCGAGCATGCTGCGGCCTTCGCTGATGCGGTAGAGTTCTTCGCTGGCCTGCTCGGGTGTGCTGCCGAGGAAGAGGCGCGCAAAGATTTCCGACGGACTCGTGATGGGCGGAATGGGCACGCCATTGCTCGTGCATGAGATGCTGGGCACGGTGGTGTGGCCGCCGGTGCTGAGCACAAGGCTGTCGTAGCGCGTCTGCCCGCGCACGCGCGCCGCGAACTCCTGGTCGAGCGAGATAGTGTTGCGCAGGTTGTAGGAAATGTCGGGATACGGCGCGCCGGTGAGCATGACGGCTTCGGTTTGATGCGCGGCTCCGGTGTCCGCGTGGCTGGTGCCGGTGATGAGGGTGAAGTCATCGCGATGATCCTTCAAATGCTGCAAATGCGGCGTGAGTGCGTAGTCCCGGCCAGCGGCGGTGGGCACGAACGACACGGGATCAAATCCAAACGGCGTGCCGATGACGAGCAGGCGGCGCGGGTTCGCGGGCGCTGCGGCAGCGCTGACGGCACGGGTCATGGATTCGAGAAACGGCAGCGAAAGGCTGATGCCGGAGGCGCGAAGGAAGGTCCGGCGATTGATGGGGTGTTTCATAAAATGAGGCGTGCTTACTTGATGCGGAAGAGTTCACTCTGAACGACGGCGTGCAGCAACGAACGCAGGCCGTAGCGATGTTTCTCGGCCTCGGCGACGATGCCATCGAGCGCGAGGATGTCGCCGGGTTCAGTCGCATGGCCGGTGGCGTAGGTGACGAGTTTGGCGGCAAGGCAGCGGGCCACGACGCGCGGTTCTTCCAGCATGAGTTGCTTGAACTGCTCGGTGCCGTTGAAAGTCCTGCCATTGAGCAACTGTCCGCTCGCATCCACGGGCTTACTCGGCAGCCACGTCATCGGGCCGAGAATATCTCGTCCTATCAGGACCTGGCCCTCGACGGCTTTGGGTTGCGGACGTTTCGTTTTCACCTCGTTCACGCCATCGTGAGTGCGGTAAACATCCCGCCATTGACCCGCCGGATCGAAACTCTCCAGCGCGAAGCCCGGTGGATCGATCTGGCGATGACACGAGGCGCAGGTGTCGCTACTCTGATGTTTCGCGATCTGCTCGCGGATGGTGGTGCTGCCGCGTGTGTCGGGATCGATGCTGCCCGCATCGGGTGGTGGCGGGAGCGGCTTGCGACCGAGGATGTTTTCCATCACCCACACGCCGCGCACCACCGGCGAGGTGCGCGTGCCGTTCGCGGTAACTTTCAGAACGCTCGCCTGAGTGAGCACGCCGCCGCGTGGACTGCCGGCGGGCAGAGCGACGCGTTGCATCGACGTTCCGTTCACCGGCGGCAGTTGGTAGAACGCGGCGAGACGTTGATTGAGGTAGGTGAAGTCGGCGTCGATGAGTTGCAGCAGGCTGGCGTCGTGCTTGAGCAGGTCGGCGAAGAACAGGCGAGTCTCATCGAGCATTGAGTGAATGAGCAGCGGGTCTTCTTTGAAGTTCTTGCCGCCGTCTTCAACGTAAAACTCGGGGAACAACATCTTGTCCGGCTGCGTGGCTCTGATCTCACGCAGGTGCAGCCATTGATCGAGGAAGTCGGTGACAAAAGCTTGCGCACGCGGCGATGCGAGCAGTCGCTCCGTCTCGCGTTTCAAAACCTCGGGCTTTCGCAATTCACCGCGATCCGCGACCGCGCGCAGGGTGTCATCCGGTGCCGTGCGCCACAGGAAATAGGAGAGCCGCGCGGACAGTGCATGGTCATCGAGTGGACCGGGTTCTCCAACGAGGAATAGAAAATCCGGCGAGCATAGCGCCGCGCGATAGGCCGAAAGCATCGCCGACTCGAAACACTCCTCGCGCTCCAGATGCTGCCGCACGAGGCCGAGATACGGCGCGACATCTTCATCCTTCACCGGACGTCGAAACGCGCGCGGCAGGAACGCACGCAGCAGCTGAGTTGCATCCGCCTCTAGTTGCGACGAAACCGGCGTGAATTGATCGCCTTTGCGCAACCGTTGCATGGCACCGGGCGTCACCACAGCGGCTGGTAATTTCTTGAACGGCACCACTTCCAATTCGCCAAACAAACGCTGATGACCCACGGGAGGCCACGCCTCGACGAGCGGCCCTTCCACTTCGACATACGCAATGCCCAATGCCAGTCCGCTCGGATCCTGCGCCGCTTTCGCATCCGGCTGGGCCGCCTTCTTCAGCGCATTGGGACCATCGCCCGGAGCGTATTGGCTATAGCCACGCTGCCGCCGCATGTCGTTCAGTCGATACGGCTCCACGATGACCGTGTCGCCGGGTGCGAACCACGATTCCATCTCAAACACCTTCGCCGTATCGGCTGGCGCATCGAACCAGCCGAGCGGCTTGATGCCGAGTCGTTGCTTCGTGCTCGCCGTGCGCACGCCGAAGACCACGCTCTGCCCCTGCGCATCCAGCGTCCGCGCGGCCACACGCACGCGATACCGCCCCGGTTGCTGCCGCGTGAGTTCGGAGAACTGCTTCAAGAATGCCGGATTCTCGATGTCTGCTTCCGCAAAGAATTGCAGCTCGCCATCCCGACGCACCATCTGGCGGCCATACGACTTCTGCGCGAAAAACTCGCGTTCCTTCTCATGATCATACGAGAAGCGATGCGTCGCCACCTGGGGCTTCGGCCCGCGCATCATCGCCGCCTGAAGCGCCACCTCCGCCGCATCCATGTAACGCTGAATATGCACCGGCGAGATGCTCAGCGCATGAGCCGCCGTATCGAAACCCTCCGCGCGATCATCCTCCGGCAGCATCGCCTGCAACTGCACTTCCACGCCGAGCAAATCACGCACCGTGTTCTCATACTCCAGCCGGTTCAGCCGCCGCGTGAGCGCCCCGCCTTCACCACGTCGCGCCTTCGCCTCCGCCGCCAGTTGGTTCTTGCTCCAAGTCATCACCGACTCCACCTCCGCCTGCGGAGGCCGCTCCTTCTTCGGCGGCGGCATATCACCCGATTCCAGCCGCGCCAATATCCGCGACCAAGCCTTTGCCGAATCCGCCGTCACCCTCTCCGTAGGCAACACATCCGCTTGGAATTTTCCCTTCCGCGCATCCGCATCATGGCAGTCGTAGCAATGCGTCTCGAGGAACGCCTTCACATCGGCGGCGTGGAGTGCAGTCACCGGCGCGAGCAGGATGGCGGTGAGGAGTGTGAGGGTGTGTTTCATTTTGGCTCCGACGCTTTGCGTTTTGCGGACTCCTTTTTGGTCTTCACGCGGGTGGCGGCTTCGTCGTGCGCGGCGAGCACGTCTTCTTTGCGGAAGGTGGTCATGAGGATCTTCTGCTCCTTGGACCGAGAAAAATTCCAGATGAGATGGATCGTGCCGTCGGGGATTTGCTGGACGTCGCGCGGGGACGGGTGTGAGGGTGTCTGACCTCGGCTGGTGGGTGAATGGGCTTTTTAAGGCCTCGGTCTTGAATATTGTGCTCATTACTCTTCTGGAAAAGAAATTGTGCCGAAGCGCTCAGTGCCGCGCTCCAGTTCCATCTTGGATGTCCATGCCGGCGGGGAGGGTGACCAGGTCGCCCGTTTCGTTTCCGGCCGATAACGGAAAAAGTTGGCTTTGATGCTCATCCCGGGAATAAGCTTGATGCCAAGGCTTTCCCACGGAATCGCCACCATCCCGGACCAGCCGGCATCGGTCACTTTCGTGGCAACCACTTGCCCGGGCCGCCAGTCGCCCGGATTAGGAAAGTCCGGATGCTTTGCAAAAAAAGTTGCCGAACCTCCGCCCGCATTGACCATGACTGACGCGAACGCGTTGGAGTTTGCGTCGGGCTGGAGATGGATTTCAAAGGTATTGTTTGCGGGGCGGGGGCGGGTCAAGTTGCCATTCTTCCATGTCCACCCTGTCTCCTTCTCGCCGGATGCCGCCTTTTTCGGATCATTCTCTTCGCACAGAAAAGCCACATAGAGGAACTTCGGGTCGTGGGCGACTTTCACCCGGGTCGCCGGACTCGCAACAGAACCATCCGGACCATACAACCCGAACTCCGCCGAAGGCCAGTCCGTCGGAAAACCGCCTTCGATCTTAGGGGCGGGGAAAATTGCGGAGGATTGCAGTAGTGGCGGCGGGGCGTCACCCGCAACTATCGCAACCAACTGAACAGGCTTCCAGATACCGTGCTGCCCCTGCGATGCATGGGTGCGAACCACGAGATGGTTCACGCCTGAAGGATCCAATGATCCTTCAGGAATGTTCACAACGAATGGGCGATCATAGAGCTGAGTAACGTCGAGCCCGGTCGATTTGGTGCTGTGCTCCCCGATAAACTCTCCATTCAAGTAGATCCACGCCTGCTTATCCACTCCGTTGAAGCGCAATTGCAACCTGCGGCCCCGGGTCTTATCGGCAATGGTGAGCTTGGTTTCATACCACCCGGTGCCAAGGTATTCGCCCACGGGCGTTTTGGATAGCCATGATGGGACCGGCACCTCGGTGGCTTTCGGGAGGCCCGATGCATCTGCCTTGAACCATTTTTCTTTTGCTCCGCGGTCCTCTGGATCTGGCCTGAAGAACCATGGGCCGAATGCATTTTCTAATTCGACCGGCGCAGCCAGCAATCGCCCGCGGTTCACTTCCATCTCATCGGCGATCATGGCAATGCGTTGGTATTCCTGAGAGCCTTCAGGGACCATAGTCTTGGCCTGTTCAAGCAATCGGAAAAGTTCCGCCAGATCCTTGATGGGGAACACGCGCTCGATCGCCTCCGCAGCCTGGGTGCGCTGATCGAGATCGCTGGTGTTGCGCATCCAGCACACCTCGGCAAGTGTCCAGAACTTTTTCATTGGTTCACGGCCCGCTCCGTAGAAAAGAGAGTAATATTCCTCCAGCAGATCAGCAACCTTCTGGTCCGGGTCGAAGAGCATCTGCGCCATGAGATACTGCATGAGATGTCCCAGCCCGGGCTTAGTGTAAACGATGTTCCAATTCTGGGAATATTCACCCGCGATTTTCCCACGTGTCATTTCGAAGTCTTCTTGCAGGCTCTGAGAGTAGAGGATCGGATAACCGTCCATGTCCGGACGGGCTCCCCACGGGCGCGCGAACCAAAGTGAATACTCCCAAATGTCCAGCTTTGGGATGATTTTGCTCCACAAGCCGAGTTCTTTTGCGATTCGAGCCTTATACTCGGGATCGAAGTATTTCGCCCGCGTTTTGGTGTAGATCGCCGTAATGTTTGGAGGGAATTTGATGTCCTTCGGGGGTTCATACCCGGTATTGTAGCCGATCATCATTCCCACGAAGCGGTCCGGATGGGTTTTGTAAACCTCGCTTGCCACTGCTGCAGTAAACCTCAAAAGGTTTTCCGTGGAAGCACGTCGGAATTCCTCCATCAGTTCCGGTGGGAGTTGGTAGCGTAAGGCCCCCTTAACGAGCTGCGGGTTCGCCTCTTTGCGGAGGCGCTCGCGGAGCTCCGCAGGCAGTGCCGCCAGAGAACCCTCGCTCATGCACGGTTGCCACCCATCATTCGGTGCCACGGTGAATTCCACCAAATCCGGGTTTTCGTCGAAGCGCGTGCGGATCAGCTTCACAAATTCCGTGAGGGTGTCTGGCTCGGACAGGTTGAGATTGCCCATGCCGTAACTGGTGGTGTCAAAGTCGCGCTCCCCATTGGGGAGCACGGCGAAGATTTGCGGCTTGGTCTTCCGGTAGTTCATTTTCCTCGCATATTCCCTGCCGAAGGCGTTTTGGTTTTCTCCTCCTGTGAGGAAATGAAACGTGTGGTTGAAAGTGGTGCGGGAGTCGCGGCCGAGTCCCTGCCGCAGATACCACTGCCCCAGTTTGCTTGATGGCGACCAGTCTTCGGGATTCGGAGGTCTGCGGTCGGCCCGGATAATTTGCGCCACACGGCGCCGCAGAGCCGGTTGGGACGTCAGGTTGATCTCCGGTGCCTCGAGTGAAGCCAGTGTCGGGATCACCGTGCCAAGGTCTCCCGGCATATACCACCGCACACCGACGTGCTCCCGGAGAAAGTGATAGACCGCCCAGAGCGTGCCATTGAGCTTCACGTTTTTATCCCCGGTCAAAGCAACAAATGGCTCCCTGTCGTCGTCGTTGCCGAGCAGCGCCAACCAACCGTCCCCGGTCTTGAGCCGGAACCCCTCCAAACCCAGCCCCTCTGTTGTGACTCCGAGCGCGGTTGCCTTGGCCGATGGCCCCACCAGGATAACGGATGCCGGACCGTCTTCCACATAGGTCGAGGTGATCTCCAATTTAGCACCCGTTGCTTTGCGGATATGCTCCTGCAGTTCCTTCGCTGCATACCTTGCGGTCGGAGTGGCATCCGCCGGCAGGTAGATGATCGCTTTGGCCTCTCCATTTTTTACGATAGGCACCCCTGCCAACGACACACGCTGAACAAGCAATGTAATAACAAATAAGAAAAAGATGCCACGATAAAACTTGGAGCTGCGTGGGATGGTGGAAGCGCGATTCATGATAAGGTTATTTGGAAATGGCCTTCTTGGCTTGTGACGTCCTTCAGGTCGTCATCGAAGCGGAAATGCGCGACGAGGTCCGCGTGGGCTGGGGAAAATGAGCCGAGCAGCAGGGCGGTGAGGAGTGTGAGGGTTGGTTTCATGGGTCTTTCAAGTGCGAGAGTTGTCATTTGTCGGATCTCGCAGGTTGGGGAGTCGGCGAGGGCCCGACATCTTCCCAGAGCGTGTGCAAAGGGACGAACGCATCGGCCTTGGATTGGCTGGCACCGGCCTCCTGACGCAACTCGACCTTGCTGAAGTCTCCTGGCTTCGTGGTGGAAAAGGGTGCGCGGGGGATTGTAAGCACCAATCGGGTAAAGGCCGGTGGGATGACCGCCACGGGCGCGTCCCGCCTTACCATGCCCTCGACATCAAACAGCCCCATGGAAGCCAGAACATACCAGGCACCCAATTGACCTAGATCCTCATCCTGACCAAGCCCGTAGCCATGCACTGGAGTGGTGCCGTAAAAGCGCTCGCAGATGGACCGGACATACTGTCGGCTTAAGTCGGGCCGCCCGGCAAAATGAAACAACCACGCCGTGTGCAAGCCGGGCTGGTTGCCATGGTTGTAGGGCAGCGAAAGCCCCGCCGTATTCGCGACCTCGGCGGGGCCAAAGCCTGTCTTCTCGGCCTGTGCCATCGTCTGGGTCAACTCGCTCAAGAACACCTCGGGAGTGAACTGCCGCACCAGGGCCGGGATGTTGTGCGGCACGAACCAGCGGTATTGGAGTGCCGTTCCCTCGATGAAGGAGTAGCCGCCGTTCGGATCAAACGGAGTGTGAAAGCTGCCATCAAAACGCCGGGGACGAAAACAGCGCGACTCTTCATCCCAGAGCTTCCGCCAGGCATCCGAACGCTGCGTTAGAAAGTCAGCATCCGACTTCTTACCAAACTGGGTGGCCAGTTGCGCGGCGCACCAGTCCTCGAAAGCATACTCCAGCGTGTAACCCGAAGGCCCGTATCCTCCATCGTCACAAGGAGCGTATCCGAGAAGCGAATAACCCGCCAACGCTTCCTGTCCGGTGTAGCGGGGCCGCCCGCGCCATTGCGTCTGATTTTTCCAGACCGCATTCCAAAGTTCTTCACGATCAAAGGCCGTGGGGTTTCTGGTGTAAGCAGCCGCCAGAAACAGCGTCGCCTGATTGGACAGCATCCCCGGAGCACGCCGGTTCACCACAAAACCATCTGGCAGCCACCCGCTCTCCCGGTAGGAGGCGAGCAAATGTTTCGCGAACGCGGTCATCTGCTCCGGGTAGAGCAGTGACCACACTTGATTCAGATTCCAAAAGCTGCCCCACAAAGCATCCGAGTTGTATCTGGCATACTCAGGCTGACCGTTCACCAAGGGAATCTGACCGACGCGTCCCGTGCCGTCGGAGTAAGCGCCATCCGCGTCACTGTTCACCCCACGTCCCAGCAGAACGTGCCACAAGGCGGTGTAAAACTTGACCTTGGCCGGCTTGGCCTCCGGACGTTCATCCTCGATCCTCACACGGCCGAGCAAGCGGTTCCACTCGCTGCGGGTGGCGGAGCGGATTTGGTCAAAGGTCTTGCCCTCGGTCTCGGTCATCAGATTCTTCTTTGCTCCGTCAAAGCTCACATGGGAGATACCCACGCGCGCCTCGACCACCGCCTCCTCGCGCGTGTCGAACTCCACATAGTAGCCCGCGCCGAACCCGCTGATCACCTCACGACCTGGAAACGTCTTGGCATCCCGATACGCACCGTAAACCTTGAACGGGCGATTGAAGCGAATCTCCGCGTAGATCTCGAGAGGAGCCTCCGCATAAGAAGGCGCGATGGTGCAACTGGCCCGCACGGTGCGGTCGTCCACGCGCTCAATCATGGCCGCGCGCAAGCCGCCGCTGAATCGGTCATGCGGCTGAAAAACGCCCCCCTCGCCGAGCAGATGCCCGACATCCATCAGCACCCTCGCGGCGTCGGTTTTCGGAAAGGTGTAGCGATGGTAGCCGACACGCGTGCTCGCCGTGAGTTCGACGGAGACGTCATGCTTGTCGAGGTGGACCCGATAGTAGCCCGGCTCGGCGCGTTCACTGGACTTCGAGAACCGGGAGCGCCACCCGCTTTTGTCCTGCCCATCAGCGCCCGGCACCGTCACCAGCGGCCCGGTGGTTGGCATGAGCAGAATGCCTCCCAACTGGAAGTCATGGAGATGACTGAATCCCAAGATCGAAGTATCCGAGAAACGATAACCCGACGTGTGCCCACCACCCGCATAACCGCCGAAGCCCGTCGTGTCCGGCGCGAGCTTCACGAGGCCAAACGGCGCGGCAGCCGGTGTGAAGAAAAACCAGCGCGCTGATTGCGTGCCGATGAATGGGTCCACCCAATCCACGGGGTCGTGCCCTCTTGCGGGCTTCCCTGGAGCAGCGGAAGGCTTTGTGTCCTGTGCGAGCACGACCAACGGCACGAGCAGCAGGGCGGTGAGAGCCGAGCACAGCGAACCGAAGCGCAGAGGCGATACTCGACGAAGCGGATTCCAAAAAGGTCGGTAAACAGCCTGCGAAGCTGATTTCAAAAGAGCGCAGGAAACGGTGAGGAGGCGAGTCATAAGTAGCAATTGGCAGGTGGATCGTTCGCAGAGTGATGGTGCTCAGTTCCAGAGTTCGTTGAACAGGATCTGTTTGATTTGACCGTCGAGTTTGGAGCGGGAGACGGCGTTCCACATGGCGTTGATGTCGTGTTTGGCCCACTTGAACGCGATTTGCGAAGCAAGCTGAGGTTGCTTTTCGGGAGGTGCCTGAAGGAGTTCATCAATGGCGGCGCATGGGCTTTGGAAGTGATTCTGCTCGTTCATGAAGGTGCGAAAAGACGAGCGGCTAGGATACTGATGAGGATGCGCTCAATGCATCTCCACCGCGCAGCTTCCGAGACCGCCGCGGAAGTAGTTGAACTGCACGTTCGGATGTTCGGCGAGGAGGGACATGGGCACGGAGCTGTCGGCGAGGCGCTTGGAGATCATGAGCGCGGTGAGGCGCTGGCCGAGCGGGTTGTCGTGCATGCCGGCCTGCCAGATGCTGACTTTCTCGGCCTGCCACGTTTCCTTCGGACCGACGGTGATGGCGGTCTTGGGCACCATGGTGATGTTGCCACCGCCGGACGTGCGGGCGTTTTGGCTGAGCGTGATGGGATGCAGCTCGACGATGCGCGTGCTGAGCTTGCGATACTCGGCGGGCGGTGGCGGCTCGTTCTTCCATTTGCCAGCGCGGCGCAGCGGGTCGTTGAAGGCCCAGTGTTTGATGTCGCCCTGGCCGCCCTGCATCACGGCGCAGCGGACGCCGGAGTTCCACGTCTGCACATAGCTGGCGATGTCGGCCTTCGGGAAATGAAGGTGCGCTTCGGGGATGGCGAGTTTCTTCTGGATGCGGTCGAAGCACAGCTCGCGGTCGGCCTTTTCAAAGGACAGCGGATGCGTGGAAGGCACCTCCAGCTTCGTGACTTCATCATACCATTCATCCATGCCCCAGAAGTGCGCGTGCTTGAGGCTGAGCCCGAGTTCATTGACCAATCGCGCGACGAGCGGGAGCTGCTCGGTGGGACCAACGGGGCCGCAGATGCCGACGGGATTGTCTGCGGTGGCCTGCCGCCAGGCGTGGATGTATTCGAGCGCTTCGGCTAAATAAAAATCCTCCAGCGTGTCATACATCACGACCTTGAATCCCGGTCGCGAGAGCTGGCGCAAGTCGCGCTCGGTGAGACGGGCGGCGTCGTTGATGAGGTCGTCATTGAGCGTGGTGTAATCCCACCAGTCGGGGGCGATGTGGCTGAGTTTGCGTGGCATAGGATGCGGTGTTGTGGGGGTGTTTTCGAGGAGGTTGGTAGTTACGCGAGGATTCCTTTCACCACCTTGCTGGGCTCCACGCCGGTGAGGCGGAAGTCGAGGCCTTGGTGGCGGTAGGTGAAGCGGTCGTGCTGGATGCCACAGAGGTGGAGGAGCGTGGCTTGCAGGTCATGCACATGCACGGGGTCCACGGCGGTGTGATAAGCGAAGTCGTCGCTACTGCCGTAGATGCAGCCCTTCTTCACGCCACCACCGGCGAGCCACATGGTGAAGGCACGCGGATGATGATCGCGGCCATGGGCTTTAGGATTATTGATGTCGCCCTGCACAAAGGGCGTGCGGCCAAACTCGCCACCCCAGATGACGAGTGTGTCATCGAGCAGGCCACGATTTTTGAGATCCTTCACGAGTGCGGCGCTGGCTTCATCGGTGTCTTTGCACTGGATGGGTAGTTGTGTCGGTAAGTTGCCATGCTGGTCCCATCCGGCGTGCATGAGTTGGACATAGCGCACACCGCGCTCGGCGAGACGGCGTGCCATCAGGCAGTTGTAGGCGTAGCTGCCTTTGCGCTTCACATCAGGTCCGTAGAGATCGAGCACGCTCTGCGGCTCATCGCTCAGATCGGTGAGTTCGGGGACGCTGGCCTGCATCTTGAAGGCCATCTCGTATTGCGCGATCCGCGTGTTGATCTCGGGATCGCCGAGCCGCGCGTGCGCTTGTTGATTCATCTCGGCAAGGCCATCGAGCATGGTGCGACGCAGGTCGCGGTTCATGCCATCGGGGTTGCTAAGGAAGAGAACCGGATCTCCTGCGCCTCGAAACGGCACGCCTTGATACTGTCCCGGCAGAAAGCCTGCGCCCCAGTAGTAATCAAAGAAGAACTGGCCGCATGATGCCTCTTGATCACGCGAGGTCATGACGACAAACGAAGGCAGATTGTCCGAGCTGGAACCGAGGCCGTAGCTGAGCCAAGCACCTAGGCTCGGACGCCCCGGCAGGTTGTGCCCCGTGAGCAAATGCGTGACCGCTGGCGCGTGATTGATCTGCTCGCCATGCATTGAGCGAATGAAAGTGCAGTCATCGACGATGCTCGCCGTGTGTGGTAGCAGATCACTGACCCACATGCCGCATTGGCCGCGCTCCTTGCCGCCAAACGCTGCTGGCAGGCATGGTTTGCTCTTCTGGTTCGCCGTCATCGTCGTGAGACGCAGACCTCCGAGCACGCTCTCAGGGATGTCCTGATTGCGCCGCTTCCGCAGCTCTGGCTTGTCATCAAAGAGATCCACATGCGATGGCCCGCCTGTCTGCATCATGTAGATCACGCGCTTCGCCTTCGGTGCAAAATGAGGCAGCGATGGCAGCCCTTTCTCCGCTGCCATGAGTGACTGCAACGCTGGTGCGCCGAGCGTGAGTGCCGTGGTGCCGAGGAAGCGTCGACGGGTGAGATTCAGGGCGTGTTGGTGGAGAGGGTTCATGGATTCAGAGTCTCGTCGAGGTTCAAGATCATCAGGCAAACCGTGGTCCAGGCTGCGTGTTCGGTGGGCGTGAGTTTGCTGAGGCGTTTGGATTCGCCGGTGGCGATGAGTTGCTCAGCGTCCTTAGGGTGGGCTTGGTAGTGAGCGCGGGCTTTGGCCAGCGTTTGCTTCAGTGTGGTCGTGCCGCGCGCATCGAGATGATGGCCGGTGGCGCTGCGGAAGGCGTGATCGAGTCGGGCGTCGTCGTCGCTGAGGCTTGCAAGCTTCTCGGCCCACACGCGGGCGGCTTCCACATACGTGACGTCATTGAGCGTGGTGAGGGCATGGAGCGGCGTGCTGGTGCGCTGAGGCTTGACGGCACAGCTTTGACGCGCAGGCACATCGAAGAAGCTCGCGGGAGCCACGCTGCGTCTCCAGAAGGTGTAGAGGCTGCGACGATACAAGTCCTCGCCGGTTCCCTGAAAGTAGCGGTTCTTGCCAAAGCTCATCTCTTCCCAGATGCCCGGCGGCTGGTAGGGCATCACGGCGGGGCCACCGCGTTTCTCGACGAGGAGGCCGGACAAAGCGAGTGCTTGATCGCGCAGGAAGCGTGAGTCGAGCCGATGACGCGGACCTCGAGCGAGCAGCGCATTCTCTGGGTCTTTGGCGAGCATGGCCGGTGTCACGACCGCGCTCTGGCGGTAGGTCTTTGATCCCACGATGAGGCGGATCATGTGCTGCACATCCCAGCCGCTTTCGCGAAACTCCACGGCGAGCCAATCGAGCAGCTCAGGGTGCGATGGCAGTGCGCCTTGCAGACCGAAGTCATCAGGAGTCTTCACGATGCCGCGACCAAAGAACTGCTGCCACAGGCGATTGATCACCACGCGCGACATCAGCGGATGCTGTGGTGACACGAGCCACTTTGCCAAGGCCATCCGGTCAGCCTTGGTGCCCGCAGGCAGAGGTGGCATGGAAGCAGGCACGGCAGGCGGCACGATGTCGCCGGGGGTCTCGTAATTGCCGCGCTTCAAGATGTGCGTCTCGCGCTTCTTTTCATCCCGCATCACCATGACGTGTGGGATCTGTTGCTGAATCTTGTCTTCCTCGGCACGCAGTTCATCAATCACCTTCATCGCCGACGCCCACCGCGCATCACCGCGCAGAAACAGCTCCACCAGCGCCCGCTCCGTTTTGTTCGTGAGCTTCTCGTAGTTCAGCGTCTCCAGCTTAATCGTGCCCGCGATCCGGCGCAGCCCGTCTTCTTCAATGCGTTTCAACAAGAGGTCGCCATCGGCCCGCACTTGCTTCACCCATGTCTCAAACGGCACCTTGAACTCCGCGCTCCTCGCCATCAGCGCCTTCTCCGCGCTGTCGCGATTCGATTGCGCGGACTTCATTTGCGCTTCCTGCTCCGGCGTGGCGAGCATGAGATACGGCGACTCCAGCGCGTAAAGGCTGTCATACATGTTGCTGTAGCTCTTTTTGCCGAAGCGCTTGTCCACGCCGCCGGTTTCAACGAGTTGATTGAACAGCGCGAACATCGAATAGTAGTCCTTCTGCGTGATCGGATCGAACTTGTGATCGTGGCACTGGCTACAGCCCATCGTCAGGCCCAGCCAGACGGCGCTGGTGGTCTCCACGCGATCAAACACGGTCTTCGTGCGATTCTCTTCCGCGATGGTCCCGCCCTCCGCATTGAGCATGTGATTGCGATTGAAGGCCGTGGCCACGAGTTGGTCCTGCGTGGGCTTGGGCAGCATGTCACCAGCGAGCTGCTCGATGGTGAAGCGATCAAAGCGCATGTTGTCGTTAAACGCCCGCACCACCCAGTCGCGCCACGGCCAGTTCATGCGGATGGAGTCCATCTGGTAGCCGTTCGTGTCCGCATAGCGTGCGGCATCGAGCCAATCCATCGCCATGCGCTCGCCATAGCGCGGCGACTTCAGCAGGCGAGCAATGGCGTCCGTGTAAGCCTTTTCGAAATCTTTCGATACCGCTGCTTCAAACGCATCCAACTCCGCAATCGTCGGTGGCATGCCGGTCAGATCGAACGTCACTCGACGCAGCAGCAATCCTGCCTCTGCCTGGGACGAAAAGGCGAGACCTTCCGCCTTCAATCGCTTCTCAATGAAGTGGTCAATCGCTGCCTCACCCCCAGGCACCGCAGCACGCATCGGCGGCACGAACGCCCAATGCGCCTCATACTTCGCGCCTTGCTCGATCCAGCGCTTGATCAACACCCGCTGCTCGCTGGTGAAGGGCTTCTTGTGCGCCTTCGGCGGCGGCATCACGTCATCTTCGTCCTTACTGATGATGCGCTGCCACAAGTCCGATCTGGCAAGATCACCCGGCACAATAGCCCGCACGCCATCGTTGTCCTTCAGCGCCGACTCCCGCACATCCAGCCGCAGCCCCGCCTCGCGATGCTTCTCATCAAAGCCGTGGCAGTAGTAGCAGTTGTCCGACAGCAGCGGCCGGATGTCGCGGTTGAACGACACTTCCGCCGCCATCGTGGCGAGTGGACTGAGAGTGAGCAGTGCGAGAACGGATTTCATGGAATCAGACTACGTTGGGCGGAAACACTTCTCTGTTTGAGGTGTGGGTGCGGTTAAGTTGGCTGGAGAGGATAGCGCGCTACTTTAACTCACGGACAAACACGTTGCGGAACTGGATGAGTGACGGCGGGCTGGTCCATTGGCCGTCTTTCTTGCTGCCGTGATGTTGGAGGGCGATGGGGCCGCGCTCGGGCAGGCCGGGGATGGTGACACCGGGAAGCACGGTCTTGCCATTGAGCAGGACGGTGACGGTGCTGCCGCGCACAGTGATGTCGAAGCGGTTCCACTTGCCCACGGGATTGTCAGCTTTCAGCAAGGGAGTGGCTCCAGCGCGGACTTCTGGCGGCATTTGTGGATCTCGCCGCACGCCATACATTTCGCCAGAGCCGACGGGCCAGGTCCAAATGTTAACCTGATATTTGCTCAGGCCGCGCAGGTAGATGCCGGAGTCGCTATCGGGCTGCGGATAGGGCTTGGGTTTGCCGTCGGGGCCGAGTTCTTCGCTGCCATCAGGCAGGAGGTGATAGACGCGCGGATTGAGATAGGGCGTCTCCTTGATGCGCCAGTCGGCGATGAGCTGGAAGTCACCAAACTCGCGCTCGCTCCACAGGCTTTTGTCGGCGGTGGCGGATTCGCTTTCGGCGTCGTAGTCGATGAGTTCCTTCACGATTTTCCAGTGGCCGTTGTCACCCTCTGGCACTTTCCAACCACGCAGGTCCAGGCTATTGAGCAGCGGCACATAACCATCGGCTTCGAGCGCGATTTCTTCGGGCTTCGGATTCGTCGATGGCAGCTCTTTGATGCGCACATTGCGGAAATGCGCCTCGCTGCCTTCGGACTCCAGCATGAGGTAGCCTTTGCGGGGGGAAGCGGCTTTCGCGATGGTCACTTCCTTGCCATTCACGCTGAGGCTGATGTCGCCGTTGTTCGCCACGACGCGGTAGTGATTCCATTCCGGCGAGGGCTTCGTGCGCTCCTCCATCGGGAAGCTACGCTTGCCATTGGGCGAGATGCGACCCGCGACGGTGAGCGCCGCGCCATTCACCGCGAAAATGTCGCCGTGCGTGCTATACCTCTCGTTCTTGCCCGGAGGGTTGAAGCCAAGATCGAGAATCTGAATCTCGATGCCGCGTGAGAAATGCGAGCCGGTGACGGGCAGTCCATCGGCCCAGATGAAGAGACCGGAGTTGCCGCCGGACTGCATGTGCCGCCAGTCGAACTCGATGATGAAGTTTTCATACATCTTTTCGGTGCGCAGGGTGCCGACGGGTTGCCCGCTGGTGATGACCAAGCCATCGCGGACCGTGAAAGTCTCCGGTGCGATACAGGTCGGCACCCAGCCGGTGAAGTCTTTGCCATTGAACATGGGGACGAAGCCTTCGTCATCTGCCGCGAGCAAAGCACGGGCAGTGAGACAGGTAGAAAGGAGGAGAGTCTGGAGCTTCATGGTTTCGGTTTGGTTGTTCGTTATATGGAAAGCAGGGTCATTCAGCCGGCCGTGTCCGTGCGCTGGTCCTCTTTGAAGAAGAGCGCAAAAACCACGACCAGCACGGCAGCCATTGCAGCAGGGATGAGCCAGATGGCCTGCCAGTCATGGGTGCTGCCCTGCGTGTAGTGCTGGGCGACGATGCCCGAGAGCCATGAACCGACAAACATACCCGCCCCGAGCGTGATGATGGCGTGCAGTCCTTGCGCGGCACCGCGAATGTCTTCGCCCGCCCGCTTGTCCACATACATGCGGCCCATCACAAAAATGAAGTCGTAGCACATGCCATGCAGCAGGATGCCGGTGAAGAGCATCCACAGCGCGGATGGGCTTTGATGGAAGAGAGCAAAGAGTCCGAAGCGCACGGCCCACGCACCGATGCCGAGCAGGAGGATGCCCTTAGCCCCGATGCGCAGCAGCAGAGCGGGAAGCAGCAGCAGGAAGACCACGTCCGAGACCTGACCCAACGTCATCTTCGCCGCCGCGTTGGGAATGTTCATCTCATTCATGAAGACGTTCATCCAACTGAAGTAGAAACTCAGCGGCACGCAGATGAGGAAGGAGCAGACCATAAAGGTGGCAAAGGAACGGTCGCGCATGAGCTTCAGCGCATCGAATCCCAGCAGCGTGCCCAGCGAAGCCGGCGTGCCTGCACCCTTCGGCGGAGTGTGGGGCAGCGTGAATGAGTAGAGGCCCATGAGCAGCGCTGCGCCCGAGGCCAGCCGGAACATGCCCGCATTGTTCTCCAGCTTCAGCCAGCTCACCACGAGGCCGGCCACGATCCAGCCCACGCTGGCCATGACCATCACGACCGGGAACTCCTTCGCCGGATTCTTGGAATGATGCAGCGTCAGAGCATTCGTCAACCCATGTCCGGCCATGTAGGTGATGGTGTAAGCCAGCAGCACCGGATAGAAACTTCCGAAGTTCTCCAAGGTGGAAACCCAATAGAGCAGGCCCGCGCCGACGAGGTGGAGAAACCCAAGGATACTCTGCGTGGCAAAGAAACGGTCAGCGATGATGCCGACAATGAACGGCGACACCAGCGCCCCGACCGCTGTGCTGCCATAGACGAGTCCCACCTGCCCCCCTGTAAAACCGAGCTTGGTCACGACATAGGTGCCCATGGTCACATACCAGGCCCCCCAGACGAAATAATGCAGGAAGACCATGAGCCAGAAGCGGACGAGGAGGAGCGGTTTCATAGGTGGTGTCTGATGGGGTTTGATTCAAGCGGGCCGACTCAGCCCGGCTTCGAAGATTTCATCGACGACACAGGTATCGCCGAGCGCTTCGCGCAGCGTCGGCGATGAGGTCGGAGTCGAGCGTGGTGCAATCCCACCAGTCGGGGGTGATCTGGCTGAGTTTGCGTGGCATAGGATGAGGTGTTGTGCGGGGAATTGCGAGGAGGTAGGAAATTACGCGAGGACTCCTTTGAGGATCTCGCCATGGATATCAGTGAGGCGGTAGTCGCGGCCTTGGAAGCGGTAGGTGAGGCGGGTGTGGTCGAGACCGAGGAGGTGGAGGGCGGTGGCGTTGAGGTCGTGGATGTGCACGGGGTCTTTGACGATGTTGTAGCTGAAGTCATCGGTCTCGCCGTGGACGTGGCCGCCTTTCACACCGGCTCCGGCCATCCAGACGCTGTAGCAGCGCGGGTGGTGGTCGCGGCCATGATTGTCGCGGGTGAGCACGCCCTGCGAATACACCGTGCGTCCAAACTCGCCGCCCCAGATGACGAGCGTGTCATCGAGCATGCCGCGCTCTTTGAGCTCGGCCAAAAGCGCGGCGGTGGGCTGGTCGGTGTCGTGGCACTGGCTCTTGATGCCGCTGGGCAGGTTGTTGTGCTGGTCCCAGCCGCGATGGTAGAGCTGGATGAAGCGCACACCGCGCTCGGCAAGCCGGCGGGCGAGGATGCAGTTCGCAGCGTAGGTGCCGGGCTTCTTCGATTCGGGACCGTAGCGCTCGTAGATGTCGGCGGGCTCCTTGGAGAGATCGGCGAGGTCGGGCACGGCAGACTGCATGCGGAAGGCCATCTCGTATTGATCGATGCGGGCCTGCGTTTCGGGATCGTGGTAATCGGCGAGCTTGAGGCGATTCAGTGCGGCGACATCGTCGAGCATGGCGCGGCGGCGCTCGGTGGTGATGCCGGGTGGATTGGAAAGGAAGAGCACGGGGTCCTTGCCGGAGCTCATGCGCACGCCCTGATATTTCGAAGGCAGGAAACCGCTGCCCCACATGCGCTCGTGCAGCGGTTGCGCGTTCGTAGGGCCGCTGGGACGCGAGATGAGCGCGACAAAGGCAGGCAAGTCCAAGTTGTCAGAGCCGAGGCCATACGACACCCATGCGCCAAACGCGGGTCGCCCGCCGATTTGGTGCCCGGTTTGCAGCAGCGTCATCGCCGGATCATGATTGATCGCCTCAGTGTGCAGCGAGCGGATGAGGCAGATTTCATCCGCGAACTTCGAGGTGTGCGGCAGCAACTCGCTCAACCACATGCCGCTCTGGCCATGCTGCGCAAACTTGAACACCGACGGCGCGATGGGAAAGCGCTTCTGACCCGCCGTCATGCCCGTGAGCCGCTGCTCGCCACGCACGGAGTTCGGCAAATCCTTGTCAAACTGCGAGGCGAGCCCCGGCTTGTAATCAAACAGATCGAGCTGCGACGGCGCACCGGCCTGTGTCAGCCAGATGATGCGCTTCGCCCTTGGCGCAAAGTGCGCCGCTGGCGAGGCGAAGAGCTTTGGATCGGCGAGGGACGCGAGCGCGAGGCTCTTGAGCCAGTTGCGACGAGAAAAGGGTGCGAAAGAGGATTCGGTGCTCATGAGTTCACTCCTTGGTGATGGTTTCGTCGAGATTGATCAGCGTGCTGGCAAGCGTGGTATAGGCGGCGAGTTCGACAGGTTTCAGTTTTTCGTCGGTCTTGGCTTCGCCGATGGTGAGGAGCTGTTTGGCGGCTTCGGGGTCCTTGGTAAAGTCTTGGATGGATCGTTCAACAGCGGCGATGAGAACTTTGAGTTCCTGCTGACTCGGCTTTCGAGCGAGCAGAAGCCGAAAACCATGCGTCAGGCGGGATTCGATGCTCGCGCCACCTTCCTTGGTCATCCGCTGAGCAAGAAACCGAGCCGCTTCGACATAGGTGGGATCATTCAGCAGGTTGAGCGCCTGCAGCGGTGTGTTCGAGCGAGAGCGTCGGAGGGCGCAGGTCTCGCGGAAAGGCGCATCAAAGAGCAGCATGCCAGGATGCGGCACGCTGCGCTTCCAGTAGGTGTAGAGGCTGCGGCGGTGCAGATCGTCGCCACTGCCTTGCTGGTAGGTAGCCTTGGGATTGTCACGCTGGGCCACGACCTGCTCGTAAAGGCCGGGCGGATGATACGGCTTCACGCTCGGGCCGCCGATTTTCTCCACCAGCAGCCCGCTGGCGGCCAAAGCTTGATCTCGAATGACTTCGGCGCTCAGGCGATGACGCGGCCCGCGGGAGAGCCATTGATTCGACGGATCGGACTGATCCGACGAATGACGTGAACTCTGCTGATACGTCTCGCTGGTCACGATCATCTTCACGAGCTTCTTCACATCCCAGCCACTTTCTTGGAAGGTGACCGCGAGCCAGTCGAGTAGCTCGGGATGACTTGGTTGTTCACCTTGGGAGCCAAAATCCTCGCTGGTGCGCACGAGGCCGGTGCCAAAGAAATGCTGCCAGAAGCGGTTCACGATCACGCGGGCCGTGAGTGGATTCTCGCGGCTCACAAGCCACTTCGCGAGGCCGAGCCGGTTGCGCGGCAAATCAGCGGCAAGCGCTGGCAAAACACCGGGCGTGGCCGCAGCGACCTTTTCGCCCGGCTTGTCGTAGGCACCGCGCATGAGGATGAAAGTGGGGCGCATCTCCTTCTGCTCCTCCATGACCAGCGTGGTAGGAATCTCGGCCTCAGTGGCAACAAGTTTCTTCTTCAAATCTGCCGCCTCTTGGGTTAGGCGGCGGTGCTCGGGCATTTGCGCCATGCGGAAGTCCGCGAGCTGTTTTCTCTCGGCTGCTGTTCGTTTCGCATGCTCCTTTTGCGCGATGGTGACGATGCTCGCGGGCGCGATGACATCGGTCGGAGTCGTCGTGGCAAACAAACGCCATTGCGAAGGTCCGCCGGCATTCTCGACACCGATCGTGATGTCCACTTCGGCGGCTTCGAGAGGCTTTTCGAGCTCAAACAGTGCCTGCACCGGCTTGTTCGGTGCCACCGAGAGCACAGATTTGGTTTTGCGATCATTGTCGAGCACGCTGGCGTGCGTGGCGTCGATGGGATGCAGCTTCGTTTTGCCCACTTTGAGCTCGCTCCATTGAAAACTGGCCGCAGGAGCCGTGGTGGAGCATTCGAGGCGCAGCGCGGTGATTTTGCCCGCTGGAAGCTTGGCCTTGATCACGATGTTGTTCGCCCGCGTTTCCTGCGGACCGATCAGAACGGCCTTGTCGGTTATTTGCGGCGGATTGTCGCCACCCGTGGCTTTTTGCGGCTCCAGCGGCAGCCATTCGATTTTCGCCGCGACGAGCTTTTTCGCCCAAGGCTCCAGATCACCCGCCGCGAGGCCTTTGAGCATGTCCTCGACGGGTTTGAGCTTCGCGTTCAGCGCCGCGATTTTAGCCTCCAGCTCAGGTGCGGGCAGTTTCACAAAAGGCGGCGCATTGGTGCGCACCGGATTGCTGTAAAGGCCCACACCACGCTCCGGCACGTTGTGGAAGAAGGCCTTCATCGCATAGAAGTCCTTCGCGGTGAAGGGATCGAACTTGTGATCGTGGCAGCGGCAGCAGTTGAAGGTCTGTCCCATCCACACGGCAGCGGTCGTCTCCACGCGGTCGGCCGTGTATTCAGCCAGAAACTCCTCCGCGATGATGCCGCCCTCCTCGTTCAGCATGTGATTGCGATGAAAGCCGGTGGCGATCTTTTGATCCAGCGTGGCATTCGGCAGCAAATCCCCCGCAAGCTGCTCAATGGTGAACTGATCGAATGGCATGTTCGCGTTGAAGGCCTTGATCACCCAGTCCCGCCACGGCCACAGCTCGCGATCACGATCCACCTGGTAGCCATTCGTATCTGCAAAGCGTGCTGCATCCAGCCAGCCGACCGCCATGTGCTCGCCGTAATGCGGTGATTGCAGCAACCCGTCAATAAAGTCATTCAGGTCAGCCTTTTCAGACACCTTCGGCGGCAAGCCCGTGAGATCCAAAGCCAGCCTCCGGATCAAAGTTTCCCGTGAAGCCTTCGGCGCAGGCTGAAGCCCGTGCTTCTTCAACTCCGCCCGGATGAAGTCGTCAATGGACTTGCCCGCTTTCGATTTCACAGGCGGCACAAAAGCCCAATGCGGCTCATACTTCGCCCCTGCGGATATCCATTGCTTCAGCGTGGCCTTCTGCTTCGCCGAGAGCTGCTTATGAGAATTCGCTGGGGGCATGAGGTCGTCGGCATCGGTGGTGTTGATGCGCTCGATCAGCGTCTTTGGGCCTAGCTTGATCAGTTCCTCGCGCACATCGAGCCTCAGATCGCCTTTGCGGTGGTTTTTGTCCGGGCCATGGCAGTGAAAGCAGTTGTCGCTGAGGATCGGGCGGATGTCGCGGTTGAACGACAGCTCGGCCGCGCCGGCCTCAGAACTTTTCAATGCGGATGCCAGCGCAAGCAATAAAGCGGAGAAATGGCGAATGGTCAGCATACTATTTGTTGGGGAAGATGCGGCTCTGGATGTCCTAGCGCGTGGTGTAGACCCACCAGTCGGGGGCGATGTGGCTGAGTTTGCGTGGCATAGGATGCGGTTTGGTGAAGCGTGAACGGTGGATGATTAAATGAGTTCCCAGCCTTGGCGGCGGGGGGCTTTGATTAGAGCATCTGCGGCGTCCAGGCCGATGGCTTTCATTTGAGAGGCATTCCAGCGGATAGGCTTTTGGAGCCGCTGCGAGAGAACGCCGAGCAGCACGATCTCCGTCAATTGCGCCCCGTAGTCGAAGGGACACGAGGCTGGCTCACCACCTTTGCAGGCATCGATCCAGTCACGATGATGGCCATTCGAGCGTTTCAGGCGTGAGTCCGGTTTCACAAAGGCGGCACGGCGTTTGGCGGGGAAGAGTCGTGGTGCGCCGCCATTGCCATCGGTCTGAATGGCCCCTTTATCGCCGAGGTAAAGTGAGCCTCGGCTGGGGTGAGTGACGGCGCCCAGGGCCTCCACCTGTGCGGGTTTCATGCCGCCGCTATACCAAGTGAGTTTGATGGCCTGCCGTTTATCTGTGGCGGGGAAATGGTAATGCACCAGAGAGCCATAGGGGGCGATCTCAGCATTGGAAAAGCCAACGCCGTAGCCTTCCACCAGACTGGGTTCATACAACTCCAGCGCCCGCACGGCGGTATTCAGATCATGGGTGCCAAAGTCCCCCAGCCCAGAGCTGCCAAAGGCCCAAAAGTCACGCCAGGAAAACGGGTGGTAGGCAGAGTGATAGGCGCGTTCATCAGCGGGTCCGAGCCAGAGATCCCAGTTCAATCCGGCGGGTTTCGCGGGGGTGTCCGTGGGGTAGCCGCGGAGGGCGTAGTTGTAGCGTGTGGCAGGCACCCAAACATGGACTTCCTGCACGTTGCCGATAGCTCCTGCTTGGATGTATTCGATGGTCTCACGCGTGCCTAGTGAGGAATGCCCCTGACTCCCCATCTGAGTGGCGACACCCGTTTCTTGCGCCACCTTGGCCACCTGCCGCGCTTCCCAGATGTCATGGGTCAGCGGCTTCTCACAATAAACATGTTTCCCTGCACGCATGGCCTGAATGGAGATGTAAGCGTGGGTATGGTCCGGCGTGGCGATGAGCACTGCGTCAATGTCCTTTTCCCGCTCCAACATCAACCGAAAGTCCTCATAGGGCGCACATTTGAAGTTGGGCGTCTTTTCGGCGTAGTGCTTCTCGATCATGCCCTGAGTGGGGAGCCTGCCGGCCATGCCTTTGTAATAGGCGAAGGACTGCTTTGGATCATACGCCTCAGCTGTGTCCGCCACGGCGATGACTTGCACGTCATCCAATTGAAAGAGGTTATTGAGGTTGGAATGCCCCTGCCCGCCACCGCCGACGAGGGCGATGTTGACTTTCTCACTGGGCGGCACAAAGCCAGGGCCGCCGAGCACATGACGGGGCACGATGTTGAAGGAGGCGACGGTGGCCGCCGCTGATTGCAGAAACCGACGGCGAGGAAGCGTGGAGTGGGGGGCAGGCATAAGGATGATTGGCGTGAATGGGTTATTAGATTTGGCCTAGCCTAATGTCACTACCGCACCGCCCGCCGCCGCGCTTTGGTCCGCTGCGAAGACGACCTCGAACGTGCGCAGGGCGTCTTTGAAGCTCGTCTGCGGCATATTTTTGCCTTCGTCTAGGGAACCGAAGAAGAGCTGAAACTGGGTTTGATACGGGTGATCGTGCACGTCGCCGGAATCGGCGAGTTGCACGGAGAGCTTGCTCCAGTGGGCTTTGTTGGTCTGCAGCTTCATGGAGTGAAATTTGTCATCCAAGAGGCTGCCCTGGCTGCCAACAAGATGGGTGTGCAGGTAGTAGGGCTGGAGGCAGTCCACGATGGCCGCGCACTTGCCCACGGCTCCATTTTTGAAACGCACCAGTGTCACCGAGGAGGTGTCGTATTCATAGGGCGCGAAGATGTCGCTCTTCGACTTCGTGCTGAAGCTGCTGACGCTCTCGACCTCGCCGGGCATGCACATGAGCAGGCAATCGAGTGCATGACAGCCAGCGGTGAGCAGGGCGCTGCCTCCGTCCTTCTTGCCAGTGTTCCAGCGGAACTGCCCATACCACGGGCCGATGCCGTGATAATAATCCACCTCGCCATAGTGCAGATCACCGAGCAACCCTTCCGCCAGCATAGCCCGTGTGGTGATCATCTGCCCGGAGAAGCGAAGCTCAAAGCAGACGCAGCCTTTCACGCCATTCGCCTCCGCCGCCGCGACGATGGCGCGCACCTCTTCCAGCGAGTTGGCCATCGGTTTTTCGAGAATGATGTGCTTCCCGGCCTGTGCCGCCGCGATGGCCTGCGCACTGTGCTGGCTGGGGTAACTGGTGATGTCCACAATGTGGATGTCCGGGTCCGCCAGCAGTGCTTCGACACTTTGATAAGCCTTGATGCTGCCGCCATGCTTCGCGCTGAGTTCTGCACTATCCAGCGGACGCGAGGAGTAGATGGCGGTGACTTGCGCCTGCTTGCTCGCATTGATGGCGTCGATGTGAGCGGTGGCCGCCCAGCCGTAGCCGATGATGCCGACGTTGTATTTTTTGGTGCTCATGTTCTTGGTGTGTTGGATGGAGAGGGATGGGCCTCTGGCAGGGGTCACCGCTTCAGCAACCAGCCGATGAGACTGCTGAAGGCCCGGGCTTCGATGGTCTGACCAAAAACAGGTGGCATCAGAGATTGCGGCACCTCGATGTCCTGGACGATGTCGCCTTTCAAGAGGCGCTGTTCATTGCCAGCGGCATCGACGAGGATGATGACCTGTCCGGCTTCGCCACGCACGAAGCCTGTGGCGGACGTGCCGTCGCGCAGCTTCATCTGATGCAGGCGGAAGTGCGCATCGACGTTGCGGTTCGGATCGAGAATGTCTTCAATGAGCCGTTCAGCTCCGCGATTGCCGATGCCATCGAGCTGCGGTCCGATGAGCCCGCCCTTGCCGCCGAGCATGTGGCATGCTGCGCAGTGTGTGGTAAACAGTGCCTCGCCTTTGGCAATGTCCGCCGGGCCGCTGGCGAACGCGGCGATGCGTTGCTTGATCAGCGCGTCGATCTCCGGCTGCGGCTTGGCCTTGGCGAGAGCCGCGGGCTGCGGAAGAAAGGCGGCGAGCTTGTCGCGCAAGCCGACGGGGGCGGTGGTGCGCAGGATGGTGGCGAGGGTTTTGAGCTGCTTCTGTCTCGCCGCAGCGGTGTCAAAGCGGTCCGTGCTGAGCACGTCCTGCTCAAACCGCCCGACACCGAGCCAAGCGTAGCTTCCACCGGTGTCGCCATCCACGATTTCGAGGCGCACGGGTTTGCCTTGGATCGCGGCAAGGTTCCACTCGATGCGCTGCGCAGTGTCGTTGCGCGGCGGGTTGGCTTGATGCAGGACAGCGCCCTGTTCATCGACGAGTCGGACGAGGTTCTTCTTGTTGGCTTCGGCTGGGGGGATGCCTTGGTGGCCGCAGAGCCAGAAGCTGAGCCTGGCCGGTGCCGCGAAGGTCTGGCTGCGCAGGATGCCGGTGAGCTTCTCCGGGCCTTTGAGGCTTTGATTCAAGCTGCTGAGCACCCGGGTCATCGTGCCGTCCGCGCACTTGCGCTCCTCCGCGCACCAGGGGCTTTCGCTGTTGTTGGTGGTGATGTTGATCCAGGCATTGTTGGGTTCCGTGGATTGAGCGAGCAGGGATTCGGCAAGTTCGGTGGCCCAGGCGAGTAGGGAGGTGGTCGGCTTGCCGCCGCGTTCGAGAAGGCCGTTATGGAGGGCATCCACTGCGTCGATTTGTGGCTGGATGGCGTCTTTGCTTTGCTCGCGAGCCCTGCTGATCGCGGCTTCGAGCGTGGCCGGACTGGCGTTGCGGGCGAGATGGCTGAGCAGCCCGCCGGTATCCGCCGGCCAGCGTCCGAAGAGATATTGCGCGGCTTCAGGCGTGGGCACGGCGAAGGAAATCTCGGTGAGTATTTCCCCCGCTGCCGATGAGGCGGCGGCATACGCGCCTGCTGTTTTCAACTGCTCACGAATCGCGATGCGCAGTTGGTGCCGCAATTGCAGGTCGCCTGCATCCGCTTTTCCGAGGGCGTTGAGCAGGGGAAGTGTTGCCTCCTTCGATGGATGCTCGGCCAACCAGGCTGAGGCGCTGCGCACGATGAAGGGATCAGCGTCGCCCAGATCGGACAGCGCGAAGGCACGCGGGGCGGGGGGTGCAGAGCGGGGCGTCGAGGCGGCGCGATTCTTCACCACCCGCCAGATTCTCCCGCGCTCCTTGTCGCGCCCCGGATGATCCAGCGGCACTTCGTAGTGGCCGATGATCTTGTTGTAGAAGTCGGCGATGTAGAGGGCATTGTCGGGGCCGAGCTGGAGATCGACGGGGCGGAACCATGGGTCGTCGCTGGTGATGAAGTCGGGCTGCTCATTCGCTTTCGGGGTGCTGCCGGTGAAGGTGATCTTGTCGTGATTCACCTTCGAGGTGACGCAGTTGCCGAGGAGCATGTGGTCGTCCCACTCCGGTCCCCAGATACCGCCGTCGATGTAAGTGATGCCACAGAGGCCGGTGCTGCCGTGGCTGTGCTCACACATGTTCGGCGCGAAGCCGAGGCCATCGTGCGGTTTGCCGAAGCTCGGGTAGTATGCGCCGCGAATGAGTTGGGTGATCGGATTGCTGTGGCAGTCGGCGCTGTAGAGATTGCTACGGCGGTCCCAGCAAAGGCCGAAGGGATTTACCTGTCCCCAGGCGAAGATTTCGACATGCGATCCGTCAGGGCGGAAGCGGAAGACGCTGCCGCTATGGAGATGAAGCGTGGAGCCATCCCTGGCCTTGAGGTGCGACGTGTTGTTGAAGCCGTGCGTGGCGTAAACCCAGCCATCGGCACCCAGCCGGAAGCTGCTGCACATGCCGTGGGTGTCCTTCTCGTAGCCGAGCGGGCCGAAGAGCACCTCGCGCTTGTCGCATTTGCCATCGCCATCGGTGTCGGCAAAATACCAGATGTTCGGGATGCTCCACGCGATGCACCCGGCCTTGTGCTCGGGTTTGTGCCATGGCAGCACGCCGGTAGGGATGTTCAGACCGTCGGCGAAGTCCGTGACTTTGTCCGCCTTGCCGTCGCCATCGGTGTCTTCGAGGATCTTGATCGCGTCGCGGCTGTCCTTGACCCGCGAGCCCTGTGCGTCGGACCAGCGCTCCTTGCTGGCCGCATAAGGATACTCGACGGTGCTGCTGACCCATAAACGGCCGCGCTCGTCGAAGGCCATGTTGATCGGCTTGTTGATCATCGGCTCACTGGCGAAGAGCTGCACAGTGAAGCCAGCGGGCGCATGGAGCTTGGTTTGCTCCTGCTCGGGCGTGAGTGCTTCCGTCTCGCGGACTAGACGGAGTTTTTCCTCACCGGAGTTCTTGGCAGGAACCTTGGCCACAGCCGGCACTGCGGGCGCTGGCGGGGAAAGCGGCGCGGCGTTTTCGACAAACGCCGGATTCGCTTTCGGCTGCGCCTTGGACCACTCGGCCTCGCTCACCGGCTTTTTTTCGTGCAGCAGAAGAAAGGTGCCCTTCTTGTTGCCCACGACCACATCGAGCAGACCGTCGCCATTCGCGTCGCCCGTGACCACCTGGGTGCCGACACCGGAGTTGTCGTCGATGAGGCGGGGGATGAAATCCACGTTCTTCCCTTGGCGCACGAGCTGAAACCAATAGCTCACCGCAGGAGCATTCGGCTCGGCATCACCCTGGCTGCCATGCGCCCAAAAGCGTTTGCCCACGATGATGTCCTTGAGTCCGTCGCCGTCGATGTCGGCGAGGTCGAGCGCATGGAGCTGCGAGAAGACGATTCCGTAGCGGTTGTGCTCCGGTTTGTCGCCCATGATCAGGTGCCGGCGAAACGTGATCGCACCGCCCTCGCGCACCTGCTCCCACCACGCGAGCCCGTAACCATGCGCCGCGAGGCTGCCGATGACGTCGGGCCGTCCATCGGCGTTCACGTCGTAGGCGTAAAACTGAGCGCCGCCGCCAAACGGGGCCGGATGCTTCTTCCACGCAGGATCTCCTGCGAGCGAGGCTGGCTGCTCCCACACGCCACCCGCTTCGATGAGGTCCGCTTTGCCATCGCCCGTCACATCGCCGACGCCGAGCCCATGGGTGAACTTCGCCCACTGGCCTTTCGGTGAAATCGAGTGGAATTTCCACGGCTGCGTCGGGTCGCCCGACTCCTGTGCGGCGTAGCCAAAGTAACCGCCCGAGTTGCATACAATGTCCGGCTTGCCGTCGCCGTTGATGTCCGCAAAGGTAGGCGATTCGTTGTCCACCTGGGCAAAAATGCTGTGCCGCTTCCACGCGCCGTCCTTGTCCTGCGGATTCTCAAACCACGACGCATCCTTGCCCGGAAAGCCGTAGATCAAAATGTCCGACCAGCCGTCGTCGTTGAAGTCGTGCACGAAGGCGAAGAAATTATCGGAGTAGCTGTTCTTGGTCCCGAGTTCACCCTCGAATCCGGGGATCATCTCTTCCTTCCCGTCCGCACCCGTCCGCTTGAAAGCCTGCTTTGCCGGGTAGTATTCGTGGCGTGTCTTGAAGTCCGGCCCTGCATACCAATAAGGCCCGGAGACAATGTCCATCTTCCCGTCGCGATTGAAGTCACCCAAGTTCACGCCCTCGCTCCAGAAGTGCTCATTGAGCCGGAGCTTGCGGAAGCTGTGCAAGAAAGCGTCCCCGGCGCTGGCCCATGAGGTCAGCATCAGGGATTTCAAAAGGAGGCAGGCGATAGCGAAGCGGGGTTTGAGGCTCGTCGTTCGACTGTGGGTGGAGTGGTGCCTTTTCATAAAATGAGGGTTACGATCACCGTTAGGGGGCGTTGATGATTCAGAAAAAGATACGCCTTCAAGAACGAGCTTTCCGCAGGTGAATCGTCTCTTAATCCTGCAAAATAGACTCTTTTTCCGGCCACCTTTGCCACCTCTCAGCCTTGCTTTCGCACGGCTAGGCGATAAGCCAGCGGCGAGCGGCTCTGATGCCGGTGAAACTGCCTCTGAAAATGCGCGGGTGTGGGATAACCGCAGGCATCGGCGATCTGGCTCACCGTTTGATCCGTCTCTGCCAGCAGGCGACAGGCACGTGCGATGCGCAGTTCATTCACATACTGCGGCACGGTCCGATTGGTGCAGCTCTTGAAAAGGCGGCTGAAGGCGCTCTCGCTGAGCCCTGACATGGCCGCAAGAACAGGGACATAAATGGGTTCTGTGAGATGCTCCTCAATGTGGGCAAGCACCGTGCCAAGGCGGTCCGAGGATGCGGCACCGGTGGCTGCATGAAAGCCTGGCGAGGCAATCTCGCGAAGCTCTTTGGAGCGGGCGAGGTCATCGAGCAACCCCAGCAGCAGCACCACCCGGCGCAGACCCTTGGCTTTGGAGATTTGCATGACCTGCCGGGTGGCACGTCGTCGTGCCGCGCCACGCACCTCCAGCCCGAGTTGGGCTCGCTGGAACAACTTCCGCACCGGTCGCATGGACGGGTGCTGGAGCCAGTTTGCACCGAGCAAATGCGGCATGAACTGCACCACGATGGCCTCCACTTTCTGCAACCGCCGCCCAGGGGCATGATCATTCCGAAAGTCGTGCGGCAAATCCGAGCCGAGCAGGATGAGATCTCCCGGCTTCAAGGGCGTTAGCTTGTCCCCCACCCAACGCTCCGTGCCACCGCGCTTCACCAGCGTGATTTCAAACTCGGGATGATGATGCCACACGCAGCCAAAGTCCGCCCCGCGCACAGTCTCGCACGCCACGACTTCGGTGGCCGCGAGCGGCGAGGGTTTTTCGACGATGAGTTTCATTCGTGGATCACTGGCTATCCTTGGCGAGCAACTTCTGCAAAGCCTCGGCAAACCGGAGGCCAAGCCCTTCCTGTCCAGCGGTGTCGTAGTGGACCTGATCCTTGGCTTTGGTCAGGCCGTCGGTGCTGATGCAAATGGTGAGCGGGTCTTTGGCCGGAAAGGCACGCTGAGTGGCGCGGACTTCATCCACGCAGGGAAAGGGCGAGACGGGGGTGACTTTGGCGGGATTGATCTCCGCAATGACGGCTTTCATCTGCGGCGCATCGAGATCGCGACGGAGCGAGGCGATGAGGTTCGTGAGGTGCTGCTCGTAGTCTTTTGCCAACTCGGGCACACGAGCATCGGACTCGCCCTGCATCCAGAGGAGGGCAGCGGGTTTGACGCCACCGTCGGGAAAAGCCTTCTTCCATGCCGCGATGAGCTGCGCGTAGGCATGTCCCACGCGTTGATCGTGGCTGAGCTTCAAGCGGTCGATGCGTGCCTGATCCAGCTCCGGCTGCCAAGCGAGCTGCGACGTGCCGCCATGCGCGGCTTTGAAGAGCACGATCTGGCGTCCAGGCATGGCCCGCGCCAGCGCATGAGCCAGCGTGACCTCCGGGCCGATGCTACCCTTGGCGAGCGCTTGCGTGCGGCCCCAATGGAT